>JBBSMX010000020.1:0-44648 GCA_038232935.1 Rhodothermales bacterium | reverse complement strand
GTCGTCCTCGTCCTCGGACTCATCGACGACCTCCACGAGGTGTACGTCAACGGCGAGCGGATCGGTGGGACGCCGGACATCGAGAACCGCCACGTCCGCGGCGATGAGTGGCAGGAGCTTCGGGCCTACCGGATCCCCCACGGCCTGCTCGCCACGACGAACGAGATCGCCGTCCGCGTGTTCGACGGCGGGTACGAGGGAGGGATCTACGAAGGGCCGGTGGGCCTCATGACCGAGGCCGCGTTCGAGCGGTGGCGGGCAGGCGGGGACCTGGTCAAGAGGATCCGGTCGTTCTTCGGGCTCGACGAATAGCGGGGCCGCTGCGCTGACATGCGGTGACAACTCGGGACGAAGACGTGACACGCTGGGACGGATGGGTGACAACGTTCGCAGAACCGGCCCCGTACCGTGAGGCAGACATTCACTCAACCCGCTACTGCCATGCGTACGCTCCTTCTCCTCGCCCTCCTCCTCCCCACCGCCCTCTCCGCCCAGACGACGGACTCCTTCGGCATCGCCGCCTTCACCGCACAGTCCGACGAGGCGCGCACGGGGTCCCTCATCGGGACGTATGCGTCCGATGACGCTACCCTCCACGTCGCCCGCACGGGACGGAGCCTCGTGCTGACCCTCGTCGGCCAGACCGCCTTCGACGCATTCGCCGAGGTGACGGGCAACCCGACGTTTAACGTCCGCGCCGAGGCCCTCCTGCGCGACGCGTTCGCCGGCTCCACCCATCGCCTTTCCGAGGCCCTCCCCGTCCAACGCCGGGAAGCCGGCACGCGCGACTTCTCCCGGCTCCTTGTCGCTCTCACGGAGCGCCGGGGTGCCGTGGAGTCCGTCGACGCGCTCGGCACCACGGGCGATGCCGCCGGGCTCGCCGCGACGTACGTCCGTGTCCGCTTCGCCGACGGGGAGGAGCTGCTCAAGCTGAAGTGGCGCGATGGTCGCCTCGCCCTCATCACGCGCGGCGTCCTCCCGTACGTGACGGCGCATCCGGTGCGGGGATCCACCCGCCGTTTCGCCGTGCTCGACGCGACCGGCGCTCCCTCCGCCCTCGTGGTGTTCGGCGACACGCAGGTGACGGTGCGAGGCTCCGCGCATACGCTCGTCGCCGCACGAGACTACTGAGTCCGCGTCAGTCCCTCCGCGCCGTCGGCTACCCGCCCTCGGCGCGGAGGTGCGCTTGGGCCGCCGCGAGCCGGGCGATGGGCACGCGGAAGGGGGAGCACGAGACGTAGTCCAGCCCAACCTCGTAGAAGAACGTGACGGACTCCGGCTCGCCGCCGTGCTCGCCGCAGATGCCGACTTTGAGGTTTGGCCGCGCGGCCCGGCCGCGCTCCGTCCCCATGCGGACGAGCTGCCCGACGCCCTCCTGATCCAGCACCTCGAACGGGTCGTCGCGGAGGATTTTGCGGTCGAGATAGGCCGGCAGGAACGTGCCCACGTCGTCGCGGCTGTAGCCGAAGGTCATCTGCGTGAGGTCGTTCGTCCCGAACGAGAAGAAGTCGGCCTCTTTGGCGATTTCGCCGGCCACGAGGGCGGCGCGCGGAACCTCGATCATCGTCCCGATCAGCACGCCCACCTCGGCCCCCTGCTGGTCGAACACGGTCCTCGCTGTCTGCTCGATGATCTGCTTCTGGTGGACGAACTCGGCCACGGTGCCGACGAGCGGCACCATGATCTCGGGCCGCACTTCCGTGCCCTCAGCCTGGACCTCGACGGCGGCTTCGAGGATCGCCCGCGTCTGCATCGCGGTGAGCGCCGGGTGCGTCACCCCGAGCCGGCAGCCGCGGTGCCCGAGCATCGGGTTCGCCTCCGCCAGCGCCTCGACCTTCGCCCGGATCGCGGCCTCGGAGACGCCCTGCCGCTCGGCCATCGCCCGCTGCCCGTCCGCGTCGTGCGGGAGGAACTCGTGGAGCGGCGGGTCGAGCAGGCGGATCGTGACGGGGCGGCCGTCCATCGCGCGGAAGATGCCTTTGAAGTCCTCCTTCTGAAACGGGAGGAGCTCCGCGAGCGCGGCCTGCTGCTCGTCCTCTGTGTCCGCGAGGATGAGCCGGCGGACGGACTGGATCCGGTCGCCCTCAAAGAACATGTGCTCGGTCCGGCAGAGGCCGATCCCCTCGGCCCCGAACGCGACGGCGCGGGCAGCGTCCTCCGGCGTGTCGGCGTTCGTGCGGACGCCAAGAGTGCGGAACGTATCGGCCCAGCTCATGAACGTGGCGAAGGCCTCGCTCATCTCCGGCTCTTCGAGCTCCTGCCGGCCCTGAATGACCTCACCGGTGGAACCGTTGATCGAGACCCAATCGCCTTGGCTGAGCGTGACCCCATCGCTCGTGAACGACTTCGTGCCGTAGTCGATCACGATGTCGCTGCATCCCGCCACGCACGGCTTGCCCCAGCCGCGCGCGACGACAGCGGCGTGGCTCGTCATCCCGCCGCGCGCCGTCAGCACACCCTCGGCCGCGTCCATCCCGCCGACGTCCTCGGGGCTCGTCTCGATGCGGACGAGGACGACGGCTTCCCCGTCTTTGTGCCACGCCTCGGCGTCCTCGGCCGTGAAGACGACGCGACCGACGGCAGCGCCGGGCGACGCCGGAAGGCCGGTCCCGATCACGGCGTCCGCGTACGCCTCGGGGTTCTTGAACTGTGGATGCAGCAACTGGTCGAGATGCCCCGGCTCGACCATGGCGGCGACGGCGCGGCGCTTGTCGGCGAGTCCGGCCTCCACCATCTCCACGACGATCCGGACGGCGGCGGTGCCGGTCCGCTTGCCCGTCCGGGTCTGGAGGAGGTAGAGCGCACCCTCCTGCACGGTGAACTCGATGTCCTGCATATCGCCGTTGTGCTGCTCCAGCCGGCCGGCGACCTCGACGAGTTGGCGGTAGGCGTCGGGGAAGGCGGCCTCCATCTCGGCAATCGGCTGCGGCGTCCGGATACCGGCGACGACATCCTCGCCCTGCGCGTTGACGAGGAATTCGCCGTAGAGCGAAGCCTCGCCCGTGGAGGGGTTGCGCGTGAAGCACACGCCCGTGCCGCTCTGCTCGCCCATGTTGCCGTAGACCATGGCCTGCACGTTCACCGCTGTGCCTAGCAACCCGGTGATCCGGTTGATCTTCCGGTAGCGCACCGCGCGGTCACTGTCCCACGACTCGAAGACGGCGTCGATGGCGAGGCGGAGCTGCCGCTGCGGATCTTCGGGAAAAGCGCTTCCAGCACGCTCACGGTAGATCGCTTTGTAGCGACCAACGATCTCCCGCAGGTCGGCGGCCCTGAGGTCCACGTCGTGCTCGACGCCGCGCGCGCGCTTGAGCGCATCGAGGGCCGCCTCGAAGTGCTCATGGCCCACGCCCGTCACCACGTCGCCGAACATGTCGATGAAGCGGCGGAAGGCGTCGTAGGCGAAGCGCTCGTTGCCGCTCTCCCGCGCGAGCCCTTCGACGACGGCATCGTTGAGGCCGAGGTTGAGGACGGTGTCCATCATGCCCGGCATCGAGACGGCAGCCCCGCTGCGGACGGAGACGAGGAGCGGACGCGCCGGGTCGCCGAAGGTCCGCCCCATCGCGTCTTCGACGTGCCGAAGTCCATCGCGGACCTCCTCCTCCATCCCCTCGGGCCAGCTGCCGTCGTGCTCGACGTAGTAGCGGCACGCCTCGGTGGTGATCGTGAAGCCGGGCGGGACGGGCAGGCCGATCCCGCTCATCTCGGCGAGGCCGACGCCTTTCCCGCCGAGGAGGGATTTCATGCTCCGGCCACCGTCGGCGGTGCCGTTGCCGAAGCGATAGACGTAGCGAGGAGCGTGTGGAGGCATGCCGGGAATCGACTGATGGGAAGGAATGGAAAGGTATTCGCCCCGCCCCTGCCGCGCAACGCCGCTCGCGCCGATTGATTACGCGGTCGGCAGCCCGAAGAGCGCCCGTGCGTTCGCCGTCGTGATCGCCTCCACTTCGTCGAACGGAACGCGCTTGACCTCGGCGAGGCGCTCGGCGACGTGGCGGACGTAGGCGGGCTCGTTCCGCTTGCCCCGGAACGGCTCCGGCGCGAGGAACGGCGCGTCCGTCTCCAGCACGATCCGCTCCAGCGGCACGGCCTCGATGGCTTCGGCGACGCCGCCGTTTTTGAACGTGAGCGTCCCGCCGATCCCGAGGTGGAAACCGAGCGCGAGCGCCTCCTCGGCCAGCCATGCCGGTCCGCCGAAGCAGTGGAAGATGCCGCGCAGCCTCGCGCCGCCCAGATGCCGCGCCCGCGCCCGCTCCTCCTTCAACATCGCCACGAGGTCGCGGGACGACGCCTCGCTGCCCTTCTCGTCGCGGTTGTGGAGGACGAGCGGGAGGTCGGTATCCACCGCGAGCCGGACGTGGCGGCGCAGGTAGTCCTCCTGCTTCGCGTTGAACGAGCGGTCCCAGTAATAGTCCAGCCCGCTCTCCCCGACGGCCACGACCTCCGGCCGTTCGCAGAGGGCGCGCACTTGCTCGAAGTCATCGTCCGTGGCGTCTTTTACCTCAGAGGGATGGAGAGCCGCCATCGCGTAGAAGAAGCCAGGGTGCTGCGCGCAGAGGCCGAGCGCCGCGTGGATCGAGGGCACGTCGATGGCAGGCAGCACGACGGCGGCGACGTCGTCGGCACGGGCGCGCTCGATGACCTCGTCGCGGTCGCCGTCGAAGCGGCCGAGGTAGACGTGGGCGTGGGTGTCGATGAGGGGCACGGAACAGGAGGAGAACGGAACAGGAGGAGAATGGAGGGGCGTTGCCGCTACCTTTGCAGGAAGGGATACGCTCTCTACTTTAAGGCCGCCGTCCCGGTTCGCACTTTTTCCGTTGCCTCGATCCTCCACGCCGTGACCTCTCGCACTCAATCCGCCGCGCTGCGGGTGCTCGTCGTGCTCGTCCCGCTCGTGTCGCTCCTGATGCTGGGGCGGCTCGTGACGGACTGGATGGAGATCGCCCGCGTGACGGGCGAGGCACCGGGGCCGTCCGCACCGCGCGGGTTCGACTGGGTGCAGTGGCAGGACCGCGACGGCGAGATCGTGGCGGCCTACGTCTACCCCGGCGGGACGGCCTTCGCCGCCGGCCTCCGCGAGGACGCCGTCCTCTACCAACTGGAGTTCCAGCAGTTCTTCTCGGCTGAGGACGTCAAGCGCGCCGTCGAGGGTGTCGCGCCGGGCGATGTGCTCGTCTACGACGTGGTGCAGAACGGGCAGCTCCAGTCGTTCGAGATCGGGATCACGCGGTATCCGACGTTCCTCTACCCGCTGAGCGGGCCGTTGTGGCAGGCGTCGCTGTGGGGGTTCGCGGTGGTGGCGTTCCTGCACCTGCTCGGGCTCATCATCGTCGCACCCCTCGTGTGGCGAAGCCCCCGCGCACGGCGTTCGTTCGCGCTCTTCGCGGCGGCGGCGCTGTGGGTGTTCGGCAACCTCATCCGCCTGCTGAGCCTGACGCTGCTCGGCCCGCCGATGGGCGGGGCCTACGCGACTTTTTTTCAAGCCGTGACGCTGCTCGCGCTCGGCGGGTGGATCCTCTTCCCGGCTTTGCTGCTCCGTAGTGTACTCACGGACGTGGCCCGGCTGCGGCCCCTGCCTTCCCCCTTCCTCGCCACGATCTACCTTCCCGCTTTCGTCCTCGGCGGCGCGGTGTGCTTCGCCGTTTTCGCCGGAGCGCTCGGGCCGCTCACCCTCGACGCGCTCATCGCGCCGATCCTGTTCTACGTCTGCTGCTACGTCGCGGCGGCAACCGGACTCCCCCTCGCGATCCGAGGCCCGGCCGAGACGCCGGAGGGCGACGCCGTCCCCGCCTCGACGGCGTGGAGCCGGGTGGGCAGCGCCGCCGTGTTCGTGCTCGCCGGGCTCGGGGCGCTCTCCGTGTACGGCATCGTGCCGCTGCCGGGAGCTGTGTCCGACGCGACCGTGGGCTGGCTGATCGTGCTGATTCAGCTCCTCTCGCTCGCCCCTGTCGGCCTCGCCTCAGTCGCCACGCTCCGGCACGGGCGGGCGGACTCGGTCGTGACGCGGGCGCTGGCCTACGTAGCTGTGTACGGCGTCGTGTTTTTTGTGGTGGCGGGCGGGCTGATCGTCCTCGAACGCACCCTCCCGCCCGGGACGGCGATGTGGCCGCGCTCGGTCATCGCCGGCGTCTACGTCATCTTCCTGCTGTTCCTGGCAGAACGGCTCGCGCAGCCGCTCCGTCAGCGCGTGGGGGGCCTGTTCGTGACGGACCGGCAGCGGGCGCGGATTCGGCTCCGCGACTTCGGCGAGCGTATGCGCCTCCTCCTCGACCCGCAGCGCCTCGCCGAGGAAACGGTCGAGGCAGTCGGCGAGGCGCTCGGCGTCCGCTCGGCCGTCCTCTTCCTGCGCCTCCCGGCCGGCACGGGCAGCGACGACCCGTGGATCCGCGCGCGCTACCGCTCCGAGCCGCCCTATTTCACCGAGGCCGAGCTCGGACGGGTGTGGGATAAGATCCAGCAGTCGGGCACGGTGTGGGCCCGCAACGTCGAGCTCGACGAGAGCGACCTGCCGCTCGCGGACGAGCGCCTGCTCAACAGCTACGGCGTCGCCCTCGCGATCCCCGTCGCGGGGGGCGAGGCGGAGCCGGCCGGCCTCCTCGTGCTCGGCCGGAAGGCACGGCGCCGCGCCGTCTACAACCTCGAAGACGTGGCGATGCTGCGGAGCCTCTGCGGCCAGCTCGCCCTCGCCACCGAACGCCTCGCCCTCATTGAGCGGGAAAAAGCCCTCGTCCGCGAGAGCGCCGAAGCCCAGCTCGTCGCGCTCCGCGCCCAGATCAACCCGCACTTCCTCTTCAACGCGCTCAACACGATCGCCGCCCTCATCGAGGAGAAGCCGCGCGAGGCCGAGGGCACCGTCGAGCGGCTGGCGAGCATCTTCCGGCACATCCTCCGCACCGGCGGCCTCACCTTCGTCCCCCTCACCGACGAGGTCCACCTCGTCGACGATTACCTCGCCATCGAGCAGGTCCGCTTCGGCGACAAGCTGACCGTCGAGCGCGACTGGGACCCGGCGCTCGCGGACCTCCCCGTGCCAGCCTTCGCGCTACAAACCCTCGTCGAGAACGCCGTCAAGCACGGGATCGAGCGGAAGCGCGGCGGCGGCACCCTCACGCTCTCCAGCCACCGGCACGACGATCCCGGGTCGGGGCCGGGACAGGCTCTCGCCGAGATCCGCGTCACGGACACCGGGCTGGGCATCCCCGCCCTCTTCGCCGGTGGCGATGGTTCGACTTCGCTCACCACAGGCGCTGTGCCTAAGGGGTCGGAGCCGCCGGAGTTTTTCGGGATCGGCCTGCGCAACGTCGCGGCCCGGCTGGAGCGGCTCTACGGGCGGAGCGACCTGTTGCGGCTGACGAGCGCCCCTGAAAGCGGCACGACGGCGCGCCTGCTGATTCCGCTGGAGACCGTACTGCGCGATGCGTAAACTGGGGTTCTCAGCCTCTCTCCTCTCGCTCCACCCCTCCGCCCCATGCTGAACACTCTCATCGTAGACGACGAAGCGCCGGCGCGGAGCCGGCTGGCCCGGATGCTCCAGCCGTTCGTCGAGGAAGGGCGCATCCGCATCGTCGGCGAGGCGGGCGACGGCGTCGAGGCGCTGGAGCGGCTGGAGGGCGAAGACGTGGACCTCCTCCTGCTCGACATCCAGATGCCGGGGCTTGACGGATTCGACGTGCTCGACCGGCTGCCGCCGGAGCGCCGTCCCGTCGTCGTCTTCACCACGGCGCACGACGCCTACGCCCTCCGCGCCTTCGAGGCAAGCGCCGTAGACTACCTCCTCAAGCCCGTCCGCGAAGACCGCCTCGCCCTCGCCGTCGAGCGCGCCGAGAAGCTGACCGACGGGGCGCGCCGCGCCGGCGACGACCGCCTCGGCGAACTGCTTGAATACCTCGACCGGCAGGCCGTCCAGAAGCCGAACCCGGAGCCCGCCGACTATCTCAAGCAGCTCTCGATCCCCGGCTCCGACCGGCTCACGATCGTCTCCGTGGATCAGTTGCTCGCGGCCGAGGTCGAGGAGGGCATCACGCGGCTGTACGTGCTCAACGCCGCCCCCAGCGGACCGCCGGGCCGGCCGTCGCAGGTGGGCCGCCACATCGTATCCCACACGCTCGACGCCCTCGAACGGCGGCTCGACCCGGAGCGCTTTATGCGCGTGCACCGCTCGTCGATAGTCCAGCTCGACCACATCCGCGAGATGATCCAGTGGTTCAGCGGGCGCTACAAGCTGGTGCTGACGGGCGGGCACGAAGTCATCGCCAGCCGCAGTCGCTCGAAGGAGCTCCGCGACAAACTGAGCCTGTGACGGTGGGCAGCAATCCTGCGGCTTCGCTACCTTCCACCGTTTTATCCGACCGACCCATTCCCTATGCGCGCGTTCGCTACTAGCCTCTTCCTCGCCGCCCTCCTCTTCGGTGCTGCCCAAGCGCAGGAGGCTACGGTGCGCGTGCGCCTGCTCGAACAGAAAGCGCCGGGAACTGTGACGGTGAGCGCCGAGGGCGGCCCCGTGCAGGTCCGTGTCGGAGACGCTTTTCTCGGCACCCTCACGCCCGGCAACGCGGCGACGGTCGAGACCTCGCGCGGCGCGGTCACCGTCCGCTTCCTCTCCACCATCGAGACGGTGCCGGCAGTCACGTTCGCCCCGCTCCGCGGGAGCCACCTCCGCCTCCGCGCCGGCTCCATCGACCGGGGCTATCACGGCACACTCACCGTTTCGTCGGACGGCCGGAGCGCTCGGTCTCCGCTCCGGCTCGTCAACACGGTGGAGTTAGAGGACTATGTGGCGAGCGTGGTGTCGTCGGAATATCCCTTCGAAGAGATCGAAGGCGTGAAGGCGCAGGCCGTGCTGGCGAGGACGTACGCGCTCAAAGCACGTGGCAAGGGCGAGAGCTACGACCTCGTCGACCACGTCGGCTCGCAGGTGTATCGGGGGATCGGAAGCGAGACGCCCGTCGCGCGGCGGGCGGCCGAGGCGACGCAGGGCGAGATCCTCACCTACCGAGGCGGCCTCATCGAAGCGGTCTATTCGTCGTCGTCCGGCGGCCACACCGCCGACAACGAGTCGATTTGGGACGGCCGACCGCTCCCTTACCTCCGAGGCCGCGACGACCCGGTCGACGGGGCCGCGCCGGACCACCGTTGGACGACGGAGGTGGAGCGGGACCGGCTGCTGCGCGCGCTCTCCCGGAGCTTCGGCACGACCGTGACCGGGCTGGAGATCGCGGAGAAGAGCCGCGAGGGTCGCGTGCGGACGTTCCGTCTCCTCGGTCCCCGCCCGCGTACCGTGGCGGCCAACGCCGTCCGCCTCGCCGTCAACACCGCCTTCGGGTCCCGGCTGATGCGGAGCACGTTTCTCTCGATACGCCGGAGCGGCGACCGCTACGTGTTCGAGGGGCGCGGCTTCGGCCACGGCGTCGGGATGAGCCAGTACGGCGCGCGCGAGCAGGCCCGGCAGGGCTACAGCTACCGCGACATCCTCGCCTTCTACTTCGACAGCACCCGACTCGCACAGCACGATGCCGTGGGCACCGACGCCCCGGCCTACGCCGAGACCCGCCCCCGCTCGGTGCCCGTCGAGCCCATCCCCGTCCGCCCCACCGCCGCTGAGCGCTCCGCCTCCGCCCCCACGATCCGCACGGGCTGGTGAGACGCTAGCGGCGGCCGGTTGCTCGTGGGCTCCCCTCACCCTGTCCAGTTCCCTCGGCTACGCCCCTGTGGGGCTTCGCTCGGGACAAGCCCCAGCGGGGCGAGGGGACGTACTATGAAACGCCGCGCTCGAATGCAAGCGCGGCGTGGATTTCCACGTTCTCTCCCCCCTTGGGGGAGAGATGCCCGGTAGGGCAGAGAGGGGGCGACGGTGCCTGTTCCATCTGTCCGCCTCTCTACAGCAGGGTCCACGGGTCGGAACCGGCGCGCCAGCCGGCGCGAGCCATGCGTGGCGTCGTGAAGGCCCAGCCGCCGCGGCCGTGGCGGTCGAGGACGATGAGGCCGCCGGTGGCGGGGCCGGCCACGCCACGCTCGCCCGGCCCCTGCACGAGCCGTCCCATCCGCTGTAGCCCGGCCGAAGCTGCCGCCTCGGGCGTGGCGCCAGCGGCGACGGCATCGACGGTCCGGCCGCAGAGGAGCACGGCGGCGATGGCCTCGCCCCAGCCCGTCGCGCTCGCCGCGGCGTCGGCGTCGGCGTAGTAGCCCGCGCCAACGAGCGGCGAGTCGCCGACGCGGCCCGGCCGGGTGAACGGCGCACCGCCCGTCGAGGTCGCCGCGGCGAGACGGCCCTCCCGATCGAGCGCGACACAGCCGACGGTGCCGCGCGGCCCAGCCTCGCCCGAGAACGCGCGGCTCGTGTGAAACGCGGCCTCGTCGCTCAACCGGGCGAACCGCGCCCGCTCCCGCTCCACGACGAGCCTCTCGTTATCGACAAGACCGAATCCCACTTCTTCGGCGAACGCTTCGGCTCCGGGGCCGACGAGCAGCCGCTCCTGCCCGTCGCCAGCGAGCAACCGATGGGCGACGCGGATCGGATGGGCGATCCGGCGGACGTGTGCTACCGCGCCCCAGCGATACGTCGCGCCGCACATCAGCCCGGCATCGAGCTGGGCCTGCCCGGAGCGGTCGAGGACGGCCCCGCGTCCGGCGTCGAAAGCGGGGTGCGCCTCCAGCACGGCTACGGTTTCCACGACGGTTTCCAGCGCCGATGCCCCGGCCCCGAGGAGGGCGCGCCCGCGCGCGAGCGCCTGCGTCATCCCCTCGACATGCGCCGCCGTTTCGTCGTGGGGAATGTCCCACGCGCCACCGTGGAGCAGGAGGGCAGGCTGACCGGGCGACGGCGGGACCGATGCAGAGGGCACCTTCACAGCTACACTCACCCGAACATCCCGAAGGCGTTCTCGAAGTGCTCGATCTCCGGCTCGCGCCCGCCAAGCAGCACGGCGACCACGTCGAAGCGGGCGAGCGCGCCTTCGAGCCGCGTCTCGTGGAGATAGGCCTCGGCGACGCGCATGATGGCCTGCTGCTTCTCCGGCGTGACGGCCGCCTCGGGCCGCCCGTAGCCCAGCCCGCGCCGCGCCTTCACCTCCACGAACACGAGCTCGCCGCCCTGCGTGTAGTCGTCGTACGGCTGGAAGCAGACGAGGTCCACCTCCTCGCGGTTGAAGCGGTAGTTGCGCTCGAGGATGCGGTAGCCCTTCCCTTCGAGGAACTCCGCCGCGACGGTCTCGCCGCGGTCGCCCGTGGCCTTGGTCGTCCGCTCAGCCACGGCCGTCGCCGGTTTTGCTCTCGGCCGTTTTTTTCTGCCCCAGGCGGGCCGCGAAACCGGTGAGCTTCTGCACCTTCCGCGCGTTCCGCTGGTGGAGGAACGGGAGGAGCGCCTCGGTGAACTCGTCGAATACCCGCATGAACTCCTGCATGCTCTCCATCCGTTCGAGGAAGCGCGCCTCCGGCTCGGAGAGCGAGCCGCCGCCCTGCATCTCGGCGATGCACGAAGTGAGCGCCTCTTCGACGGGCGCGATCTCGCGGCGCTGGCGCTCCTGGATGATCGTCGTCGTAATCTTCCAGATGTCTTTCTCGGCGACGTAGAAGTCCTTGCGGCTGCCGAGCTGGTGGGTCTTGCGGACGAGGTTCCAGTCGACGAGCGAGCGGAGGTTCATGTTCGCGTTGCCCCGGCTGATCTGGAGGCGCTCCATGATCTCGTCGGTGTCGAGCGGGCGTTCCACGGCGTAGAGGAGGGCGTGGATCTGCGCCATCGTCCGGTTGATGCCCCAGTACGTCGCCATCTCGCCCCAGAGCAGGATGAACTGCTGGAGGGCCTCCTGATGGCGCTCACTCAGATCGTCGGCACGGTCGGAGGCGGCAGGGGACTCGGGTCGGTCGGCGGACATCGGGTGGGGTGACGGGTGGAGGACACGAACGCTGGAAGATAGGACGATTCGCCCCCACTTGCCGACCCCATTCCAGACGGCCTGAACGGCACCGCTGCCCCTATATTCCGCGCGACCTTCCCCTTCTGCCTCGCTCCCCGTGCGCCTCCTCACCCTGACGACGGATTTCGGCCTCGATGACGCGTACGTCGCCGCGATGAAAGGCGTCGTGCTTTCGCTCGACCCCGCGCTACGCCTCGTGGATCTCTCGCACGGGATCGCACCGCAAGACGTGATGGGGGCGGCGTTCGTGCTGCGCGAGGCCGTGCCCTACTTCCCGCCCGACACCGTTCACCTCGCCGTGGTCGATCCCGGCGTGGGGACGGCGCGCCGCCCGCTCGCCGTGCGGATCGGCGGGCAGTTCTTCGTTGGGCCGGACAACGGGCTGTTCTCGCTCCTGCCGGGCGGGGCCGCGCCCGAGGCCACCGTCGTGCTGGACCGCCCCGCTTTCTGGCGAACCCCGAATCCGAGCGCCACCTTCCACGGTCGTGACATCTTCGCGCCCGCTGCCGCCCACCTCGCCACGGGCCGCGCGCTCACCGACATCGGCTCGCCCACCGACGAGATTCAGCGACTGCACTGGGTCCAGCCGCTCGCCGACGAGCAGGGCATCCGGGGCTGGGTCGCCCACATCGACCGCTTCGGGAACGCCGTCACCAACATCCCCGCCACCCTTTTGGCCGAGCACCGCACCGGCCGCGACGTCAAGTGCTACGTCGGCTCGACGAGCCTCGACGGGTTCCACCGCACGTACGCGGACGTCGAGGCCGGGGAGCCCGTCGCCCTCGTCGGCTCATCCGGCTACCTCGAAGTGGGGATCCACGGCGGCGATGCGGCGCGGCTGCTGAGCATCCAGAAAGGGAGCGCCGTGAACGTCGTATTCGTGGAGCGCGAGTAGACCGCTCTATCTTGCGAGCCCTCGTGCCCCGCGCTCCCGCCATAGTGTCTGGACGTACGGCCCTTCTGCCTTCCGGTTCGATGCTATGATTCCCCTCGCCTTCGCCATGTCCGATATCCCGAACCGCCCCGACGCTGCCGACACTGCGCCCGACCACACTCCCCTCTCGGAACCGTCCACCCCCGGCCGTCCAGCCGACCCCGTGCCGGGCTTCGAGCCGGTGCCAGACTTCGAGCCGGAGACGGACCCGAGTGAACCGGACCCGACATCCCCCCCGCAGCCCGACATCCCCGCTCCGGATATCCCAGAGCCCGACCTGCCATCGCCCGATCAGCCGGAGATCACACCGCCGTCCGCACCCGAGATCTCACCGCCTGCACCCGAGATCCAGCCTCCAGGCTGGGGTGATGTCTCCGAGCCGCCGAGCGAGACCCTTGAGCGCCCCGAACGCGCCGCTGCCGTCAGCCATCGCCCCGCCTCCCCGCCCGCACCGGAACTGCCGAAGATGCCGACGAGCCCGCCGCTGCAACGGGCCGCACTCGCCCTCCTCCTCATCGCCGCCGCCGGCATGATCGGCTACGTCCTCTCCAGCACCGACGAGCGGGCGGGGGATCCCGACGTGATCGACCGCTCTGTGGAAGCGGCCGGCAGCCTCCGGCTCCTGCTGCGGACGAACGTGCCTGCCGAAGCGAGGCAGTTCATCCGCGAGGAGTTCGGCTGGCGCGTGGGGGTGCCCCTGTTCGACGCCGCCTCGCTCACCGGCGTCGCCATCGCGCAGGCCGCGCCGGCCGTCGAGGTGCCCGTGTTCCTCTACGACGACGACGAGGACCGCAACATCGCCGTCTTTGCCTACAGCTACGCCCTGCTCGACCAGGTCCCCGACCGCCTGCGCCTCACCAGCGACGACTACGAGGAACTCGACGAGGGCACCCCGATCGTCCGCAGCACCGGCAACGGCGACGTACTCCTCTGGCGCGACCGCGACGATATCTACGTGGCCGTCACCGACCTACCGCCGGACGCCCTCACGAGTGGCTTCACGATGGACCGCTGATCTCCCCACCGCATTCTTTCCCCCACGACGTATGCCCCGCGCCCTCTCCCTCCTCGCCGCCCTCTCCCTCTTCGGCTGCGCGGATGCCCCCGCTCCCGAGACAGCGCCGACCACCACCGCCGTCCCGCTCGGTACAAAGGCCGATTCCGTCGCGATGCAGGCCGTCATGGCCTCGGGCGGGTTCGACGCGTGGCACGCGCTTCCGGCGCTTCGCTTCGAGTTCGGCGTCGAGCGCGAGGGACAGCAACAGGTGGCGGCGCGGCACTACTGGGACAAGCAGCGCAACCGCTACCGCGTCGAATGGCCCGGCGGCGAGGACTCGACCTACGTCGCGCTTTTCACCGCGTGGCCGGACAGCGGGCGCGCCTACCTCAACGGCACCCCGCTCGACGGCGAGGCCGGCGACGCGGCGATAGAAACGGCCCGCGAGCGTACGATCAACGACACGTACTGGCTGCTGGCCCCGCTCAAGCTCTTCGACCCCGGCGTCACCCGTACCTACGTCCCCGACTCCTCCGACGCCGCCACCGACGTGATCCGGCTCTCGTTCGCCAATGTCGGGATGACGCCGGGCGACCAGTACTGGCTCTTCATCGACCGAGATACCGGCCGGCTGAACCGCTGGACGTTCGTGCTCGAAGGCACCTCGGCGCCGCGCTCGTTCGAGTGGACGGCATATCAGACACTCCAGGGGCCGCAGGGGCGCGTGCTCCTCTCGGCCCGCAAGCAGGTCATCGGTGCTCCCGTCGCCATCCTCACCGACCACATCCTGGCCCCGGCAACCGTGGACTCGACGCTGTTCACCGACCCGCAGCCCCGGCTGTAGCGCGAACTCGGTTGCACGTAGGCTCCCTCACCCTGTCCTTCTCCCCGGAGGGACGAGGGGACGTGAACGCAAAAGTCGGCAGAATTGGGCTGGCGAGGCGATTGTGAATCACGTTCGCGCCCCCTCGGGGGAGAGATGCCCGGCAGGGCAGTGAGGGGGCAGCGTACGCGCCATCGACCGCAACGCTAAGGCCGCTCCACTCCTACTCCGGACGGGGCGATGGCTGTGCCGAGCACGTCTTCGGCGTGGGTGACGAGCGCGTCGGCATCGTCGGCGGGCGTGGGGTGGACGGAGCCGAGGAAGACGAGCCGGGCGTCCAGCGTGCCGCGGCGCCGCGCCAGCCGCCAGAGCGCCGTCCCGAACGGCTCGTCGCGCCGCCAGCGGACGGTCTCCAGATCGCTGTAGTGGATCACGCACAGGAGGTACGGCACCGACCCCGCCGCCGCGACCTCGAACGCGCCGCGCCGGAGCGGGTGGAGCACCTCGCCCTCGCCGATCCGCCCCTCGGGAAAGAGCACGAGCGGCGGGTGGTCCCGCTCGGCCAGCGCCTCGGCCAGCTCACGCCGTGCCTCGGCCCGCGCGTCGCGGTCGCCCCGGTCCACGAAGACCGTCCCGATGGCCTTCGCCACCCACCCGACGAGCGGCGTCTGCTCGACGACGTGGTTGCTCAGGAACCGGAGCGGGAACAGGTGCAGCAGCACGATGATGTCGGCGTACGAGAGGTGGTTCGGAAAGACGAAGCCCCGGTGCAGCCGCAGCCGCTCGGGCTGATCGCACCGGACGCGGACGTCGAAGACCGCCGCCGCGAGCCGCGCCATCCCCGTCACCACCCACCCGCCGAGCCGCGCTCCGCGCGCCCGCACCGGCACCCACCCAACGAGCAGCACCACGAGCGTACCGAGCACGACCACGAGGCCGGCGATGGCGACGCGGAAGCCGCCGAGTATGTTTGCCCAACCTTTTATGTGATAGGAGTTACGCAGTTGGCCCCCTGCCCCCCTCGGAGGGCTGGCGCGCAGCGACTGGGGGGGTCTACGGGGCTCGGCCAACCCCCTCCGCCCCCTACAGGGGCACCTCCCCGGGGGGAGGAGTTCCTCAACTGCGTACGTCCTATGAGAGTAGCCATAGCTTCGCGTGATCGTATGCCTGCACGCTGCAAGCGGTTAAAACGGATAGAAGATGACCCCGATGCTGAACATCAGCGTCGTTGTGCTTGACGAGCGCTCGGTGAACCGCCCGGTCTCCTCATCGAAGAGGAGATAGTTTGCTGTGCCACCGAGCACGGCGCGCGCCTGAACGTAGAACCCGAAACGTGCCTCGTCCGCATCCAGCATCACGCCGACGCCGCCTCCGACAGCAGGAGTGACGTTCTACTTTCTCCCTGTCGCCCTGAGCGTCGTCCGGCGCGCCTGCGAGCTTCGTGGTCGTCGTGAGCATATTCGCCCCAGCGAGCACTTCGACGTAGGGGTACACACTGCCGAACCGAGGCCCGTAGCGCCCGAACAGGCTGACGCGCACGATGTCGGTCGTCGTCTCCAGCGCCACCTCCGGCCCCGATTCGAGCCGGACTGCCTCTTTCCGACGGTCGAGGGCAAACCCGGAGGCGTCGATACCGAGCGCGACCCGCTCGCCCTGTATTGCTACGAATATGCCGCCGCCGCCGTGTGCGGCTCCCGCTGCCTCTGCGAATCTGCCCTGTGACAGCGCAAGCAGGTAGCCCCCTCCGACCATAAGACCTCTGTGCCCGGACTGCAAGGTATCGGGAGCGGGTGGTGCGTCGGGGCCGGGCTGCGCGAGTGCGTTCGGCGCGTGGAGGATCAGCACAACGGCGACGGAGGCGCGGACGAAAAAGAGCCCGCCCGCCGAGCTGGTCGGAATGCCTTGCTCGTACATGGAAGGGTTTGATCTGGTGAAAGGGATATCGCCATGTTGACAACGTCAACTTAAATCTTCAATGTTGACATAGTCAACCGGGTTCCCGATCTTTTTCGCATGGCTGACTCTTACCACCACGGGGACCTCCGCCCCGCCCTCCTCGACGCCGCCGCCCGCCTCATCCGCGACGGCGGCACCGACGCCCTCACGCTCCGCGCCCTCGCCGAGGCCGTCGGCGTCTCGCGCACGGCCCCGTACCGCCACTTCAAGGACAAAGCCGAGCTCCTCGTCGCCGTCGCCGCCGAGGGGTTCGAGCGGCTGCGGGCGGCGCTCCGTGCCGTCAACGCGAGCGGTGCAGCCGGACTCGCCCCGTTCGAAGCGATGGGGGTGGCGTACGTCCGCTTCGCCGTCGAGAATCCGGCGCACTACCGGCTGATGTACGGCCGCGAGGCCCTCGCCCGCCGCGAGGTCCCGGCGCTCCAAACCACCGCCGACGCGGCGTACTACGAACTCGTCGCGCTGATCACGGCCGGCCAGGCCAGCGGCGCCCTTCGCACGGGCGACCCGGAGGCACTCGCGTATGTGGCGTGGGCGACGGTCCACGGCCTCGCCTCGCTCCTCGTGGACGGCCAGATGGAGCAACCCGACGACGTGGAAGCCCTCGCCCGGCTCACGGCGCGGACGCTGCTGGAGGGGCTGGCCGGATGATGTCGGCGAGCCCCGCCGCTGCGACACGCACCTGCGCCGGATCGGCCGGGTCGGTCCACGCCAGCAGGACCGTGCCGCCGGCGCGAATCATCCGGGGCACACCGGATGCACGGTCGGCAGAGATGGACGTAACGAGCACGGACGCGCCCAGCGTCCCGTCGGCGGTGACGTGCCGGACACGCAGCTCGGCGACCTCCCCCACCTGCTCGACCCAACTCACGAGGGCACCGCCATCGTCAAGCAAGATCACGTCTACGCGGCCGGCAGGGTGTCCGTCACTCATCATCACCGGCTCAACCCATCCCAACCCGGCGTCGTCGGAGAACGCGAGGTGGACGCGCTGTTCGTCGTCCGCACCGGTGAACCACGCCAGGGCGACGCGATCCCCGTAGGCGGCGAGTGCGGGACCGTTGACAGGACAACCTTCGATGTGCCACCCGTCGGTGTGGACGAGGGCGGGCGCGGACCACGAGCCATCCTGCTTCCGAACGACGGCGATGTCGCGGATCTCGTCGTTGGAGCGGTCGCGGTAGGCGACGAGCACGCCACCGGAAGCGGCGACAGCGGCCGTCGGGCAGCAGTCGCACGTCCGGTGATCGAGTTGGGCCTCATCGCTCAGCCGACCACCGGGGGCGAGCGTTGCGGTGCGGAGCGACATTTCTTCGTGCGGGTCGTGCTCCTCTTCGTCGTGCGCCTGTTTCGCCGGGTGGTAACCGCGCCCATCGAGCCACGCGACGAGCAGGCTTCCGTCGGGCTGTGGGACAGCCGAGACGAAGCCGTGCTCGGTCGGCGTCCCGTCGCGGTGCGGCGTGATCGACGCGCTCCACGTCTGCCCGCCGTCATCGGAGCGGACGAGCCGGATGTCGTAGGCGTACCGATTGTCGCCGCCGTGTCGGACGAGGTAGTACGCCGCGAGCGCGCTGTCGCCGAGCGCGACGACACCCGGCCGGTCAGCCCAGTTGACGAACCAGTCGTCACCTTCGGCGACGGTACGTGGGCTCGACCACGCCGTCCCCTTCCACACGGCGAAGCGAAGCGCGGCGTGCCCGTCCTCCCGCTCCTCCACCCAACTCAGCGCCGCCCGGTCACCGATCCGAAACAGGCCGGGCTCGCCGCTCCCCGGCCCCGCCGGACTCGCTACGTCGCGAAACACCTCCTCCGCGACAGGCGCTACCGTCGATGGCGTAGGCTCCGTCTGACAGCCGGCGAGTGCCCCTACGAGAAGTACGAACATCCATCTGCACCACATCGCTCAGGCCTCCTGTAACTGATTGCGCTCCGGCCGGCCCGCGTCGGCCACGGGCTCCGCTTCGGCGAGGGTGATGCGGAACGTGGTGCCCTGTCCCGGCTTCGACTCAGCGAGGGTGAGCATGCCGCCGTGGTAGTCCTCGACGATCCGTTTGGCGAGGCTGAGGCCGAGGCCCCACCCGCGCTTCTTCGTCGAGAAGCCGGGGCGGAAGATGTGGCGAGCCGCGCTCCGCTCGATGCCTTTGCCCGTGTCGCTCACGTCGATCGTGACCGTGCCGGTGCCGCTGCCCCGGCGCGGCGGCGTCCGGGTCGCCCGCACCGAGATTACGCCGCGCCCCTCAATGGCATCGAGTGCGTTCTTGAGCAGGTTCTCCACCACCCATTCGAACAGCTCGCGGTTGAGCGCGACCCACAGGTCCGGCGGCACGTCCACGTCGAGCCGCACGCGGTTCCCGGCGGAGGGCATCCGGCGGCGGATGTAGTCGGCGATGGCTTCGGCGACGGGCGCGAGCGGCTGCGCCTCCAGTGCCGGGACCGAGCCGATCTTCTGAAACCGGTCCGCGACGCGGTGCAGGCGGCCTACGTCCTTCTCCAGCTCATCGGCGACCTGCTCGTTCTCGACGGCCCCGTCGCCGACGCGGAGCAGCTCGATCCAGCCCATGATGCTGGAAATCGGCGTGCCGAGCTGGTGCGCGGCCTCCTTCGCCATCCCCACCCACAGGCTCGACTGCTCGCTGCGCCGGACGTACGAGAAACCGAGATAGCCGACGAAGATGAAGAGGCCGACGAAGAGGAACTGCACGAGCGGGAACCACCGAAGCGAGCGGACGATGTCGCTCTCGCCGTAGTGGATGAGTTGGACGTCGAGCCCGCCGCCGAGGTCGAGCCGAAGGGGCGGGTGGATGGCGTCCATCGACGCGGCCGTGCGAAGCAGGTAGGCGTCGATCTCCTGCTGCGTCTGCGACGAGTCCACGGCCACGTTCCGCGAGGTGACGATCGCCGTCAGGCTCGTGTCGGTGATGATGGCCGGCACGTTGAACCGGGTCTCGGGCTCGACGATCTCGTTGAAGACGAAGTTGATCTCGTCGGAGGCCGGCATGGAGCGCGCCCACCGGAGCGCCTGCCGGAGCGAATCGGCCGAGCGAGTCGGGAGGGGCAGCGCGGCGTCGTCGAGCAGCCGTTCGAGCCGCACGAAGTCCTCCTGGTACGGGTTCGTCGCATCGACCTGCGTGACGTACTCCTGCGCGCGCGCCCAGAGCTGGATGGCCGCACGTTCCTGCCGCATCAGCCGGTTGGCGAGCGCGTTCGTGTACCACAGCGACGACACGGCGATCAGCACGGCCGCCACGATGAGGCCGAGCTTGATCTTGACCGAGGTCCGGTAGGCTTTCACCGTGGGGAAAGGGAGAGCGGGCGGGCGGAAGAAGGGGGAAGATACAGGCTGAGCGCCCCGTCTCCATGCAACTCGCAGTCTCACTCCTCCTCAATAAACCCCAACCCTCGTAAGAACTCCAGGTGCTGCGCAATGCCGTCTGCAACGGCCTTCGGGTCCGGGTCGAAGTCGCCTTCCTGGTATTCGAGGTTGCGCGTGAGCAGATGCCCCACACCTCCATACACGTTCAGCTCGCAAACGCCGTCGAGTTCGGTCAACTGTTCGCAGTACCGCTCGGCTCCGGACAGAGGCGTGAGGGTGTCTGCATCCCCTTGCACGATGCTCGTCGGCGGCGTCGACGCCCGGACATGCTCGACAGGCGAATAGGCCTCGGCTGTCGCCCGCTCCTGAAGCTTCCGCTCGAACCAGCCGTCGCGGGCCATATCCAAAGCGGGCGACCACAGCAACAGGGCGTCCGGCACGGAGCGGACGGCTGACGGTTCCTCCTGAGGGCACCCGACCGTGGCTGCGCTCGCCACCAGATGCCCCCCGGCTGAGACGCCATACCCCGCGACTCGGCTCGTGTCGAGTCCCAATTCGTCGGCGTGCTCACGCGCCCAGCGGAACGCAGCGCACACGTCAGCGAGGGCGTCGATAGGGGTCACGTCTCCCTGCGAGAGCCGGTACTGAATCGGGATGGCGACCATACCGTGCGCGGCAAAGCGGCGCGCCGCATCGAACGTCCACTCCGGTTGCCCTACGCTCCATCCCCTCCGTGAAAGAGGAGCACAGCACTTACCGGCTCGCCAGCAGGTCGAGTGCCCGGAGTGAACACATACGCCTGAAGCGCCTGCCCATCGACTTCGCGGTACGGAAAGGCGACAGGGTCCGGGATAGCCGTATCCTGAGGCGGCGGGACTGAAGCCGGATGCCAAGCCGCACACGCAGAGGCAAGGAAGAGGAGCAGGAGGGGTTTCACGCGACGAGACTTCGTGGGGGCGGCCCTCCTAAACCTGCAACGTCTCCGAGCGCTTCGGTCCCGTCGAGACAGTCGAGATCGGAACGTCGAGGGAGTCGGAGATGAAGCGGAGGTAGGTGCGCGCCGCCTCGGGCAGGCCGTCCACGGAGTCCGCACCGCCGAGGTCGGCGAAGCCGGGGAACGTCTCGTAGACCGGCTCGACGCGTTCGAGCGTGGCGAGGTCGTTCGGGAAGCGGTCCGTCAGCTTGCCGTCGATCCGGTACTGCGTGCAGACCTTCAACTCGTCGAGCCCGGCGAGCACGTCGAGCTTCGTGATCGCCATGTCGGTGAAGCCGTTGATGGAGGCGGTGTAGCGGAGGGCGACGAGGTCGAGCCAGCCGCAACGGCGGGGGCGGCCCGTCGTCGCGCCGTACTCGTGGCCCACATCGCGGAGCTTCTGCCCAATAGCCTCGGGATCGTGCTGGGGGTCGCCGTCGAGTTCGGTCGGAAACGGGCCGTTGCCGACGCGCGTCGAGTACGCCTTCACGATGCCGATGACACGGTCCACGGCCGTCGGCGGGACACCGAGCCCGGTGCAACAACCGCCGGCGGTGGGGTGGCTGCTCGTGACGAAGGGGTACGTCCCAAAGTCCACGTCGAGCAGCGAGCCCTGCGCACCCTCGGCGAGCACGCGCTTGCCGTCCTTCAGCGCGGCGTTGAGGTACTCCGGCGTGTTCTTCACGAAGGGGTCGATCTGCCGGTCGAACTCGACGTACTCCTCGATGAGCGCGTCCACGTCGAGCCCGTCGGCGCCGTAGACGGAGCGGAGGATCGCGTTCTTCTCCTCGATGGCGTCCTTCAGTTTCTTCCGCAGCACGTCGCGGTCGAGCAGGTCCACGACGCGGATGCCGGTGCGGGCGAACTTGTCTACGTAGGCCGGCCCGATCCCCCGGCCCGTCGTGCCGATGGCCCCGGCATCGCGGTAGCGCTCGCGCGCCTGCTCGATGGCCTTGTGGTAGGGCATGATGAGGTGGGCGTTGTGGCTGATGAACAGCCGCCCCTCGACCTCGAACCCGAGCTCCTGGATCGTGCGGATCTCCTCCATCAGCGCCACGGGGTCGATCACGACGCCGTTGCCGATCACGCAGGTCGTCCCCTCGTGGAAAATGCCGCTGGGGACGAGGTGGAGGACGAATTGCTGGTCCTCCCACGCGATCGTGTGGCCGGCGTTCGCACCGCCCTGATAGCGGGCGACGATGTCCATTTCAGGAGCGAGGAGGTCCACAACCTTCCCCTTCCCTTCGTCGCCCCACTGGCTACCGATGACGATGGTTACAGGCATAATCCGGGGTCCAGATAACAGATGGTAGAGAGGAAGAACGTGTGTTTGCCTGTCGCCGAATAGGATCGCTCGACGCCACGCAGCGGCAACGGCGCTCAGTCCGAGCACAGGAAAGGCGGCGAGGCGTGGCCCCGCCGCCTTCTCGACAACAGCGGCGCGGCGCTAGGACGCTTCCGGAGCGGGCTCGTCGTTATAGCTCTCGACGGCCTCGTCTACGGAGTCGAAGTGCTTGAACACGGTGAGCAGCTTCGCGATCATCAGGAGCGACTGGATGCGGTCGGTGGCGTTGGCGAGCCGGAGGTCGCCGCCCGCGTTGCGCATCGTGGACAGGCCACCGATGAGCATCCCGAGGCCGCTGGAGTTCATGAAGCGAACCTTCGAGAGGTCGACGACGACGTTCATCTGGCTGGCCTCCTTCATCTCGCGGAGCTGGTCGTGCAGCTTCGCGCCGTCCGGGCCGCCCATCACGTCGCCTTTGAGTTGGAGGACGACGGCGTTGTAGCGCTCTTCGGTTTTGAATCGCATGGCGGGGTTTCTATTGGGTGATTGGGGGAATCGCTGATTGGCTGATTGGGGAGTCAGAATCAGCGATTCCCCCAATCACCCATTAATCATCGGGCCGCGCGCGCCTTCAACTCTACGACGATCGGCGACGCCACGAAGATCGACGAGTACGTCCCGATGCCGATCCCGACGAGCAGCGCAAAGGCAAAGCCGCGCAGCACCTCGCCCCCGAAGATAAACAGCGTCACCACCACGATCAACGTCGTGCCCGAGGTGATGATCGTGCGCGAGAGCGTCGAGTTGATCGAGCGGTCCACGATCTGGGCGTAGGGCTCGGTCTTGAACAGGTTCGTGTACTCGCGGATGCGGTCGAACACGACGACGGTGTCGTTGAGCGAGTAGCCGACGATGGTGAGCAGGGCCGCGATGATGGCTTGGTCGATCTGGAGTGAGAACGGGAGGAGGTGGTGGAAGAGCGAGAAGATGCCGAGCGTGATCGTCACGTCGTGCGCCAGCGCCACGACGGCACCGAGCGAGAACTCCCACTCGAACCGCAGCCACACGTAGACGAAGATCACGAAGAGCGACGCGATGACGGCGTAGAACGCCCCGCGCTTGAGGTCCTCGGCGAAGCGCGGCCCGACGGAGTCGATCTTGACGACCTGGACGTTCGCCTGCGGATACGCCCCGGTCACGGCGTTCACGGCGTTCTGCTGGATGGCGTCGATGTCGTCGCCGCCGGCCGTCGTGCGGATGAGGAGGGTGTGATCGTTGTCGTACGTCTTCACCTCGGGCTGCGCGCCGAAGGCGCCGGCGAGGGCGTCGCGGACGCCGGGGATGGGGAGTGCCTCGCCCGTCTCGATGACGAACTCGGTGCCGCCCTGGAAATCGATCCCCGTCTCGATCCCGCGCGTGAGGAGCGAGAGGATGCTGAGGAGGATGAGGACGCCGGAGATGACGTAGGCGATCCGTCGCTTCTCGACGAACAGGTAGTCGGCGTTTTCGAAGATTCTCATGGTACAGTACGGTCAAAAGGTGGGATACGTAGGGGCGACCAACCGGCCGCCCCTGCCGCAGAACAGGAGGTCAGCCGAAAGCGACCATGGTGCGGCGCTCAGCGACGAAGTAGTCGAAGACGATCCGCGTCACCACGATGGCCGTGAACAGCGACGAGAGGATGCCGGCCATGAGCGTCACGGCGAAACCCTGGATCGGGCCGACGCCGAACGAATACAGGATCACGCCGACGAAGAACGTCGTGATGTTGGCGTCGGCGATGGCGCCGAGGGCCTTGGCGTAGCCGCCGTCGATGGAGGCCTTGAGCGTCTTCCCGCTCGCCATCTCCTCCCGGATGCGCTCGAAGATGAGCACGTTGGCGTCGACGGCCATACCGATCGTGAGCACGATACCGGCGATGCCGGGGAGCGTGAGCGTCGCGCCGAAGGCGGCGAGGATGCCAAAGATGAACAGGATGTTCAGCAACAGGGCGAGGTCGGCGACGAGGCCGGCCGACTGGTAGTAGAACACCATAAAGAAAACCACGAACAGGAGGCCGACGATCACGCTGATCGTGCCCGCGCGGATCGAGGCCGCCCCGAGGCTCGGCCCGACCGTCCGCTCCTCGACGATGTCCACAGGGGCCGGGAGCGCACCGGACTTGAGCACGACGACCACGTCCTCGGCCTCGGCTCGGGTCACGCCCGTGATGGACGTCCGCCCGCCAGGGATCTTGTCGATGATGACGGGCCGCGAGTACACGAGGTCGTCGAGCACGATGGCGACGGGCTTGCCGACGTTCGCGCCGGTGAGGCGGCTCCACGTCTGGGCTCCATCGGAGTTCATCGTGATCGAGATCTCCGGCTGGTTCGTGTAGGCGTCGAAGTCGGGGCGGGCCTCGGTGACAACGTCGCCGGTCAGCTCGGGATCGCCGCCGCGCACGCCGACGAGGTAATAGATGTCCTCGCCGGTCTGGGTCTGGGCCTCGGACTTCGCGTCGTAGAGGAGTCGGATGCCGGGCGGGAGCATCTGCCGGACCGCCGGCTGCCGGACGAGCGCGCCGACCGTGGCGGTGTCGCGCTCGGCGACGGCCCCGAAGATGACGGTCTCACCGGGCACGGGCGAGAGCACCCGGAGCAAGGGGTTCTTGCTCGTCTCCGCCTCCGGGTCGATGCCGAGCAGGTCGTCCAGCGCCGCGCCGCTCGTATCGTTGTCGGCACGTGTAGCCTCGTCCAGGTCGTCGGCCTCCATCGAAGCTTCCACCGAGTCGGCGGCCTCGTCGGCTGTCGCATCGGCGGGGATGTTCACCGCCGCGAGCGAATCGGCTTCGCGTTCGGCGGCGGGCGCGGTCAACGTGTCCCCCATTCCCGCGCCTTGGTTGGCGGGGTTGTCGTAGTACGCGATGATGCGGTTGCGGGCGGCGGTCAGCTCGGCGGGGTCGGCCATCAGCCGGAACTCCAGCCGGGCCGTGCCACGGAGCAGGTCGCGCACGCGCTGCGGATCGTCCACGCCGGGCAACTCGACGACGATCCGGCGCGAGCCCTGCTGCTGGATGGACGGCTCGCTGACGCCGAAGCGGTCCACGCGCTCGCGGACGATGGAGATGGCACGCAGCACGGCATCGTCGGCCTCGGCGCGGAGGTAGCTCGCGACTTCAGCGTTATCGGAGCGGCGGGTGATGTTGGCCCCGGCGTTGCGGAAGTAGCGCGAGAGCCGGACGTCGGGCTCCTGCTCCTCGAACGTATCGACGAAGGTCGCGACGAAGTCGTCGCCCGAGGAGATAGCCTCGTCGCGCGCCGTGGCGAGCGCCCGCTCGAACGCCGCATCGGTGTCGGCGGCGAGGGCGCGGAGGAGTGCGTCCATCCGGACTTCGAGGGTGACGTGCATCCCCCCCTGGAGGTCGAGGCCGAGCTTGAGGGCGCGCTCGCGCACATCCCGGATCTCGGTGTAGTTGTCGTTGAGGTAGTCCTCCTGCTCTTCGGGCGGCATGTTGTCGATCCGCCGCTCCATGAAGTGGTTCTGGAGCGTCGGAAAGAGGTACCACAGCGAGAGCGCCAGGAAGGCGAGGGTGGCGAAGATCTTGAATCCGTTGTCTTGCATGGCTAGGTCGGGGGTCTGAAGTCGAGGATCCTGAGGGACGAAGCCCACGGGAGTCGGAGGCGCCGAGAGTGCGTCCACGAACAGCGAGGCGTCCGCGCAGCGACGGCGCACGGGCGGCGAGTACCGGCGAGACGGCCGGCGGAAACCAGGGGCCTACGGGCCGAGCGGCTGCGCCGCCGAGCGTTCGGCCAGCGAGATGACGGGCCGGTCGTGGACCGGGCGTACCGGCGCGGTGGCCCGAAGGGACGCGTTCGTTTCCACCCTGCTCGGCCGAGCCAACGGGCCGGTCGAGGCCCCGCCGGCCGGAGAGGCCAACGGCGGAGCGGGAGACGCTACGAGACCGGTACGATGGCTGAAGGCGCGCAGGAGCTGCCCGTACAGCACCGACAGCAGGGCGTCTGCCCCGGCATGGGTGTCGAGGAAGTGCGCGAGGGCGGGGTCCGGCCGAGCCGCGAGGGCATCAGCGAAGGCCGCGACGAACGCCTCGGGCGTCCGCGCTCCGTGCGACGCTGCCGTAGCCAACGCCTCCTCAAAGGCCGCTTCCACCGTGGGCGGGGCCTGGGCACCGAGCCATTCCGCCTGCGCCGCGAGCGCACGCCCGGCATCGGCCCCGGCGGCCGGAGCAGCCAGCCACAGCCCCAGGCTCAGCAAGAGCCCGACGCTGAAAAGGCGCTGAACGGCGGTGTGGCGGAAGAAACGCATGGAGCAGTTCGAGGGGAAAGGCGGCGGAAAGTACAGCCCCGCTCGCGCCCCTGTCAACGTGTCGCCCCGGAGTTCACCGGAGCTTACCCCGCGTGCAGTACGCGGCTGATCCCCACCCTACCGCAGGGCCACCACCTTCCGCGTCCGCGTCCCGCCCGGCGTCACGAGCCGGACGACGTAGACCCCGCTCCCAACCCGCACTCCGGAGCCGTACCGCCCGTCCCAGCGCACCCGGTGACTCCCGGCCGGGAACGTGCCGTCCGCCAGCACCGCCACGCGGCGACCCAGCACGTCGAACACTTCGAGCCGGACCTGTTGGGGCGTGCGCAACGCGAACGTGATGTTCGTCTCGGCGGAGAACGGGTTGGGGAAGTTGCCGTGAAGCGTAAAGCCGCTCGGGGCCGTTCCCTCTTCGGCAGAGGTGGGGAGTGCTTGGAAGCGGTACACGTCGCCGTCCTGAAACGCTTTGAACTGGACGACGCGGAGCACATCGCCCGCTTCCGGGTTCTGCCCCGGATTCTCGCCCTGCGTGCGCATCCCGATCATCAGCGTTCCCACCGTCCCTCCAGCGCGCTCGCTCAATAGGATGATCCGGTCTGACTCGCCAAGCCCCTCCAGCGCCTCGGGATCGGCGCTGAGGGTGCCGGGCGTGGGTTCGTAGGGATCCGCATCCGGCCCGGTGAGGTCCCAGAAAGCGAACGGCACCGGCTCGCCCGTCAGGGCGTCCGCGATGGTGAAGTTGACCGGCTTGGCCGGCAGCATACGGGGGATGCCTCCGGGCTGCACCGTGAAGGGAGACGACGTGCCCACGCCCGCTTCGCCAACAGCGACGAGGTAGTCGGCCGGATCGGGCTCGACTTGGGGCTGGTTCCGGTCCACATAACGCTCTACGAAGGGCTCGTAGATCCCCGCTCGTTTCCAACTCGTAGCATCGAGGTTCGGGCGCGTCAGGTCGTCGCGGATGAGTAAACGGAGGCCGTCGAAGAACGGGCCTTCCGTCTCGCCATCGACTGCCGTGGCGTTCTCGACGACCGTCACGCCTTCCGCTTCGTCGATCACGTCGTACGTCAGCGGCTGATCTATGCCGCCTTCGAAGGCGATACGGTAGGTGTGGCCGGTCAGCACGGCGGGGTCGATCACGCGGACGGTGATGAGACCCGTCCCCTGCCCGATCCGCTCGACCTCAACCGCATCGCCGACGGGATGGCGTGGGTTATCGACGGTGAATCGCCCGGTCGTGTCAGCGACGACACACGGGTCCCCGGAATCGCAGCCGTTCACGTCGGAGGCAGTTGCCACAGCCCGATAGCTCGGGGAGTTTGGCCCGACCGTCGAATCCCACTCGAACTGACCGCTCCCCGCCGCCCCGGCAACCTCGGCTATCCCGACAGGGAACGACGGCCCGCCCTCGACCCCGGCACGGACCTCGACCACCACCGGCTCCCCTTCCGGATCGCCCGCTCTCCACCCGAACGTCAACACGCCCTCGGTCGGGAGACCGGCAGCGGGGAGATCCACGAGCACCTGCGGCGCGCTGTCGCCGGGGTTGTCGACGGTGAACGGCCCAACCTCCGCGCCGTAGCTCTCTCCCTCGCCATAGACGAGGAGGTCGAGCAGGTAGAACACCCCGTCCTCCCGCTCCGTGGTGTCCCACATAAAGCTGCCCGTGTTCGGGGCTGCATCGGCCAGCGTCTCCCACGTCCGCCCTGCGTCCCGGCTTACGGCGATGAAAACGTTCGCCTCCTCGTCCGCGACGCTCGCGTCCCAAGCAACCGTTGCCGTGCCTGAGACGACGGAGCCGACTTGCGGTGCCGAGACGGGCAACGCGTTCGGCTCCATAAAACCACTCCGATACAAGGAACGGGCCCGCTCGGCTTTCGTGAGCAGTTCGGCGTACCGAACGGCGTACTCTGACGAACCGTAGTTCACGTCCCCGAACACGAGCGCCGTCGCCAGCCGCACTGATGCCCCAGCCTCGACGGCGAAGAGTCCGACCGAGGCAAAGGTGTCCTCGTCGCCGTTCACGGGCGCGGGTTCGTACGGAGCCTGCACCATGAACTGATGGTAGAGCGCGCCGTCGGAGATCGTCTGAAAGCTGATGCTCCCGGCCTGCCGATGCTGCACGTTCGTGAACCGCGCGCCGACGGGGCTCTCCAAGAGGACGAGCGCGGCGGCCCCCACGCTCTGCCCACCGGGGAACGCGGGATCGCTGCTCATCCCGTCGCTGTCGGCGAAAACGATGAGTCCGTTCTCTACGTCCACGACGGGCTGATCGTCGGAGGCATCCTGGTCGCCACCGACGAGGTCGGCCAGCCAGATCGTCGCGCCGACGGTGTCGAGGTCTTCGGTGCCGGCGTTGTAGAGATCGCGCACGGAGAAGACGGCGTCGTCGACGGCAGCATCGCGGAAGGCGAGCCGCCTCTCGCTGACGACGATGCCGAGCCCGGCGCGGCTGAGGTCGGTGGAGTCGGGGTAGTACGTCGTACTCTCCTGCCGCCGGTTCCGGTCGTACTCGTCGTCGGTGTAGTGGACGTAGAGTTCGACGCCGTCGATGAAGGCGTCTTTGCCGAGGAGCCCGTTCCAGTGGCCGGGCCAGCCGGGGTCTTCCGTGTCGCCGAGCCGGTCGGGCCAGACGGCCGGCCACGTCTCCGGGCGGTCCGAGCGGGCGATCTCCCCGCTCTCCGCCGCCAGATACGTCCGCACCGGAGCCCACGTCCACGCCTCGCTCTCGTCGGCCACGTTCACGCGGTAGTTCGGAATATCGACGATGTACGTCGTCTCGCCCGTCACGCTCTCCACCTCCGCCCCGACGAAGAGCCCGACGAGGGCGATGTAGTGGCGGCGGGTGCCGCGCGGCCACTCGTAGGGGATCTCGTCGGGCACGGCACCGGTCCGACCGGACTGGCCGAAGTTGAACACCGTCGCGCGGACCTGATTGCCGTCGAGGTCTGTCCGCGCCTTGGCGTCGAGGCTACCGCGCTCGTCGCGGGGGACGTACTGCGCCTGCACGACAGGGACGAGCAGAAAGAAGGCGAGGGCAGCGAAAGCGAGGCGCATGGGGTAAAGTTCGGAAAGCAAACGGTGCGGCAAGATACCTCGCCCGTTCGCTCGGGTCCGCCCGCCACCCCTCTCCCCCCTATTCCGTCACCTTGACGCCACGCCAGAACGCGACGTAGTCCTTGATCTGCGCCGCCTCGGGCTTGGGCGCGGGGTAATACCACGCGGCGGCCTCGTTCGTCTCGCCGTCGGCGGCGACGGTGTAGTAGCTCGCCTCGCCCTTCCAGGGGCAGGTGGTGTGGTGGTCGCTCGGCTGCAGGTGCTCCTTGCGGATCGAATCGGGTGGGAAGTAGTGGTTGCCTTCGACGACGATGGTCTCGTCGCTCTCGGCCAGTACGGTATCGTTCCAGACGGCTTTCATCGGAGGAGTCGGGTTGGAGTTGAGGAATTGTTCGGGGATGGGAGACGGCGCTAGACCCGTATCCCGCGAACGCCCTCGGCGAGGGCTCGGGGAGCGGGCACGACGCAAACGGTGTCGCCGCGAAACGGGTCCAGCACGATGTCGAGGTACTGGTAGGTCTCGAACAGGCCGGGCGTCCGGTTGAACTGCCGGGCGATGGCGTGGCGGAGCGGCTCGTACGCCTCCGGCCCGACGAGGATCGTGCGCGGCTCTAGCCCCTCCTGCTGAAGGCTGCGGACGCTCTCGTCAATGAAGGCGAGCACGCCCTCAGCCGTGGCGGCCGTTTCGGTGATGGTCATCGGATTTTGAGATGGGGATTTTGGATTTTGGATGGGCACGCGTCGTTATCGTTCCCCACTCCAACCACTCCAATCTAAAATCGCCCATCGGCTCATGCAGCACGACGCCGGCACTATCCGCACCGACGACGGCCTCACCCTCGCCACCCGCCGCTGGACGCCGCACGGCCAGGCGAAGGCCGCCGTCGTGATCGTCCACGGCATCGGGGAGCACAGCGGGCGCTACGCCCACGTCGCCGCCCACCTCCTGCTGCACGACTACGCGGTGTACGCGTTCGACCTGCGCGGCCACGGCCGCTCCGAAGGCGAGCCCCGTGTCTACGTCGAGTCCTTCGACGACTACGCCCACGACCTCGCCCGCTTCCTCGGCTACGTCCTCGCCGATGCCCCCGGCCTCCCGGTCTTCCTGTACGGGCACTCCCTCGGCGGCGGGATCGCAGCGTACTACGTGACCGAGCGCGGGACGGACGGCCTCGCCGGGCTCGTCCTCTCCTCCGCCGCGCTGAAGATCCCAGCTGACCTCTCGCCGCTTCTGCAAAAGGCGGCGGGCCTGCTCAGCCGCCTCGTCCCGAAACTCCCGCTCACGAAGCTCGACCCGTCGCACCTCTCCCGCGATCCCGCCGTGGTGCGCGCGTACGAGGAGGACCCCCTCGTCTACACCGGCGGCGTCCGCCCGCGCGTCGGGGCCGAGGTGCTGCGCGTGACGGAGCACGTTCGGGATCACGCGAACGCCTTCACGCTTCCGCTCTACCTCTTCCACGGCACGGCGGACAAGATCACCGACCCCGAGGGCAGCCGCTGGCTCTACGAGCACGCGCCGTCGGACGACAAGACGCTGAAGCTCTACGAAGGCTTCTACCACGAGACCCACAACGAGCCCGACCGTGACCGCGTCCTCGCCGACCTCACCGACTGGCTCGACGCGCACGTCTGAGGCTCACCGCCGGTAGTACACCCGTGCACGAGGCCCCGGCCGCGCGATGCGACCGGGGCCTCGATACGTCGAACGAGCGCGCCGGGCGCTACTTCACGAGCAGCACCTTCTGGCTCGCGGTGAACGTCTCACCGGTGAGCCGGACGAGGTAGACGCCGCCCGCGAGCCCGCTACCGTCGAGGCGGAGCGTCTGCGTCACGCCGGACGCGACGGGCCCCTCGTGGAGCACCCGCACCCGACGGCCGAGCGCGTCGTAGACCTCGACGCGAACCGTCTGGGCGTCGCGCACGGCCAAGCGGACGACGGTCTCCTGCGCGAACGGGTTCGGATACGCTGCCTCCAACCGGTAGGCTTCGGTGGGAACCACACCGTCCTCGGCGTCCACGACGGTCTCCGCCGTGAAGAGCAGGGCCCACTGCACGAGGCTGCCGACGTCCTGCCCGGCCCCATCGCAGACGCCGAGTGTCCACGTCCCCTGCGGATCCTCGCCGTCGAAATCGGAGATCGGCTGGACGCCGTCCGTTCCGGGATCGCCCGCCTCCGTCTGTCCCTCTACATCGTAGTACGGCGCGTTGATGTCGTGGTCCGTAGCGCTCCCGAATACGCCTGCGGCCCCGGTATCACTGAAGAGGGCGTCGAGGTTGTCAGCTCCTGTCCCGAACGTCCCGGTCCCCGGCCGGTCGAGCAGATTCACGACCGTTCCGGTCGGGCTCGTCAGTTGCAGGCGCAGATCGCCGCGATAGGTGTGCTGGATCGTCACCCCGACCTTCATCTGGAGGAAGTCGAACGCATCTGTCACGTCGATCTCGCTCGTCTGGAAAGACGGGCAGTTGTCGTCGTTGATACCGAAGCCGGTGTCGTTGACGTAGAAGAAGTCCGGCGCGACGAACACGTCGATCACCACGCTCGGCTGCAACGGGAGGTTGAGGCTCGGGTGGTCCACGGTCGCCGTGTTCGTGATCGGCACACCCGGCGCGTCTTCGTCGACGGTCACGTCGAACGAGATCGTCTCGGAGTCGTCCGCCCCCACGTCCACCGTCCACGTCACGACGCCGTCCGCCTCTGCCGCCTCCCCGCTCGACGTCGATAGGTTGCCGGCGAAGGCGAGCAGCTCGGGCAGCACGTTCTCGAAATCCACCGCTTCGGCGGCCTCGGTCCCGTTGTTGAAGATCTCGACGGTGATCGTCGTCGTCCCGCCGGGCTCGACGGAGATCGGCTCGGCCGCCATCGATGCGAGGAGTTGAATCGGGCCGGGCGGGTTGCCCGCTTCGATCCCGTCGATGAACTCGGCCCCGGTGTTGCCGGGGTCGAGGAAGACCTCGAGGCCGGTGGTCATATCGCGGGCCATGCGGCCGTACCAGTCCGGAGTCTGGCTCGAACAGGACGCGAAGCCGCCCGAGAGCTGCCCGATCACGCGCTTCTCCGGGCTGAAGAGCGGGGAGCCCGAGGATCCGCCCTCGGTCGTGCCGAGGTCCCAATCCGCGATGCGGATGTGCGTGCCGTTGGGGTTCGGCGCGTCCTGGAGGTAGCTCGTGATCGAGGTCGGGTCGTTCTCGAACGAGATCCGCTTCTCCTCGACCTGCGGGTGGTGGATGGCGATGGCGCTACTCGTCGCCTGATCGCGCCGGTCCCAGCCGTTGAGAAACACGCTGTACTCCGGCGGGATCGGGTCGTCGGTTTCGAGCAGGGTCCAGTCCGGGCCGCCTGAGGTCCCGCCGCCGGACGTGTCGAGAAAGATCGTCCCCGAGCTGAATTGGTCGAGGGTGCCGTCGCCAGGGCCGCCGCTCTCGGCGGAGCCAGGCGGGCGACAGGTCGAGTTCTCGTAGTTCCAGTAGATGACGACGCTCGGCGCGTTGGCGGCGCTGTTGCCGCAGTGATCGGCGGTGAGGAAGTAGGGACTCCCATCCCCGGCCGTGTTGTTCATCGCCGAACCGCTGCAGATGTCGACGCCGCCTCGGGTGTACGCTCCGACGCTGCGGATGATGTCGCGGTAGCCGTTCCCCTCGGGGCAGACGACGTCCACGTTGCAGGAGCCGGAGCGCGCCGCGTCCTCCGCTGTCTCGACGCGTACGCCGAAGGGCCGGTAGGCGTGGTTCACCTGCGCCAGCTCCAGCTCGAAGTCTAGCCCGGCACCAAGCTTCGTAGCGGGCAGGTTCAGCTCCACGACGACCTCATCGCCGCGGATGATGGGCGTCCACAGCTCGCCGTGCGTTTCGTTGTCGGCAGAGGTGAAGGCGCGGAAATGCGGGGCCTCGCCCGCGGGGTAGAGCCAGAGGGCCGCGCCGTCCGGCAGCCGGAACCGGCTGAACCCGAGGTTGAGCGAGTAGGCCCCGTCGGAGGCGACGACGAGACGCCAGACGCGCGTGCCGTCTTCCAGCGTCTCCCACGTGCCCGCGTTGCGGGCGGAGAGGTTGGTAGCGAACGGCTCGGCAAAGCGGAACGGACGGGGCTCGGTGGTAGTGCGAGCCTCGTCGCGGGCGATGAGCGCGTCGTTGTCGACGGCCGCCATCTCGACGCGGGCGACCCGGCCAAGCGGGAGGGCTTGCGCGCTGCGCTGCGTGGCCGGCTGCGCGGTGCGCTGTGTGGCCGGCTGCGTGGCCGGCCGTTGCTGAGCGAAAGCCGGGCCGGCGAGCAGGAGCAGGCACACGGCCAATAGGGGCGAGCGGTACAGAGTGAGCATGAGCAGAAAGGTTGGTGGGGCGACGATGGACTACCCAAGCTCTCACTTCTTCCCATCAACTGCAACTTTGCCCGGAGCGAAACAGGATCGCCCCCTCAATACCCTCGACGGGTGTAACGCCTCGCTTCCGCAACGCGCGTCCGTGGCCCCGCGCGTTAACACATGTACGCTCTTTGCCGAACCTCCACCGCCGACGAGGATCCGACGCAAGACAATGAGGTTCGAGGTCGGCTCCTATTCAAGCATCCATCCAGACCAACCTCGACACTTGTGACCAGAGGCATTGTAGCAGCGTTCGACGCCCGCCGCGGCGTCGGCTACGTCCAGCACCACGAAGGCAGGAACCTCATCCCCTTCGCCGCCCGTGACATCCACGGCGACGAGTTGGGCACGGGGGACCCGGTCGAGTACACCGTCGTCGGTGGAAAGGCTGGCGTGGCGGCCAAGCGCGTCCGCCGCATCGACTCCTGACCCTTCGTCCCATCGAATCGCAGGCCCCGGCTGCTCCTCGCGGCCGGGGCCTGCTTGCATCCTGCCCTCACCCTCCCTCGACCCAGACGGCGACCTCGTCCAGCGGCTTGCGCGTGAGATCGGGCACGGTCGCGCCGTCGGCCGGATAGCCGACGGGAAAGAGGATGAACGGCCGCTCGTGTCCCGGCCGGCCGAGGAGGTCGTTCAGGAAGCGCATCGGGCTCGGCGTGTGGGTGAGTGTGGCGAGGCCCATCCGGTGCAGCGCAGCGATGAAGAACCCGGCGGCGATGCCGCAGCTCTCCTGCACGTAGTAGTGCTTGACTTTGTCGCCCGCCGCGTTCACGCCCGTGCTCTGCGCGAACAGGACGACGATCCACGGTACCGTCTCCAGAAACGGCTTGCGCCAGTCCGTCCCGATCGGCGCGAGCGCCTCCAGCCACTCGGGCGTAGCCCGTTCGTCGTAGAACGCGCGCTCCTCCTCCTCGGCCGCCTCACGGATGCGGCGCTTGACCTCGGGATCGCTTACGGCGACGAATGTCCACGGCTGCTTGTGCGCCCCGCTCGGGGCCGTGCTCGCCGTGCGGATCGCGAGTTCGATGAGGCGGCGCGGCACCGACCGGTTGGAAAAGTGACGCGAGGAGCGGCGAGCGTCCATCTCGCGGTAGAACGCCTCGGCGCGCGCGTCCATCTCTTCCTCCGAGAGAAGACTGAAGGCGTGGGGGACGTGGGGGAAGTCGCTCATAAAGGGTAAAGGGATTAGGGGTAAAGGGAACGTCGGAAGACGAGCGTTCCCGGTCGGGCCAGCGGCTTCACCCTTTTCACTTCACCCTTTCAGTACAGCTTGCCCTCGCTGACCTCGGCGAAGAGGTCGAACGCTTCCTGCGCCTCGTCGCGCAGCACGCCGCCCTCAACCGCCACGTCGCTGCCGCCGAGTGATTTCATCTGCTCGTTCGAGATCGACAGCTCGCGGAAGCCCGCGGCGTCAGCATCGGCGATGGAGGTGCCGAAGACAATCCGGTCGCAGTTGGCCCAGTGGATGGCCGAGAAGCACATCGGACAGGGCTCCGTCGAGGAGTAGATCGTGCAGCCGGCGAGATCGATCGTGCCGAGCCGCTTGCACGCCTCGCGGAGGGCGTGGACCTCGGCGTGCGCGGTGATGTCGGTCGTCGCCCACACCACGTTGTGCACGGCGCAGACGACCTCGCCATCTTTGACGATCACGGCCCCGAACGGGCTCTGCCCGTCGCGCACGCTCTGCTTGGCCTGCTCGATGGCCAGACGCATGAAGTCGAGGTCGGTAGAGGCAGGCATAGCGGGGTTAGTCGAGTTCGAACGTGACGGTGACCGTCGCGCGGACGGTGATCTCGCCGGCGGCGTAGGCTCCGGGATTGCTCTCGCTCTGGTCCATCGCCATCTCGGCGCGGGCGAACATGACGGGCGGCGGCTGGGGGAACTGGACGCCCCCCTCGGTGACTTGCACAACGCGGCCGAGCTCGGCCCCGAGCGCCCCGGCCATCAGCCGTGCTTTCTCCTGCGCGCGAGCGATGGCGGCCTGAAGCGCTTCGTCCTCGACGGCGTCGCGGTTCTGGAGGCCGTACTGGATGCCATTTAGCTCGTTTGCCCCCTGCTGCACGACCTCGGCAACGAGTTGGGGCACGAGGTCGAGATCCTCGATCACCACCTTCACGTCGCGGCGGGCGATGTAGCCTTTGAGGATGCGCTCGTTGTTGCGGTAGTCCCACTCCTCGTCGAGCCGGAGGTTGAGGAGTTGGATCTTCCGATCCTCGATGCCGAGGGCGCGGACGGCGTCCATCGCCTGCTCGGCGGCCTGGGCGTTCTGCTGGCGCGCGGCATCCGCCGTCGCCGCCCGCGTCACCACGGCGAACTGGACGGTGGCTTCGTCCGGCTCCACGTCCACCGTCCCGACGGCGCTGACCGTCACGGTGCGGAGATCGGAGGATCGGGGGAGGGCGGGATCGGAGGGTTGAGCCATTGCAGGCAGGGCGAGTAACAGGGCGGCGGAGAAGAAAGCGAATCGACGCATGATAGGATAGGCAAGGGGTGGGCAGGAAGGAACACGCACGCGGCGCGACTTCCACAACGTACCAACCCACCGAAACTGATACGTCAGGGGTTGAGCCGGCCGAGGAGGCGCGGGAAGGGGATGGTCTCGCGGACGTGCGGGAGACCGCAGACCCACGCCACCGTCCGCTCCAGCCCGAGCCCGAAGCCCGCGTGCGGCACCGAGCCGTAGCGCCGGAGGTCGAGGTACCACTCGAACACCTCCTGCGGGAGGCCGTGCTCGGCGATCTGGCTTTCGAGAAACTGGAGATCCGTCGCTCGTTCGCCGCCGCCGACGATCTCGCCGTAGCCCTCGGGCGCGAGCACGTCCATCCCGAGCGCGAGCCGGTCGTCGTCGGGGTCGCGCTTCATGTAGAACGCCTTCACGGCGGCGGGGAAGCGGTGGACGATGATGGGCCGGTCGTAGTGGCGCGTGAGCACGGTCTCGTCGGAGCCGCCGAAGTCGCTGCCCCACGCGAACTTCGCGGCGCTCTCCTTCCACTGCGGGAGGTTGCGGAGGGCTTCTTCGATCTCTTCGAGCCGCCCGTTGATCTCGATCTCGCGCGCGTCGATCCGCCGCTTCTCGCCCTTTTTGACGCTGTTGTAGCGGGCGCGGTCATCGTCGCGCTCCGCCTCCAGCGCACGTTGCTCCGCCTCGAGGTCGGCGATCTCGCGGTCGAGCATCTGCTGCGTGGCCTCGCTCGTGATGATCTCGACGGCCTCGGAGTAGTGGACGCGCGGGAAGCCGCCCTCGGCCGCCTTCGCGAGCGCCGCCGTGTCGCGCTCCAATATCGCCAGCTCGTCGGAGCACTGCGCCAGCACGTCTTTCGCGATCCGCGCGAGCAGTTCCTCGGCCACCTCCATGTCCATGTCGAGGTCGTAGAACGCCATCTCCGGCTCGATCATCCAGAACTCGGTGAGGTGCCTCCGGGTCTTCGACTTCTCGGCGCGGAACGTCGGGCCGAACGTGTAGATCTTGCCGTGGGCCATCGCCATCGCCTCGCCGTAGAGCTGGCCGCTCTGGGTGAGGTAGGCGGGCTCGTCGAAGTAGTCGAGCTCGAAGAGCGTGCTCGTGCCTTCGACAGCGTTGCCCGTCAGGATCGGCGGGTCCATCTGGATGAAGCCGGACGCCTGGAAGTAGGCGTGGATCGACTGGATGATCCGGTTGCGGACGCGCATGATGGCCCACTGGCGCTGCGAGCGCAGCCAGAGGTGCCGGTTGTTCGAGAGAAACTCGACGCCGTGCGCCTTCGGCGTGATCGGGTAGTCCTCCGCCTTGCTCAACAGCACCGCCGCCGTCGCCTGCACCTCGAAGCCACCTACCTGCCGCTCGTCGGCGACGACGGTGCCCATGATGCGGAGCGCGCTCTCCTGCGTCGCCTCGGACGCCGCCTCGAAGCTCGCGGTGTCCACCTGTTCCTCGTTGACGACGCACTGCACCAGCCCGGTCCCGTCGCGGAGGACGAGGAAGTAGAGCCCTTTCGAGCCTCGCTTGTTGTAGAGCCAGCCAGCGAGGGTGATGGCCTCGCCCTCGTGGGCGGCGAGGTCGCGGATGGGGGTGAACGGGTCGGTCATGGACGTGGAGGGGTGCGGGGGAAACGGGCGCCCGAAGTTAACCCGGAGCCACAGACGGGGTGAAACGAAGAACCGAAGAGCGAACGAATCGACAGCGCCTCGTCTCCCTTCTCTGCCGTCGGGGCGACCACGAGGGTCACCCCTACGCTCCGGCAATCTCCCACAACGTGGCGGTGTCCACCGCACCCTCGCGCAGAACGACGAGCCGGCCGGCCTCCACCCCGACCACCGTCGAAGGCGTCCCGCCGAGGTCGCGCCCGGCATCCGCAGCGTAGTCCACGGCCCCGTGTACGGCCGGGTCGAGGTCGGCGAAGCGGTGGGCGGGCGGGTGGCCGGCGCGGTTGGCCGAGGTCGACAGGATCGGCGTATCGGCGGCGGCGATGAGGGCGCGGCAGAAGGGGTCCGGCGTCCGTCGCAACCCGATCCGACCGTCGCCGCTGACGAGGGCGGGCGGCGCGTCGGCGGTCGCCTCGAAGACGAGCGTCACGGGGAGGGACGGGGTGTGCCCCATGAGACGGTGGTGGACCTCCGTCACACCGGCGATCCAGCGCGCCACACGCAACCACTCGTCCGTGAGAGCCAGCAGGGGCTGGGCGGCGTCGCGGCCTTTGAGGGCGCGGACGCGGGCGACGGCACGGACGTCGTGCGGATCGCAGCCGAGCCCGTAGACCGTTTCGGTCGGATAGACCAGCACCCCGCCCGAGCGAACGACCTCAGCGGCGCGCTCGACCTCCTCCGCCCGTTCTCTTGCTCCCGTTTCGCTGCTCACCGCCGGAGTTGCTGCTGCCAGTCCGGCATGCTCACCTCGCCGGTCACGGTCGAATGGATCAGCTCGAAATCGCCGAAGCCGATGCGGTCCACGAAGACGAAAGTAGCACGGCCGGAACCGGGGATGTTGTCGTATTCCCACGTCTCATACGGGAGCGACTCGTTGTCGTAAAGCGTCGGGTTGACCTGTGAGGGGAGGCCGTATTTGAGCACGGTGCGCCCCCGATCCGTCTTCCACCCCTCGGTTTGGGAGGTCGAGTAGCGGTCGTTGGTGTACTGGATGCGTTCGTAGAACCGGAGACGAGCTTCGTTGATGGGCGTCGCGGGGTCCTCGTCCCGCTTGCGCCAGAACTCGGCCAGGAAGTCCCGCTTGGCGTCGAGGGTGGAGAGCCGGCGGATCTGATCGCGCTCGCGGCCCGTGGCGAGCACCTCCGCGTGGAGGAGGTTGTCCTCGACCTCCGCCTCCGGCATCACCGCGTAGAGGTTCGCCTCGTACGACTGGTCGGCCACTGCGGCGACGGGCGCGGCGACGTTCGGGTTGTAGACGTAGAACTTCCGGCTCTGCTCCGCGAGCGCCTCGTTGTTCTCGTTCAGCAAGACGATCCGGAGGAAATACGCCCCGCTCTGCATCCCCCGCAGGTCGAAGGAGCCAACGACCACGTCAATCGGGCGCGTCTCCCGCTCGGAGCGCTGCTGGTAGCCCTCCATCGGGGCGGCGACGTTCGAAGGCGCGAGGTAGGTGAAGAGCGTGTACGTGCCCGTGTCAACCGCGTCGCCGAGCCCGTACGCCTCGGCGTAGTAATAGAGCGTCGGGAGGCCCTGCCCGAAGAGGCCGTTCGGATTAGGCTGGACGAGGAGGCCGTTTTTATAGAACGGGGCCGTCTTCTCCTCGGAACGGCCGATGGCGGAGGCGAGCGTGATGTCCGAGAGCATCGCCCGGTCCGCTTCGTCGGCCGTGGCGAAGTCGGGGACGGTGATGTCGCCGGGCGTGGCGCGGAAGTTCGGCCGGTCCGTGGCGGAGTCCCCCGGCACCGTGACCTCGAGCTCGTACTCGCCGGGGGGGACGGCGGCCCGCACCTGCTGGACGAAGTACTGCCCCTGCACGAGCCCGGCCGTGTCGGCCACGGCGAACCGGAGGGCGAGGGTGTCGGCGAAGACGAAGGCATCAGAGGCCTGCGGCGGCCCCGATGCCGCCGAGCGCCGGAGGGCGACGACGACCGGAAGCGCGACCTCGTAGCCCTCGACGGCCCGGACGTAGGGCAGCGAGCTGGCCTCGAACGCGAGGTAGGTCTCGACGAGGGAGTTCGCCTCGTCGTACTGGAAGGTCGCGTAGTCGACGTCAAGCTGGAGGGGCAGCTTGGGGGCCTGGCCCGCCACCGTTTCAGCCACGAGGAGGGCACAAGCGAGGCCGCAGAGGGAGCGTAGCAAGACCATGAGGGCGGCAAGCGAAAGGGGCGTGGAGGCGGAAATGTAAAGGTATCAACGGTTGGGGTGCCGGCCATAGTACGAACGTGAACGGTCCCTCCAAAGGACCCAGCGGTCGAGCATGCCCACCCAACCGTGTGCTGGCCGTAACTTTGACACGATTTCAGAAACGTCGGGCTCGCCCGTTCCGTTCAGGCACTATTCTCTACGAGATCCACCTGACGCTCTCTCTTGTGCCGTGCCAGCGGCTCGTTTGCCTCCGCCCTCGCTGATGCCGTGCGTCTGGAAGCGCTTCTGCAGCCCCCGACGTTGACGTCCCCTCCATCCGAACTGCAACCTCATGAACGCCCCCGACCCCGTCCTCAAGCACCTCCACGAGCTCGGCATTGAGCGCACGGATACGCTCTACTACAACCTCTCGCCCGCACGCCTCTACGAGATCTCCCTGCGCCGGGGCGAAGGCCGCCTCGCCGCCGGCGGCCCACTCGTCGTGCGAACGGACCCGCACACGGGCCGGAGTCCCAAGGACCGCTTCGTCGTGAAGGAGCCTAACACGGAGGATCAGGTCGGCTGGGGCAAGACGAACATGCCCGTTTCCGAGGAGATGTTCGACCGGCTGCTCGGGAAGATGGGGCAGTACGCCGCCGGGCGCGACCTCTTTGTGCGCGACTGCTACGCCGGGGCGGACCCGCGCTACCGCCTCAACGTCCGCGTGGTGACGGAGCTGGCGTGGCACTCCCTCTTCGCCTACAACATGTTCCTCCGGCCGAGGCCGGGCGACGTCGACACGTTCGAGCCGGAGTTTACGGTCATCGACCTGCCTAACTTCAAGGCGGTCAACGAGCCCGAGCTCAACTCGAGCACGTTCATCCTCGTCCACCTCTCGCGGCGACTCGTCATCATCGGCGGGACGCACTACGGCGGCGAGATCAAGAAGAGCATCTTCGGCGCGCTCAACTTCCTCCTCCCCGAGCAGAACGTGTTCCCCATGCACTGCTCGGCGAACGTGAACCCGAATGACGAGGAGGACGTCGCCATCTTCTTTGGCCTCTCGGCGACAGGCAAGACCACGCTCTCGGCCGACCCCGAGCGCATCCTCATCGGCGACGACGAGCACGGTTGGAGCGACGATGGCGTGTTCAACTTCGAGGGCGGCTGCTACGCCAAGGCCATCCGGCTGAGCCCCGAGGGCGAGCCGGAGATCTTCCAGACCACCCGCGAGTTCGGCACCGTGGCTGAGAACCTCGTCCTCGACGCGGAGCGCGAGATGGACTTCGAGGACGTCTCGATCACGGAGAACACCCGACTCTCCTACCCCCTCCACCTCATCCCGAACGCGAGCGAGAGCGGGATGGCCGGCCATCCCCGCACCGTCGTCATGCTGACCGCCGACGCCTTCGGCGTACTCCCGCCGGTCGCGCGGCTGACGCCCGCCCAGGCGATGTACCACTTCCTCAGCGGCTACACGGCGAAGGTGGCCGGGACCGAGCGCGGCGTCACGGAGCCGCAGGCGACGTTCAGCGCCTGCTTCGGCGAGCCGTTCATGATCCGGCCCCCGACGGACTACGCCGACATGCTCGGCGAGAAGCTCCGCGAGCACGGCTCCAGTGTGTTCCTCGTCAACACGGGCTGGACAGGCGGACCCTACGGCACCGGCAACCGGATGAAGCTGGCCCACACCCGCGCCATGATCCGCGCCGCCCTCGCCGGCAAGCTCGACGACGTCGAGACGACGGCGGACCCGTTCTTCGGTCTTCACGTCCCGAACCATGTTCCGAACGTGCCGGACGAGGTGCTCAACCCCCGCAACACGTGGGCCGACAAGGACGCCTACGACCAGAAGGCCCGCCGGCTCGCGCAGATGTTCGCCAAGAACTTCGAGCGCTACGCCGACGAGGCCGCCGACGAGATCGCCGCTGCCGGACCGACGGCCACGGCTGAGGCGTAGGGTTTCCCCTGTTGCCCGGCCCTGCCGCAGCGCCGTATCGTAGGGGCGGGTTTCAAACCCGCCCCTACTCATGACTGGCCTTCGTTCCCTCTGCCTCCTCACGCTTGTCGTCGGCCTCGCCGCCTGCAAGATCGAGCGGCGCTCCGACGCCGACCCGCTCGTCCGCTTCACCGAGGCGGACTCGACGCTCGAGAGCGGCGCGTTCGACGTGCCGCCGGACGACTCGACGAGCCGCGTGATCTTCACCGCACGCCGCGACTCCAGCGCACGTCTCCCTACGGCTCCGCCCGACTCCGCCGCACCGAATCCGCGCGCAAACCCTCCGAGTGTCGAGGTCGAAGGCACCGCGGCCCCATCCATCCTCGCGCCTGCTTCCAGCCTCGTCGTCCCGGTGAAGGATATCGCGCCGGACGAGTTGTTCGACACGTACTCCGACGCGCGGGGGAAAGGCCGTGTCCACAACGCCATCGACATCCTCGCCCCGCGTGGGACGCCGGTGCTGGCTGCGGCCCCCGGCCGCATCCTCCGGCTGTTCACGAGCGAGCGAGGCGGCCTGACGATCTACCAACTCGCCCCGGACGGCCGCACGGTCTATTACTACGCGCACCTCGACAGCTACCATCCCGGCCTCGCCGCCGGGCAGACCGTCGCGCGGGGCGAACAGATCGCTACGGTCGGGGACAGCGGGAACGCCGCGCCGGGCAACACCCACCTCCACTTCGCCATCTGGACCGTCGCGGACTCGACGCAGTTCTGGGACGGCGAGCCGGTCAACCCCTACCCGCTCCTGCACAGCGACTGACCACACAGGAGCGAGCGGGACTCAGGCCGAGGTCGTGTCCGCCGCCGCCGTGTCTGCCGGGGTCGAGGTCGCAGGAGCCGAGGGCTGGGCACCCGACCCATTCACGTCGCGGAAGGCTACGGGCGTGCCGGTACTCACGAGACGCGAGAGTGTCTGCGCATCCCAGTTTGTGAGGCGGACACACCCTGCCGATACGGTATGCCCGATGGTAGCGGGCTCAGCCGTGCCATGGATGCCGTAGTGCTCTTTCGAGAGCCCGATCCACTCCACGCCGACGGCGTTATTCGGGCCGGGCGGAATGTGCGCGTCCTTTTCGCTGTCGTCCACGTGGGCGAGGATGCTAGGCTGGTAGTGCCAGCCGGGGTAATCCACGACGCTCGTGATCTCGAGGGTATCGGTCGGCGAGGGGTCGTAGGAAGCCCCGAGCACGGCGGGGAAGTGGTAGATGATTCGCCCAGTCGCGTCGAGGGCGTGGAGGTAGCGCCCGCCGTCCGAGACGACGAGGCGCGCGGCGGCCCCCGCTCCGGAACGCTCACGCGGCGAAAGTGACGGAACACGGAGTGTGTCCCCCGCGCTCAGGCTGTCGAGCGAACGGTTCTGGTTGAGTGACCGGAGGAGGGCCGGAGCGGCGTGGAACGCCTCGCCGAGCTTCTCGCTCAGACTCGTATATCCGAGGCGGTCCATCTCTGCCTGTGCGTAGGGATCGTCGGGGATGGGCTGGAACGGCCCTTCGACCTCGTCCGCCGTCAGCGTGTGCAGGACGACGAGCGCCTCGGGCATCGCTGGGGCCTCGGCGAGTTGGACGAGCCGCCGGAGCGTGGCCCGGTCGAGCGTGCCGCTCGCGGGGAGCCCTTCGCGGCGTTGGAGCCAGAAGATCGCCTTCTCCGTGTTCTGCCCCCACTTCCCGTCGATCTGGCCGGGCGAGAAGCGGGCGCGGTCGAGGAGGATCTGCGTGTAGGTAACAGACGGCCCGTCGGTGTCACCGGAGAGCGGGAGACGTAGGGCGCGGGCATAGGCCGCGGAGTCTACGCGGACCGGGCGCGGCGTGCGGACTCCCATCGTGTCCGACCTCGATGTCGTGGTCGTCGTATCCACGCGGAAGTCCGTGTCGCCCATCGTAAAGCCGCGCCACGACGTATCGCGGCGGCCCTGATCGATGTCGGCCTCAGTCGGCGGCGGCTCGTACCCGCCGAACACGGTGACCTCGGAGTCGGATGTGCGCGTGGCGGGAACGCCCTCGTCCGAACGGTCGGAGCGTTTTTCGAGTTGGCAGCCTGCGGCAGCGAGCAGTACGAGTGCAGCGAGAGCCAGCGAGAGGTTCCGAGAAGCCATAACAGGAAAGGCAGGGTGAAAAGAGAGGGGACCAGTCATACGCGACGGTTCTCGTCTCGATCCCCTCACAGCAGCAGAAAGGCCACGCTGAGGACGGCCGCCATGCCCAGCATCAGCGCGCCGTAGTACAGGTTCATCAGCGCGAGCCACCTCAGCCTGATCTCAACCCATCCCCGCGGTAAACCCACTTCATCGCGGCCAGCCCATAGACCGGCACCATTAGTACACTCCCCCAGCCAACCATTTCGCCCACGAGATCTCGACTAGGCTGTGTACGGAAACGCGGCGCGGAGAAGCCGCCGGATGCAGGCCAGCTTCACCATCGCCAAGAACGACGCTGCCGTTTTGTCGAACCGCGTCGCGAGGCTCCGGTGCTCCTTGAGCCACCCCACGAGCCGCTCGAC
>JBBSMX010000019.1:0-45056 GCA_038232935.1 Rhodothermales bacterium | reverse complement strand
GAGCGAGCGCTCGGGGAAGTACATCTGGACGCCGACGGTCTCGAACGGCACCTCGGCCTCGACGAGGTCGGCGACGAACTGGCGCGGGGTGCGGAGCGGGCGGAGGCCGGAGCCGTGGGCGGTGTACCCGTCGGCGGCGTACTCGGCGTAGGGGCAGCAGTTGTTGATGAGCCGGTTGACGCGGGGGTTCACCTCGTGCGTCGTCTCGCAGGCGAGGCGGACGACCTCGGTGATCTGCTCCGGCGTGAAGTCGTGGATGTTCGCCCAGTCGTGGTATTCGTTGACGACCTCCCAGTGCAGCACCTTATCGCCGTAGTGGCCGACGAGATTGCGGACGTGGTTCTCGACGTATGACTTCACCTCGGAAAACGACTTCGCCTTCAGCCACTCCGGCGTGACGGCGGGGTGGAACCAGACGAGCGGGCGTCCCTCGACGGTGATCCCCTGCTCGACGAGCCAGTCCACGATGTCGTCCTTGATCCCCCACCGGTACACGCCCTCCGAGGGCTCGAACACGGGGTACCACGTATCCCACACATAGTGCGTGACGGTGGCGAAGTTGAACACGTCCTCGAACCGCTCCGTCATCGCCTCCGACTTCGCCCAGATGTACTGCCGCGTCTCGCAGCCGAAGTGAAACTCGCCAGTTCGCGGCTGGGCGAGTACGGAATAGGCGTGCTCCAGCTCGGTCTTCTCCCCTGCCCAGAGCGCGTAGAGCAGCGACTGATTTGCCGTCTCCCCGGCCGCCTCGCCGCCCTGCCGCTCGGCGGTCTCCAGCAGCTCCTGCGCCATGTCGTGGAGCCCGTGGACCTCGGAAGAGAAGCCCGTCCCCGTCCCTGCATACCGCGCCATCGTCGCGGCGTTGCGGGCGACGTAGCTCCGGGCGAACTCGACGTTGAGGTTGCGCACGCGCTCGCCCCGGAAGTCGTCGGCCGTGTAGAACTGCCCGGCGTTGTCGGCCTCCAGCCACACGAACCCGAAGCCCTCGACGTACCACTTCGCGTTGACGGCGAACGGCCGCGCGCCCACCGTCTCGGGCACGACGATCCCCTCTTGCGTGATCTCGATGGGGGATTTGAAGGCGTCGCCGTCGGGCGTCGTGGCATAGGCCCACTCGAGCGCCGGCATCAGCGGGTGCGGGTAGGGCCGCAGGACGAGGTCGGCGCGCGAGCGGAGCGCGCTCGCCCAGGCCGCCGGGCCGGTGACGAGGGAGGCGGCGGTACCAGCCGCGCCGGTTTTGAGAAAGGTGCGTCGGGAATAGCTCATAGAAACAGGTCGCTTGGAGAGTCGTGGCTAGCAGGTCGTGCACGCGCTACCGCCCGTAGAGCCGACGCTCCCGGCCGCACCGCTGCCCGTGGAGGGCGCGCTGTCGCGAGCGGGGCCGACACCCCACCGGCGCTGGAGCGCCTGAAGCCGGCGGTACCCCTCTTTCGGCTCGCCTTTAGGAGATTGGAGGAGGCCGCCGCTCGGGATGTAGAAGTGCGGGTCCACGAAGTCGAACCAATGCGCGCCCTCGACGAACGGCTTGCTGTAGGCGAGGGTATAGATGCCTTCGAGCCAGTCGGCCTGCGTGTCCTCGTCCCACGGTCGGTGCCACGCGTAGGGGCCGTCGGGGATGGGGACGGTGTCGAGCTTGACGGAGCGCTCCGTCGGCCCGCCGGGGCAGCCGACCTCGGAGAGGTGGACGGGTTTGTTGAACGCCTGGAACCGCTCGACGAGCAGGATCGAGTCCTGGAGGTCGCGCTCGGGGAAGTACAGCTGCTGCCCGATGTGGGTGAAGTCCACGCCGGCCTCCACGAGGTCGCGCGTGAACTCCCACGGCGTCCGCTGCGGGTGCTGCGCGGACTGATCGGGCCAGCCGGAATACTGCCCCATCTGGACGTACTCGGCGAACGGGCAGCAGTGGTTGACGAGCCGGCCGACGTTCGGCGCGGCGTCCGCCGCCACGTCGCAGGCGAGCTTCGTCAGCTCGACGATCTGGTCGGGATCGAGTTGGACATCGTTGGCCCAGTCGTGGAACTCGTTGACGATCTCCCACGCCCAGACCTCGTCGCCGTAGTGCTCGACCGTCGTGCGGACGTGCTTCTCGGTGTAGCGCTTGAGCTCGTCGAACGACTTCGCCTCGACCCATTCGGGCGTGACCCACGTGTGGAACCAGAGGAGCGGGCGGCCCTCGACGACGATGTCGTGCTGCCGCATCCGGTTCACGAGGGCGTCGCGGAACTCGAAATTGTAGGCATCCTCCGTCCGCTCGAAGTCGCCGATCACGCCCTCGTGGGTCCAGACGTAGGTGACGGTGGCGAAGTCGAACACGTCGGTGAAGCGGTCCATGAACAGCTCCGGCGTCTCCATCTGGTAGAACGCGCGGGCGTCGCAGCCGAAGAAGAACTCAGGGCGCGGGCCGCGGCGGGCGATGACGTGCTCGGCCCGGTCAAGTTCGAGCATCTCGCCGCCGCGGAGGGCGTAGAGGAGCGATTGCTGCGCGAGCGCGCCGCGTTTCGCTTCGTCGCCCTGCACCTTCTGCACGTCCTCGAAGTAGCCCTCAGAAAGATCGAGATGGCCCTGCACTTCGCGGGAGGGCCTATAGCCGTCGGCACTGAAAGCAGCGAGGCGACGGCGGTTGCGCATCACGCGGCTCTTCGCCAGCTCGTGGTTGAGGTTGAAGTCGCGTGTCTGCCCATCCGGCGGGAGCGCGTAGAAGTCGCCCCCGTTGTCGGCGGTCATGAAGAGGTAGCCGAAACCCTCCACGAACCACTTCACATCGATCCCGAAGCGCTCCTGCCCGGCCGCGTCGGAGATCGTCACGCCCTTCTGCGGCGAGGCGCTGATGTCGGAGTGGAAGGCGTCCCACTTCGTGTCCGAGGCGTAGGCCCAGTCGAGGAGGTACGGCCCGCGCCCTTCCTGCACGAAGTGCGGTTGGAAGCGGAGCGTGCCGGCGGCGGTCCGGAGCCGCGTCCGGCGTGGCGTCAGAATCGTCGGCGCACCGAACGCGGCGGGGGCGAACGCGAGGCCCGCACCCGCGAGGGCCGCTCGCTTGAGAAAGCTTCTACGATCCGAGGAGTTCATGGCATCGGGGCTCAGGCCCGGGGGCGGTTCGAGGGATTAAGGGCGCGCGTTCCACTGCTCCTGCAATGCTTTCAGCCGGTGGAATACCGGCTTCCGCTCCCCCTGTGCGTTGCTGACGAGCCCGCCGTTCTTGATCCACGCCTGCCCGTCGAGGAAGTCGTACCAGTTGCAGGCCTCGATCCACGGCTTGCTGTAGGCGAGCGTATAGAGGCCCTCCATCCAGTCTGCCTGTAGTTCTTCGTCCCACGGCCGGTGCCAGGGATACGGCTCGGTCGGGAAGTCGAGCGACTCGTCGAACACGGAGCGCTTCGACGGGCCGGACGAGGCGCCGACTTCGGTGAGTTGCACGGGGCGACCGAACTGCTCGTATCGCTCGACGAGGACGACGATGTCCTGGAGGTCGCGGTACGGGAAGTACATCTGCTGCCCGGTGATCGTGAAGTCTACACCCGCATCGTCGAGGTCGCGGAGGAACTCCCACGGCGTCCGCTGCGGGTAGATCGCGTCGATCTCGTTCCACTTCTTGAGTTGGACGTACTCCGCGTAGGGGCAGCAGTTGTTGATGAGGCGGTGGACGTTGGGGTTCGTGTCCTTCGCCACGTCACAGGCAAGCTTTGTCAGCTCGACGGCCTGATCGGGCGTGATCTGCACCTCGTTGGCCCAGTCGTGGAACTCGTTGACGACCTCCCACGCGTACATCCGATCGCCGTAGTGACCGACAACCTCGCGGACGTGCCGCTCGACGTAGCGGCGGAGGTCGTCGTACGACTTGTGGCGCAGCCAGTCCGGGGTCACGGTCTTGTACGGCCAGAACAGCGGGCGCCCCTCGACGGCGATGCCGCGGCCGCGGAGCCGGTTCACGATGACGTCGCGCGTGTCGAACTCCTCGGCGTCCTCGGTAGGCTCGAAGTCGGAGAGGCCCTGGGTGGCGGTCTTGAGGTAGTAGGTGACGGTGGCGTAGTCGAACAGCTCCTCGAACTCATCGAGAAAGACGTTGGGGCTCATGTGGTAGAACGAGCGGGCGTCGCAGCCGAAGAAGAAGTCAGAGCGGGCGCCACGCTGGGCTATGGCGTGTCGGGCCTTCTCTAACTCCATCATCTCGCCGCCCCAGAGGGCGTAGCGGAGGGCCTGCTGCGCGAGCGCGCCGCGTGTCGTATCGGCCGAGATCGTCTGGAGATCGTCGTAGTAGCCCTCGGATAGGTCGAGGAAGCCCTGTGTCTCCCGCGACGGCCGCCAGCCGCTCTGCGTGTGCTGCGCCAGCCGGCGGCGGTTGCGCATCACGCGGCTCTTCGCGAGCTCCACGTTGAGGTTCAACTCGTGCGTCTGCCCGTCCGGCGGGAGCGTGTACATCTCGCCGCCGTTGTCGGCCGTGATGAACGTGTACCCGAACCCCTCGACGTTCCAGCGGACGTTGATGCCGAAGCGCTCCTGCCCTTCCGCGTCGGAGATCACGACGCCGGTTTCGGGCGAGGCGGCGATGTCGGAATGGAACGCATCCCACTTCGAATCCGAGGCGTACGCCCAGTCGAGGAGGTTCGGGCCCTGCCCCTTCTGGACGTACGTGGGGCGGAAGGCGAGCGTACCGGCGGCAGTCCGCAACCTCGTCCGGCGTGGCATCAGGATCGTCGGTGCCCCAAACACGGCCGGAGCGAGTGTGAGGCCGGCACCAGCCAGCGCAGAGGCCTTAAGAAACGAGCGGCGGTCGGTCGTGCGCATGAGATCACCTCGTGGGCGTTGGGAGAATAGAGGGCGGGCGGGGTGTGTCGCCGCGAGGCTCACGGACGTACTCCAGCATCCAGTACGCCGCGAGCGCGCCCACCACGGCCGTCCCGGCGAACACGGCGTCGTAACCGAACCGGCCGGCGACCCACCCCGCCGCGACGCCCGCGAGCGCGAACGGCGCCGTGAGCACGTTGCTGAGCGCGACGTAGGTCGGCCGATCCTCCTCGGCACACAGCTCGGCGACGATGGGCAGCCGGGAGATGCTGCGGAGCACGAGCGTGAAGGCGGAGAGCACGAAGGCGAGCATGTACACCTCGGCGCTCGGCGCGACAAGGGCGAGGGCCGACGCCATCGCTGCCAGCGCAGCCCCGAGCACGAGGTTAAGCCGGTGACCACGGTGGTCGCCGAGGTACCCGAACAGCGGGCTCGCTACGACGGACGCCGCCGCCATCACGATCGTGAAGCGTCCGGCGTAGCTCTCCGGCAGGCCGAACTGGGCGATGGCATCCACGGTGAAGAACGCGCTCGACACACTCGACATCACGAAGAGTGCGTCGCCGATCAGGAAATTGCGGTAGTTCCGCTGACGCCGGAGGATGCGGGGCAACAGGCGCAGGAACACCCCGTATTCGATCCGGCGACGTGGCACGTCGCGCTCGCCCTCCTTCAGCAGCATGAGCGCCCCGTAAGAGACTATCATCGCCACGAAAGCGAGGCCGAACAGGAGGGCGAAGTTGAGGGGATACACCACCGCGTCGAGTACCCACGCCACTCCCAGACCCCCGACGATGCCGAACAGCGACCCGACAATCGTTCGCACCGCGAAGAGCCGCCCCCGCATCCGCACCGGCGTCACCTTCGCCACAAAGTCGAACCAGACAGGCATGTTCAGGCTGCCGCCGACGGCGGCGAGGCCGAACGCCACGAAGAACACCACGAGTCCGACCGTTGAGTGCACACCGTCCACGACCAACAGTGTCCCGACTGCCAGCAGCAGCCACGGCAACCGCTGGATCATCGCTGTTACTAACAGGAGCCTTTTTTTCGAGGAAACCTGCTGCGCATGGTTCGCGATGAGGAGTTGAGGCAAGTTCAACCCCACTGCCCACACCACCGGTATCAGTCCGACGGCGACGGTGCTCCCACCGAGCCGCTGCACGAACACGGGCAGCACCGTCGCCGCCGAGGCGAAGCTGAGCCCGAACGAGAAGAAGGCGCCGTCCAACACGTTGAGAGTGAAGTTCCACCGGACGTGCGGGACCGTTACGCTCGGCGTTGCGTCAGCCACGGTAGACTCGCACCTCGTCCGGGTTGAGGGTGACGGTCAGTACGGCGCCGTCCCCGGCCGCTGTGGCCTCGATGGACTCGCCGTCGAACACTTCGGCGTACGTGCCTACCGACAGCCCCGGCACCGTCACGGCCGCTGTCACCGTCCGTTGTTCGAGGTTGCGCACGATGAGCATCGCGTCGTCTTCGTGGGTGAGCAAGTCCACACGGACGCGGCCGTCGCCGACCGTTGAGGGCCGCTCCAGATGGACGGCGTGCTCGACGAGCCCGGCCAAGAGATCGGCGTTCGCCGTGACGTTTTTCCGCTGGAGAAGCAGCCCGACGTACGAGCCGATCAGGATCGCCTGCCCGTCGCCGTAGGCGTGGCGCGTGACCGCCGGCTCGCCGTCGACGTACGTCGCCAGCACGTCGGCGCCCTCGACGAAGAACGTCTCTTTGACGAGCGCGCCATAGGCCTTCCGCCCTTTCGGGAAATACGGCAGCTCCTCCGTCGCCACAATCTCGACCTGTCCGAGGCCATCGGTCGGATCGAACGTCTGCGACGCGACGAAGCCACTGCCGTCCACGAGTTCGGTGATCCCAGTGCGGATGGCTGCCTGCTCTGACGCCCGTGTCACGCCCTGCACGACGGTGTACGCGTGCTCGCTCGCAGGCTCCGCGTTCTTCTGCCGCACGCCGAACACCTCGTGCAGCCCGTAGCCCGGCAGCGTCGTGTGGTGCCGCCCCTCTTCGACTTCCCACCCGCCGAAATACGCCTCGCCGACGAGCACGCCGCCGGCTGCGACCCAGTCCTTCAGCCGAGCGGCGATCTGTGCGGAGAGGTAGTACGGGAAGGGCACGACGATCACGCGGAACTGATCGAGCACGTCGCTGCCATCGGTGAAGTCCTTCGGGTGCAGGAGGTCCACGACGTGGTTCCGCTCGTAGAGCGCGCGGTGGACGCCGAGGATCGAATCGGTCGCGCTCTTCTCGTTCCCCGTCGAGGCCCAGGCGAACACCTGGTTCTCGGGGCTGTAGAGCACGGCGACCTCAGCCGGCTTCGGCGCAGAGTCGAGCACGAACCCAGCGTGCTCCTGCAGCACGCGGCCTATCTCGGCGAAGCTTTCGAGCCACGGCGTCGAGGAGCCGTCGAGGTGGGCGAGGCCCCACGTCGGCGCTTCGCGGCCGAGGGTTTCGGGGCGGTACTGCCAGAAGAGGAAGCCCTTGAGGTTGGCAGCGAGGCCGGTGAAGACGTGGCGCTTGATGTCGTCGGCCGAGATCGTCTCGGGGAGGTCGAGCGTGTAGCCCATGAGCATGAGCATCTCGGCCGAGATCACCGGCTTGCCGCGTGCGCACGAGCGGACGACATCCGACATCATCGGGTCGTCCATCTGCGTGATCCCGTGGAGGTCGCCGTATTGCCCGACGTTCCACGGATCGTTGGCCGTGGAGACGGTGGGGAAGCCCTGGAGGAAGACGTGGTGGCACATTAGCGGATGCCGCCCGGCATCGACCTCCTCGGCGATCTCGAACCGGCGGCGGACGTGCTCGCCGAGGACGTGGACGAAGAACATCCGCCAGTCCACGAGGTCGTTGAAGGTGTTGCGCGTGCGCGGGATCTCGGCCTCGTCGAAGCGCTGGTAGTTCCGATTCCACGCGACGTTGAGCGCGTCGATGCTGTCGTACTTCTCAGCGAGCCACTGGCGAAAGGCCGTCCGGGCGTGCGGGTTGAAGTCGAGCATGTCGCCGATCTTCTCGGCGGCGTCGGCCCACTTCCGCATCTCGGACATCGACTGCGTCAGCTCCGGCTCGCTGCCGACGTTCCAGATGGCGAGGGCGGGGTGATCGCTGTAGCGCTCGATGGCGGCGCGGAGCCAGCGGAAGCAGTGCTCCTGCGCCTCGACGTGGCAAAGCGAGAGCCCAAGCCCGCCGATCTGCCGGTGCGGCTGCGTCTGAGGCCCGATCTCCTGCCCGTCGCGCGTGATCATCGAGGCGTCGGGGTACTTCCGGTAGATCCACGCCGGCGCGACATCCACGATCGTGTTGAGCATCACGCGGAGGCCGTGGGCCTCGGCGATGTCCATCAGCCGGTCGATATCGCTGAAGTCGAAGCGATCCTCCTCGGGGTGGTTCCAGCGCCACTGGAGCCAGTACTTCACCATCGTGAAGCCGAGGTCGGCCATGCGCTGGTGGTCGCGCTCCCAGTCCTCGGGGCGGGGCGAGGGGGCGCGGTAGTACTGCGAGCCGTAGGGGACGTATTCGGAGGTCAGGACGTCACGCATCGGCAAGGGCGGGAAAAGGGGTAGGCGGTGGCAGACGTGATAGGTGATGGCGGAGCGAAGGGATGAGCACAAACGTTTGCGCAAGCACGAGCAAGCTATACTCCCGGCCGTTGCGAAACAAGCGCCCCGCCGTTATACGAACTGCGCGAGGTGCTCCTGGCCTAACCGGAGGCCCTCTTTGATCTCGGCGACGGACCCCTCGTACTCCGGGTCCTCGTGCTCGATGGAGAGCACGTCGTCGTAGCCGACCTCCCGCAGCGTCCCGATGAACGCCTGCCAGTCCACCTCGCCGCTGCCCGGCATCCGGTAGCGCCACCAGCCTGACGTCCACACGTCGTCGGTGAGTTGCTGCGCCAGGATGCCGTAGCGCTGCCGCCCCTGGGGGAGAACCTCGGCGTCCTTAGCGTGGGCGTGAAAGATGCGGTCGGCGTAGTCACGCGTCGCCTGCAGGTAGTCGATCCCCAGCCAGAGGAGGTGCGACGGGTCGAAGTTCAACCCGAAGTTTTGGCTCGGGACCTCATCGAACAGCGCGTCCCACAACTCCGGCGACCATGCGTAGTTGCCGGGTAGCCCAAACTGCACCCAGTTCTCCATCGGGCAATTCTCGACCATCACCCGCACCCCTCGGTCCTCGGCGTAGCGAACGATCTCGCGGAAGATCGCCCCCACCTCTTTCATGATGACCTGCGGCCGCGCGGGCCGCCCGCCGACGAACGTGCCCACGCGGTCCACGCCGAGGAGAGCCGCCGCGTCGATCACCTTCCGCACGTGGTTGAGGTGTTCCTTGCGCTGCGCCTCATCCGGGTGGAGGTTGTTGTCGTAGTAGGCCATCGCGGAGATACCGAGGTCGTGCTCGGCGAAGAGGTCCTTCACACGCTCGGCGTCGTCCTCCGTAAAGCGCTCGGCGCGGACGTGGCTGGCCTGGTAGTCGCGCGTCGAGTCGTAAGGCCACGCCGCGAGTTCGAGCGTGTCGAACCCCTGCTCGGCCGCCCACGGGACGATCTCGTCGAGCGGGGTCTGGGGCATGCAGGCGGTGAGGAATCCGATCTTCATGAATCAGAGGGGGCGGGAATGTCGGAGGTGAGGCGGTCGGCGCGGTCGAGCATAGCGTCCACAGCAGGACCGTCGAGGCCGTGGGAGCGCCGGTAGAGCACGAGGGCCGGGACGACGCCGAGGTCGGCGTAGGCGGTTTCCTGCCGCTCGAACTCGGCGCTGGTGGGGTGTTTCGTGAGGAGGTGGGCGACGAACTTCGTGTACGTCCCGAAGAGCGCGGTCGAGACCGGATGCACGCGCCGCCACGGCGTCGCGCCTTCCACCCCGTGCACCTCGGCGATGGAGTCGAGGCCGTGGATCTGGGCGAGGGGGAGTGCCGGGAGCACCTGTTCGTTCAACCCTTCCCCTGCGAAAAGTACGCCGGGGTAGGCACGCTGGAGGCGTTCGATGTGGCCGCGCATGCCGGTGACGAAGTTCGGACCCCGGCTGTCGTTGAAAGCGAGGAGGGTCTGGTCGAGGAAGACGGCGTCGAGGCCGAAATCTTCGATGAGGCCGCCGAGCGTCTGCTCCATCAGTTCGCCCCAGGCCTCGGCGCCGGGGTTGATGTAGGCGAAGTACGGCTCAGCGAGCCAGTCACCGTCGAGGTCGTTGCCCCACCCCTGCGGACGCCCGAAGGGATCGACGACCTGGTACTGCTCGAACTCGGGGAAGCGAGGGTGGGAATACGTCATCCCGAGGACGTTCGTGTGGATCATCACTCGGTAGCCAAGGTCGTGCGCGCGGTCCACGAGCCGCCGGAAGCCGTCGCGCCCGCCGAGCATCGGGCCGGGCTCGTAGTCGGGGATCTTGTCGTCGATGCCACCCTCGGCGAAGCCGGGGAGGTAGAGCAGCGTCCGCTCCGGCGGGTGCTTGTCGGCGAACGCCTCGATGCGCTCGATGACGTCGGCGAAGGTGTGGCCGGGGCGGCCCTGATCCTTCCGCATCCCCCATATTTCGAGCACGAAGTCGATCCGGTCGGCCCACTCGGGGAAGTGGGGGTGCTCGCGGTACGGGACGAGGTCGAACGTCCCCTCCAGCCAGCGGCGGTGGATCTCGACCGGCGCCTGCCAGCCGCCGCTGTAGCCGTCGAGCGTCCACGTCGCCTCCAGCGTGGGAGACGTGACCGGGGCGTCGGCCTCGAAGCCGAGCCCGAGGGCGAACAGGTCTTCCTCCCCTTCTACTTTGTGGACGCGGAGCAGCTTGAAGCGCGGCTCGGCGTCGGTCGTGCGGAGCCAGAGGCCGTCGCCGCCGCCGATCTCGCCGAGGGCGAACTGCGCGTTCCACCAAAACGGGTACTTGTAGGCGACAGGCTGCTCGGCCGGCATATTCGCCCCGAGCGCTTGCCCGCCGAGCGCGGGCACGACGACCTCGTGTAGTTCCAGCCCGGAGAGCTTCCACTCCACCATCCAGATCGGCTCTGGCGCCGAGGCCTCGATGTGGAACCGTAACCCTTCGTCGGTCGGCCGGATCGTCACACGGGCCCGATAGTCCCCGCTGTCGTCCGCGACGGTGAACACGGCGGCCTGCTCGTTCGCCTCGACCTCCGACACGGCGCGAAGGAAGACGGGGTCGGAGGGGCGGTTCGGCAGCCGCATCAAAAAGTGTTGCCGCCCTCCACTGCAGACAGTCTTGCCTGCAGCGTAGTGGGTGAGGGCGGCAACGCCGAGCGGGTCGTCGTCCAAAATGAGCTGGATGCGCTCGGAAGAGAGAGGGATAGGCATACGGTCAGGGGGCGACGGCGGTGGAGGCGATGTCTTTCTTGATGACGTCCTCCCGCGGCGTCCCGCGCCGGAAGATGACGAAGTAGGTGGCGGCGTCGCCGTCTGCCGGGCGGCAGGCGCTGTGCCACACGCCCTGCCCGATCACGACGGCCTCGCCGGGCTGTACCTCGAACACCTCGACCTCGGCGCGCTCGTCCTCCCCCATCACCGGGAGCAGGAACGGCCCGTCGATAGGGATGAGGAGTTCGGGCGTCCGGTCGTGCCGCTCCATCCACGTCACGGCAGGCTCGTCCTGTCGATAGACGGTGCAGAATCCGATCTCCGTCTCGCCGTCGATGCCGTAATGCGCGGCATCGGACCAGTAGCGGAACGTAGCGTCCTCGGCGGTCGGCGCGGCATCGGAAAGGCAGGCGACGCGGCCGTAACGGGCGAAGTTCTCCGAAGTCATGCGCTGCGACTTTACAGGCATAACGCTTACTTGGCGAGGTGGATGAGGACGACCTGGCCGCCCTCAAGCGTGAGCGGAACCGTGGTCCGGCCGCTCTCACGCCGCACGTCCGCGAGGGGTGTGGACTCCCCCAACTCGTTGTAGCGGGTGGCGGCTCCGGCGAGATCGCGCGGCACGGCGACCTCGACCGTCTCCCGACGCGTGTCCTGATGTATCCCCTCCCCCACGTCGTTCTGCTCGCCGACGCGGCGGGTCTGCAGCCACGCGGTGAGGAGCACATCGCCATCCTCCTGTTCGAAGGCGTGGACGACGATGTCGGAGTCAGGCGTGCGGGGCACGATCACCTCGCGGTCGAGCGAGCGCATCGGCTCGCCGTAGAAGCGGTTGACGAAGGCGAGCGCGTGCGCGCCCGGCTTCAGCGTGTGGTCGTTGTTGGCGACGCCGAGGCTGCGGTTGTTCGTGTCGCCGATGACCTCCTCGGCGGGCGGGAGGTCCTTGATCTCGTACCAGGCCAGGGCCGAGAGCTTGTCGGTGGCGAGGGCGGCGGTGACGGTGCGAACGAGTTGGACGGCCTGGAAGGCGGGTGTGTGCTCGTAGGCGTAGTAGGCGAGATTCTCGCCCGACACGTCGGCACCGTTACGGTAGGTGCTGTATCCGACCTCGGCCATCCACAGCGCCTGCCCGTCGCCGTAGCGCTCGACGATCTCGCTCACGCGGCGGATGTAGGCCCCGATGTCCTCGACCGGCCGCGCCGACCACGTCTCGTTGTAGTTGTGCATGTTGACTACGTCCACGACCTCGCTCACACCGTGGTCGCGAAATAGGGCCAGCAGGAAATCCGGGTCGTGCGCGATCCCTCCGAAGACGATAGTCGCCTCAGGATCAGCGCGGCGGACGGCCTCGGCCCCCGCTTTGATAAAGGGGGCGAATTCCTCTACCGTCCCCGTCCAGAACCACTCGATGTCCGGTTCATTCCACAGCTCCCACGTCTTGATCCGGTCCTTGTAGCGGGTGACGAGGTCGAACACGAACTCGCCGAACTCGGCGTAGTCCTTCGGCGGAGAGCGCCAGTAATAGCTCTCGTCTTGATTTGTCGCGGCCCACTTCGGCGTGTACATCACGTAGGGGATGAGCGTGATCCCGTACTCGTCCACGGCCGTCTCGACGAAGTCGTCCCAGAACAGCCAGTCGTACGTGTCCTCCTCCGCCTCAATGCCGTCCCAGCCGAACGAGATGCGGAGGAGGTCGATGCCGGTCTCTTCGAGGAGTTCGAAGTCGTTGGTGTAGACCGCCGCCGTCGTCGTCTCCTCGGGGTAGTCTTCGCAGAGCCCGAGCGGGGTGTGGTAGTAAGTGGCCCCTTCGGGCCGCATGAGCTCGCCGTAGAGAAGAGAGTCGAGCGGCAGAGCGGACGACTGCGCGAGCGCCGTGACGGGAAGGCAGCCGATGAGGGCGGCAAGAGCGGTGCGAAGGGGCGCGTTCATTCGGAGCGTCATTGGGGAGCGGTGGGGAGGGGATCATGCCTCAGCGGGGGCACCCGCCTCGACCTCTTCATTCCAGAAATCCTTTCGCCACGCGAAGGCGCGCAGCTCGGCGCGCTCCTCGGGGCTGAGCGCGTCGGCATCGCCGGCGGCCGTGTTCATCTCGGCCTGCCGGGGGTTGCGCATGCCGGGGATCACGGTGCTGACTGCGGGGTGGCTGAGGCTGAACCGGAGGGCGTATTCGGCCATCGCCAGATCGGGATGACGCCGGTCTTTGAACGCTCGGATCTCCTCGACGCGGCGGACCGTCTCGCGGAGGTTCTCGCCCCGGAAGTAGTGCCGACGTACGTCGCCCTCGGGGAACGTCGTCTCTGCAGTGAACTTGCCGGTGAGCGCGCCCTCGTCGAAGGGCACTCGGACGATCACGGCCGTGCCGTGCCGCTCGCACGCGGGGAACAGGTTCCACTCGGGCACCCGGTCGAAGAGGTTGTAGATCACCTGCACCGCATCGACCGTGCCCTCGGCGAGCGAGCCGATCACGTTCGCCGGCGTCGTGTCCGGCACGGAGACGCCGACGGCACGGATCTTCCCCTGCTGCTTCAGCTTCGCCATCGTCTCTTTCCACTCATCCTGCACGTTGAAGCCAGGCACCCACGTGTGGAACTGGTACACGTCGAGATGATTGCGGCCGAGCCGCCGCAGCGACTGCTCGCACGCCTCGATGATATAGTCGGACGGGAAGACGTCGTTCGCATCCGCGTCGAGCGGTGGAGGCCAGCCGTAGCCGGGGCGCGGCGGCACCTTCGTCGCGACGTAGATCTCGTCGCCGCCCCGCTCGGCGAGCACGCGGCCGATGATCTCCTCGCTGTGCCCCTTGCCGTAGCCCTGCGCCGTGTCGATGAAGTTGACGCCGCGATCAAGCGCGGTGTGGAGGGCACGGACGGATTCATCGTCGTCCTGTGGACCCCACATATCGCCGCCAATCGCCCACGCGCCGAAGCCGATGGCCGAGACATCCCAGCCGAGGTTGCCGAAGGGTCGGTATTGCATAGAGAGCAAGGTTAAAAGGTGACGCCAGAGCAGAGGATGACGTTGGCATAGGGCGTGGCCTCGCCGGTGCGGACGTAGGCCGTGTTGCCGTTCTCGTTCGCGAGCCGCTTAAACTCTTCGTGCGGGACGCGCTCGACGGCCGTCCCTTTCAATCGCTCCATCAGTCCGTGATAGACGCCGTTGCCGCCCGCCACGAGCTCATCGGCGATCACGACCTTCTCCACCTCCAGCTCTTCGAGGATCACATCGAGGGTGTCGAGGAAGCCGGGAAGGCCGGGGCGGAGGGCGAGGTCCACGACCTCATGCTCACGAGGGATGGGAAGGCCACAGTCGCAGACGACGAGGCAGTCGGTGTGCCCCATCTGCGCGATGACACGGGAGAGGTGCGTGTTGAGCGTGCCGATCTTCTTCATGAGGCAAACGTTTGTGCTAACCAGCGTCGGCGATTTCTACAGCCGCCAGATCCGCCATCGCTGGCATCGAGGTCTGAGCCCCGCGCTGCGTGACGGCGTAAGCGGCGACGGTGTTTGCGAGCGCGAGGGCGTCGTCAAGATCGCGCCCGGCGGCGAGGGCGTAGGCGAGCGCGCCGTTGAAGGCGTCACCGGCGGCGGTGGTGTCCACGACCTGCACCTCCCGTGCCGGCACGTGCTCGACGCGCTCGGCCGGCGCGAAAGGCGCATCGCCTGTCACGAGGAGGGCCCCGTCCGCCCCGAGCGTCACGACGACGTGCTGGACCCCCTGCGCACGGAGCTTCCGCGCGGCGACCTCGGCCGTAGCCCGGTCAGTGACGCGAATGCCGGTGAGCTGGGCAGCCTCGGACTCATTCGGCGTGAGGATGTCCACATTCCGCAGCAGCGACTCGGGGAGCTCGCACGCCGGGGCCGGGTTGAGGATGACCGTCGCCCCCGCCGCCTTCGCCAGCGCCGCCGCCTTCGCGACGGTCTCGACCGGGATTTCCAGTTGCAACAAGACCACATCGGCTTCGTCGAACAGCGCCCGCTCGGCTTCGACATCCTCCGGTGTCAGTCGCATGTTGCTCCCGGAGACGACGACGATTTGGTTCTCGCCCTCGCCGTTGACCGTGATGAGGGCTACGCCCGTCGAGGACTCGGCGTCCACGAGCACGTGATTCGTGTCTATTCCGTCCGCTTCGAGGCTTTCGAGCAGGCGCGGTCGAAACACGTCACTCCCCATCTTGCCGAGGAATTGGACGGTGCCTCCAAGCCGCGCGCACGCGACGGCCTGGTTCGCACCCTTGCCGCCGGGAAACATCGTGAGATCGTCCGTCAGGATCGTCTCGCCGGGCTCGGGAAAGCGCGCGCAGGACACGACCATGTCCATGTTCGCGCTCCCGACGACGAGCACCGCCGCCGGTTTCCGCCCGCCGCGGCCGTTCTCTCCGAGTTGCTGGACTGGCTGTCCGTCTTTCATCGTAGTGCGGTAAGGCGCACGCTGTCTTAGCGCGTGAGTTCGTAACGGTGGGCGTGGACGAGCGTGGGTCGCTCGAACAGGCCGGACTTGAGCGTGACGCCTTCGAGAATGTTGATGAGCGTGTTCGTCACGCGGAGCTCGACGGTGTTCGCGCCGGCCCGGACGAGGTCGCTCACATCGAGCCGGTACGGGTGCCACGGTGCCACGCGGCCTTCGCTCCCGTTGACACGGACTTCGAGCACGTCTTCACCGCATTCGGCGTCGAGCACGAGGCGACCGCCGAGGGCCCCCTCGGGGACTTCGACCTCGCAGCGGTAGACGCCGGTGCCGGAGAAGAACGGGTACCCCTGCTCCGTCCAGTCGCCGATGGCGAGCTCGCGCTTCGGCGCGACGATCGCCCAGCCGTCCTCCTTCGACCCGTCGAGCGCGAAGTCGCCGACGATCTTGAGGAGGTCCAGCATCCCCTCCGTCCTCGTGTTGACGACGAGCCCGACGGCGACGACGTTCGTGCCCTCGCGGAGGTGCGGCGCGATGTCCACCTCCTTGATCTCGGCGTCGAGCCAGCTCCGGGTGCCGGGGTCGGTGATGGCCTCACCGTTGAGCCAGAGGCGGTAGGACTCGCCGCGGAAGCCGTCGATCATCAGGCGCGGGTTGGCGGGGAGGTCGCGGACCTCGAAGCGCGTCCGGTAGTGGACGGTGACGGGGTAGGTGGCCTCGTCGCGCTCCTGCGGGAGCTGCATCTCCCACGCGCCGTTGGTCACGTCGAGCCAGCCGGCGTCGTCGAAGTCGGAGCGATGGAAGTTCTCGGCGGGGCCGTCCTCGTCGGTGTGCATCTTCCACGTTTCGACGAGGAGCACGTTGTCCTCCTCGGTGCGGAAGGCGTAGCGCTCGGGCAGCGTGATGGCGGCGAGCGGCTCGCGGGCCTCGGCGGTCCAGCGGGCGTCGCCGACGCGGGCGAAGACCTCCTCCCCGCCCTCGTGGAAACCAACGACCGTTTCGCCGTCGAAGTCCACCACGTCGAGGTTCGATTCGGCGACGCGGGGCAACTCAGGCTCGTCGCGGATCACGACGACGTGGGCCTCGCTTGGCGGGAAGTCGAGCGTGATCGCGAGGCGGCCGTCGCGGACGTCGTAGACGTGGATCGGCTCGGTGGCACCGGTGTTCGGGTTCCACAGCTCCGGCCGGCCGACCTGCTCGAACGTGATCTCGACGCAGTCGCGCGCCTCCTGCTTCGTGTTCGTGATGAAGTAGACGTGTTGCTCGTCCTTGACGCGGTGGAGGTAGAACACGTCCGGGTCGCTGATCGTGACGTCGGGCGTGAGGCAGTGGTCGAGCGCCTGCCGGAGTCCGGCGAAGGCGGCGTCGCTGATCGTGCCGCTCTCGCCCTGCATCCCGCCGCCGGTGAAGACGACGACGTTGCCCTTCCCGTCCGGCCCGGTGCTGGTGTGAACCGCGAACTCGCCGGCCTCGCCGTTCTCGAACCGCTCGCGAAGTTCGTTCGGATCGTGCCCGAAGAAGCCGGCGACGTCCTTCGCCTCGCCGTTCGGCGAGACCGGGGCCGTCTCACTCAATTCCAGGAAATGCTGCGGGAGGAGCGTGTCGGCGATGACGCTGCCGCCGCTCGCCACGAGACGCTTGATTTGCTCGAACGTCGACGGTTTCATGTGCGTCGTCGGCGGGAGGATGAAGACCTCGAACGCCTCGTCGCGAATCTTGATTTTGCCGTCCTCGACGGTGGCCTCGGCGAGGATGTCCTCGTCCACGTAGTCGAAGTCGACGTGGAGGCGGAGGAGGGCGTCGGTGAGGTGGTTGAAATCCTGCTCGATGGCGGCGCTCGCGGCGTCCCGATTCTGGGGGACGAAGTTGGTCCACATGCTCGTGATCGGGTAGAGCACGAGCACCTTCGCCACATGGCGGCCGCCGGAGAGGAGGTGGCTGATGCGCGCCATGTAGTCGGTGAACTGCGGGTAGTGCTCCCACCAGGTGTGGTGGTAGAACTGCGACGGCGGCCAGTCGCGCTTGCGCTCGCCCTCGATGGAGTAGTGGTAGCCGTGGTTGTTGAAGAGGTTGACGCCGAGGACGTACTCCCAATTCGCCATCCACTTCATCCGCTCCAGCGTGCAGTCCCAGTAGGTCCCGCCCATCGACTCACACAGCAGTCGCACGCTCCCGAAGTGGTGCGCCGCCGACGAGCCGATCTTGAGCGCGACGTGCTCGGCCGGCTCGCTCGGGCTGCCGATCTTCGGGTAGAGGTGGTCCACCCCGATCACGTCCATGTGCCGGAGGTAGCGGAAGAGGTTGCCCTCGCAGCGGGCCTGGAGCCGGAGCAGCTCCTCGAACAAGAGGTGGCCGGTGAAGAGCGTGCCGTTGTCGTGGCACCAGTCGGCGATCCGCTTGTAGTACGTCTCCTCGTACTGCTCGGTGAGCGTGTGCCAGAAGTCGTAGCGGATCTGGGCGGTCTGCTCGCCCATGTCCGTGTAGAGCGCCGGGAGGTAGGGCTTGAGGTCGTAGCCGCGCCGCTCGCGGAAGATCTTGAACATCTGCCGGCTCCACGGCACGACGTGGTTCTGGAGGCCGACCTGGAAGTAGTACATCGCCGGCTCGTCCGTGAAGAACCCCGGCACGGTCTTCCCGAACTCGTCGCCGACGGCGGCCTTGTACTTCTCGTGCGTGAGTTCGAGGAAGCGCTCGGTCGATTCTGGGTTGAGCGTGTCGATGTACCACGGCGCCTCCTTTTCAAGGAAGTACATCAGCGTCCACTTCCCTTCCGGCACCTCCCACGGAATCGTGTTCTCGAACGAGAGGTTCTTGTTGAGGTCGATCGTTTCCGTGATTCCCTCGTGGAATTGCTCGGTGCGGACGCCATAGGCCGCGACGGGGTTGGCCGGGCCAGTGTTGACGTAGCGCGAGTCCTGCGCCTCCAGGAACGTGAAGAGCGGCCCGTCGATGTGGAGCGCGACGAGGTCGAGGTAGCGCTGCGCGAGGTGCGGGTAGGCGTCGATCACCTGCCGCTCGGCCGTCCCGCTCGGCCAGTCCATCTCGTCGTAGACCCACGTGTCGATCCCGATCTCCTTCGCCTTAGCGACGACGAACTTCACGCGCTCGAACCACGTGTCGGAGAGGTAGCCGACCTTCAGCCCCATGCGGCCGTGGATGAACAGGCTGCGGACGCCCTTGTCGTAGTACTCGCGGAGCTGCCACTCCATCTCGTCTTCTTCGAGCTCGCCGTTCCAGAACCAGAACGGGACGATGCCCATTTCGAGGGGCGGCTGTGCGAAGTTATCACGGGTGAGCGGGATGCCGTGGACGACGCGGTCTTGGTAAGCCATACGGGAGGAATCGAGGAGACGGTGAGTCGAGGAAACGGTGAGTCGAGGAGGGGCCGAGGCGTGGAGACGGTGAATCGAAAGAAGGGTCGTCTCTTCTGCTAATTGGCCCCTAGGCTCTTAAAAGGCGAACGCCACGGTGAATCGGTGCGGCGCCGAGAGGAATTCGTAGCCGACGTACGCATAGTCGACCCGCATCCGGACGCCGCCCACAGCCGGCGGCGTAAGGCCCGCCCCGAGCGACCAGTTCCCCTCGGCGTAGTTAAGGCGGTACCCGCCGCGGACGGCGAAGAGGTCGTCGTAGACGTACTCGGCGCCGAGGTGCAGCCGCTCGCTGAAGTCGTTCGTGTTGATGGCCTCGATGCTGCCGACGACGCGGTGCGGCCCGTCCAACCCGACGAAGGCGTTGGTCCCGACGAGGTTGGCGGAGACGCCGACGCGGAAGACGAGGGGGAGGTCGTACCCCTCGGTGCGGTCCGCGGTGCCCTCGTCGAGCCAGCCGACGGAGCCGGCGAAGTTCTGGGCGCTCATGGCGAGCTGGATGCCGCGGTAGCCGACGGTGTAGTACGTGCCGACGTCGAACGCCACGGTGGAGGCGCTGTAGTCCCACAGCGACTCGTGGAGGTACTTCACCCCCACGCCGATGGAGAGCCGGTCGGTGAAGTCGCGGGCGACGGCGAGGCCGACGAGGAGGTCGCTGCCGGAGAACGACTCGCCGGTCCGCCCGTCACCGCCGCCCGGTATGATGACGGCCTCGGGTAGGTCCCCGTAGTCGAGGGCGGCGAGGGTGAGGGCGAAGGTGCCAATCCCTCCCACGCGCCCGCCGACCGCAGCGGCGGCGTAGTTCATGTCGGCGAGCCACCGCGTGTAGGAGAAGGCCGCTTCGTAGCGCTCGATGCCGGAGATCCCGGCGGGGTTCCAGTACGCCGCAGTGACGTCCCGGACGATGGCGACGCTGGCCTCGCCGAGGGCGGCCTGCCGCGCGCCCGCGCCGATCTTGAGGAACTGGAAGGCCGTGCGGCCGCCCTTGTTGAAGTCGCCGTCCTGCTCGAGTGGGGACCCGCCGGACTGGGCATCGGCCGGGGCGGCGAGGGCGCCGACGAGGGCGATCAGCAGGAGGCCGCGCAGCGCCGACTGCGCGGTGCACCGTGCGGTGTGCCGCACGAGGCGCGTAGAAAGCCGGGGGGGAATGATGGTACGCATGGGGACCTCCGCTATCGGATAATCATGAGCTTGCCGGTGAACTGGGCGTCGAACCCTTCCGTCTCCGAATTGACGTGGTAGATGTAGAGGCCGGGGGCGACGACGAGGCCCGAGTCGCTCTCCTGGTCCCAGGCGATGGTGCCGGAGAGGTTGCCGCGGGAGTCCGGGCCGTGCTCGAGGGTGCGAACGAGGTCGCCCGAGATGGTGTAAATGCGGATGGTGGCCCGCGCCGGGAGGTTGCGGAACTCGATGGTCAAGGGGCCGAGCTGCCCGGTGCCCCCGAACGAGCGCGTTGCGTCGCCGAAGACGTAGGGGTTGGGGATGACGTAGAAGTCCGCGTCTTCGACGGGCCCGGCCGCGGCGCTCGTCGGCTCGGACCGGTTGTAGTCCCCGGAAACCAGCTCGGGGAGGTCGCTGACGACGGTGCCGTTGGCGGAGGTCCAGGCTCGGGGGTTGCTGTTGTAAGCGGCGACGTAGTAGCCGTAGCGACGGCCGAACTCGACACTGTCGTCGGAATAGCGGTAGCGGCCCAGCTCCATATCGAAGTACTGCCCGGCCTCCGCAATCGGGATGTCGGCCAGGAGCGTCCACTCGGCGCCCCGGAAGGCGGGCGGCTCGGTGTCGGAGACGAACTGGAAGTCCTGCGAGCGGTAGATCCGGTAGCCGCTGAGGTCCTGGGACCCGTCGTAGAAGACGCCGCCGCTGGCGTCCGTGATCACCGCGGTATCGGCGACGTCGCTCCAGGTGACCGCGATCACGGCCTCCTCCGTCCCCTCGGAGGCGTTGACGGCGTCCGTTACTGGAGCCGGGGGCGGCTCGGGCACGTCGGCCGCGAGGGGGAACCCGTCCACCGTGGCGCCGAGCCCCCACGCGACGGCCTGGCGGGCGAGCTCGGCGTTGCGCTGGATGGCGGCGATCGTGCTGTCGGGGAAGTGCCCCTCGGGGTCGCCCGCGTTGATGTCGGCGTAGTCCATCGCCCCGGCGATCTCGGCCAGGACGATGCGGACGGAGGCGCCGGGCGCGAGGGTGTAGGGGCCGTAGGAGAAGGTGTAGAAGTTGAACCGGTTGCCTTCGTTGCCGAGGCCGGACTGGAGGTCCGGCGTCGTTATGAAGTCGTAGATCCCGCTCTCCCTCCTGGTGTTGACGTTGAAGTTCTCGAGGTTGAGGTCGCCCCCCTGGAAGGTGCCGCCCTTGTGGCTGTCGATGCGGAGCACCTCCGGCGCCGGCGACGCCGGGTTGGGGTCCCCCTCGGCGGGGTCGGCGTGGAGGGCGAGCCAGCCGAAGGCGGCCGGGCTCTGGAGCTCGGGCCCGAACTTCTGCCGCCATGCCTGCCCGTCCTTGAGGGGGTAGGGGTCGAACGGCGTCGGCTCCGCCCCGCCGTTGTAGTTGTAGGAGAAGGCGAGGGTGCGGTCGTCGGAGAGGGCGTAGTAGTCGTGGAAGGCGCCCTGCTGCCAGCCGAAGGCGCCCGCCTGGACGGCCACCAGCTCCGAGTGGAAGTTGATCTGGCTCTTGGTGGAGACGGAGATCCCGCTGTGGAAGGCGAAGTAGACGTCCCGGAGCGTCTGCTGGAAGGCCTCGACGTTGGGGACGACCTCGCCGACGAGGGTCGAGACGATCCGGCCGGTGTTCTCGAACGTGTAGTCGTAGATGATGAAGTCGCGGTAGCCGGGGAAGCCCCAGACGTAGGAGCGCCGCGTGACGGTGATGCCGAGGTTCGTGTCCCACGTCGCCTCCGTCCACTCCTCCGGGAGGAGCGGGTTGAAGTCCGGCGACTCGATGTAGTTACGCTGGAGGGGGAGGTTAGGGAGCGTATTGGATGTCCCGTAGGGGGCCCCCGTCTGGAAGTTCGAGGAGAACACCTCGTACGCCTTCGGGGTCGGGCGGAAGTCCGGCGGGGTGCCGGGCACGAGGAGGTCCGGCACGCCGATCAGCACGCCGCTGCGGAAGTTGTGCATGTTCGCGTTGGCGAACGTGTTGATGGCGTTGCTCTCGTTGCCGAAGGGGTGCGTGAAGTCGGTGAACCCGGGAAACAGACCCATGGGGCGGGGGGTCAGGTAATCCCAGGCGCCGAGGTCGCCGATGAGCCCGAAGTTCCACAGGCTCTCCCAGAGGCGGCCGCGCTGGTGGACGGCGACGCCCTGATCCTGCGCCGCGGCGCTGTCGGCGAGCGCGGCGGCGAGTACGAGGAGCACGAGCGCCCCGATGCGGGCCCGGACCGTGCGACTCCGGGGGACCGGCTGGTTGACGGTAGACATAGGTCTGGGGTCTGGGTTAATAGGTCAGCGTGACGCCGAAGATGACGGAGCGCGGGAGGTTGCGGAACTGGGCGACGCCGATGATCGGTATCCCCTCGGCCGTGCGGCTGGGCAGCTCCTCGAACCCGCTCTCGACGAAGGCCCGCTGGTCCTCCCGCGAGGCCCCCTCTATGGCGGGGAAGAAGATCCACTGGTTGTTGAAGAGGTTCTGGACCTCGAGGTAGGGGCTGAGGCGGCCGAGATCGCGCGGCAGCACGATCTCCTTCCGGAGCCGGAGGTCCGTCACCTGGTCGACCGGGCGGAGGTACTTCTCGTCCTCGAAGAGGAAGAAGTCCTGGCGGAGCTGCTCGTTCGGGAAGTTCGCCCGGTAGTCGACCGAGAGTGAGATCCCCCCGAGCGCGGCGAGCGCGCCCTGCCACCGCGTCGGCGTCTGGTAGTAGAAGCCGAGCTTGAAGCGGGGGTTGTTGTGCTGGATGAAGTCGCCGCTGGGCCCGTAGCGGTAGCGGACGCCGTCCGGGGAATTGGGGTTCGGCTCGATGGCGATGGGGTCGCCGCTGCGGCCGAAGATGCCGATCTGGGTGGTGAAGTTGGCGTAGCCGGAGATGGTGCCCCAGCCGTAGGTGGAGGGCACCTTCCGGAGCGAGAGCTCGACGCCGCGGACGTCGGCGTAGTCGCCGTTCCCGTTCGTGGCGTAGCTGCCGCCGCCGGTCGTCTGCACGGTGATGGACCGGATCGTATTCCGGATGTCCTTGTAGTAGCCGGTGACGTCGAGGATGAAGAAGTCCCAGAAGTTCCGCTCGATGCCGACTTCGAAGGCGATGGTCTTCTGCGGGCGAAGGTTCCGGTTGGCGAGCACCCACGGCAGCCCGGTATCCTCGATGATGAAGGTGTTCAGGCTGCCCCCTGCAAAGCCGCCCTCCCCGTAGTCGTTGAAGGGCGGCCGCTGGAAGAAGTGGCCGTAGGAGAAGTGGAGCACCGTCCGGTCGTCGATGGGGTGGGCGACGCCGATGCGCGGAGAGAGCTGGGCGTAGAGCGCGGTGCTCTCCCGGGACGCGTCCTCGCCGAAGGGATCGAAGGGGCTGGCGTAGAGGGTGTCGTTCGCGTTGTAGAAGTCGAGGCGGAGGCCGGCGTTCACGATGAGGCTGCCGTACTCGGCCTTGCCCTGGGCGAAGGCCGCACCCTGGTACGGGTTGTAGGTCCGGTCGTCACGCCGGGTCGGCAGCTTCGCCTCGTTGTAGTGGTCGAGGACGTAGTAGGAGAATTCGGCGCCGGCCTTGGCGGCGAGGTACTTGTTGAACTGGGAGCTGATGTCCCCCTCGAGCGCCCACTCGGTGTTGTTGTCGTTGTAGCGGAAGAAGTACCCCGTGGTGTTGAAGCCGACGGGGTTGGCATTGTCGCCGGCGATGTCGTTGGCGCGGACGATGCTCTCGGTGGGGCCGGAGGCCTCGAAGCCGAGGGGGTCGTCCGGGAACGGGCTCACCTCGCGGATGGCCTGGGTGCGGGCGAGCCGGATTTCATAGAGCGTCGAGGCGTTGAGCGCGTGGGCGAACTGGAGGCTCTGCCCGTTCGTCTGCGAGTACGGGAGGCCCGGGAAATCGTAGTAGGCGTAGCGCCCCCTGGCGCCGAAGGTGAGCGCCCAGAAGGGGTCGTTGTAGAACCCCCAGCCGGTCTCCTCCTGCCCGTAGAATCCCGAGAGGACGAGTTTCTTCCCGCCGCCGAGCGGGAGGGCCACCTTGAGGTTGCCGTCGACGAACTCGCCGCGCTCGCGGTAGGCGTTCCCGTAGAGGGGCGCCTGGGAGCGGTACTTCATCGTCCCGTAGAACGTGAGCCCCGGCGTGGCCGGGATCGGCCCGCCGAGGCCGACCTCGACCTGGTACGTCGGCGTCTCCGTGTAGTCGGTGAGGGGCTGGTGCGTGGCGAGGTACTGCTCGTAGGCCTCCTCCGGGGTCCACTCGCTCCGGGGGTCGCTGCCGCGCACGCCGTTGGGGTCCACCCACTGGTCGGTGTTCTCGATCCACCAGTCGAGGTGCATCGCGTTCGTGTTCTCCCAGTAGTCGGGGTTGCTCCGGTCGTAGAAGGCCGTGCCGAAGTGCCGCTTGCCGGGCGGGGAGAAGCGGGTGTCGACGTAGAGCTCGTAGGCGTCCTGGCGCCCCTCCTTCGTGACCACGTTGATGACGCCGGACTGGGCCTCGCCGTACTCGGCGTTGAACGAGCCCGTGATGACTTCGAGCTCCTGGATGGCCGAGAGGTTGATGCGGGTGTAGGGGTCGTGGTTGAGGGGGTTGCGGGAGCGGGCCCCGTCCACCATGAAGGCGACCTCGTTGAGGGTGCGGCCGCGGACGGTGATCTCCCCGTTCTCGACGTTGATCGAGGGGAGCGTCGTGAGCACCTGGGTCAGCTCCGTCGTGGGCTTGAAGGCGACTTCCTCCGCCCCGAGCCGCGTGACGGACGTGGTGTTGTCCCGCTCGACGAGCGGCCGCTCGGCGGTGACGGTGACCTGCCCCTCCATCTCGAAGGTGGCCCCCGGCAGGGCGAAGTCCACTTCCGCCGTCGCGTTCGGCCCCACGGCCACGCCGGTGACGGTGAGGGTGTCGTACCCGATGTAGGTGGCGCGGATGTCGTAGGTGCCGATCTGGAGGTTGGCGATGAAGTAGTCGCCGGAGAGGTCCGTCGCCGTCCCGAGCTGCGTCCCGACGATAACGACGTTGACGCCGGGCAGCAGCTCGCCGGTCTCGGCATCGGTGACGGTGCCGGCGATCTTGCCGCGGGACTGCGCCGCGGCCTCGGGCGCGAGCACGGCGCCCAGCACCAGCGCGGCGCACAGCCATAGCGCGGCGCGGCGGGCGCTCCGAAACGTCGCCTTGAGCGGGGTCTCTCGTTGGTTTCGCATCTGTGTGTGGCTTTAAAAAGCGATGACGCCTTTGACGAATCCTTCTTCTTTGGCCGAGGCGGTCTCGAACCCCTCGTTGATCTGGTCTAGCGCGAACCGGTGCGTCACGAGCGGGGCCATGTCGAGCGCGCCGCGCTCGATCATCCCGATGCCGAGGCGCATCCCCTCGACATAGACGTCGGGGTTGCGGGTGTGGCCGTTGACGATCTGGAAGGCCATCCAATTCCAGTAGCCCCAGTCCACCTCGCGCTTGGTGCCCTGGTGGAAGCCGAACACCTCCAGCTTGCCCTCCATCCGCACGAGCTTCGTCGTGAGGTCGAGCGTAGCCTGGATGCCGGCGGCCTCGACGCCGATGTCGACGCCCTTCCCGCCGGTGAGGTCTTTGACGAGGTCTTCGGCCTCGCCGGGCCCGACGGCGTGGGTGGCGCCGACCTGGAGGGCGAGCCGCCGCGCGCTCTCGCGCGTGTCGACGGCGATGAGGTGGCCCGCGCCGCGCGCCTTGAACACCTGGAGCATCATGAGCCCCATGAACCCGCAGCCGACGATGCAGACGCCGTCGTTCAGCTCGGGCTGGAGCTTGCGCACGCCGTTGACGGAGCACGCAATCGGCTCGCCGAGGGCGTACTCGAACGGCGTCCCGTCGGCGAGCGGGACAGCCCACGAGGCCGGGACGGTGACGTACTCGGCGTAGCCTTTGCCCTCGGCGTAGAGCGCCACGCGGTCGCCCTCGGCGAAGCCCTCGACCTTGCTGCCGACGGCGTCGACGACGCCGGAGACCTCGTGGCCGAGGAAGCGGGGGTACTCGAGGGAGGGCACCCCTTCGAACATGTCGAGCTCCGAGGTGCACATCCCGCACACCTCTGCGCGGACGCGGAGCTCGTTCGGCCCGACGTCGGGGAGCGGACGCTCCTCCACGACGAAGCGGCCTGGGCGCTCTAAAATAGCGGCTTGCATAGAGGTGCTGATAGAAACAAAAGCAGGACGGCGAAGCTGGGGACGGCATCTGCACGTCCCTGCCTCGCCTCCTCAGGGATTACCGGATGAACTGCATCTTCCGCGTGCCGACGACCGCGCCGTTGACGCGGAGCTGGCTGACGTAGAGCCCGGCGGGGAGCGCGGAGGCGTCCCACGTCACCTGCTCGGTGCCGGCCGGGCGGAGGCCCTCGGCGAGCACGGCCACCTCGCGCCCGAGCACGTCATAGACGGCCACGCGGATGTCGGCCGCCGCCGGCAGCGTGTACTCCATCGTGGTGGAGGCGCGGAACGGGTTCGGGAAGCTGGCCCCGAGCGCGAACGACGAGGCGCTGGCCCCGTCCTCGTTGGCGACGGAGCCCATGAGCTGGAGCGTGGCGAAGCTCCCGGCGTCGGCGTAGATGGTCCCGCCGGGGAGATGGCATAATCCATCCCCTGGGTTCTCACAGATCAACCAGGAGAAGTAGCCGTACGCATCCCCCTTATCATCGGCACACGCCTGTGTGCCGGCCGCCCCGCCGATGTTGAAGCCGATCTCGCTGCCGGGCGCGATCTCGTCACCGAGGAACGCAATCTCGACCCCCCACGTCTGGCTCGTCTCATCCACGAACACCTCGCCCGCTACGTAGCCTGCGGCGATGGCATCGTTCTCGAAGTAGCCGGTCGTGACGCCGGCGGCCCCCCCGATCCTGTACCCCACGGGCCCCAGGTTCGGAGCGTTCGCGGGCCAGCCTTCAAAGCCCTCGTCGAGCTGGTCGTCCCCCTCGTGCGTGAGGTCGATCCCGACGTAGATCTGGTCGCCGGCGAAGGGGTCGCCGAAGTAGAGCTCGTAGTCTTCGAAGAGGACGTACACGTAGAGCGCGCCGTCCGTGTACAGGAGCCGGCCGAAAGCGGCGATGTCGGGCACGTCGGCCGGGTTGCATTCGTAGAACCCGCCGTCCCAGTTGGCCGTGAGATCCACTTCGATTGCGTCCGCCCATGCCGCTTCATCGGCCACGCCGTCCAGGGTGATCACCCCGGCCTCGACGCGTGGGATCTCGACGATGACGCCGCTGCCGTACTGGGCCATCGCCGGCGCGGCGAATCCCATCACCAGGACCGCGAGCGTAAGGCGCAGTGAGTTGTGCTTGTAGCTGTTCCGTCTCATGACAGACCTCATTGGTTGTTGATGGTACCGCGGAGGCGGCACCGTGGATTGGCGTCGTGCCCGCCCGGCCTAGTCCTTCAGGCCGGAGAGCGCGATGCCTTGGATGAAGTGTTTCTGCGCGAGGAAGAAGACGATGAGGATGGGGAGCGTCGCCACGACGGAGCCGGCCATGAGGCTGCCCCACTCGGTGGAGTAGCGGTCGCGGAAGATGGCGAGGCCGAGCTGGACCGTATAGAGGTCCTCGGAGTTGATCACGACGAGCGCCCAGATGAAGTCGTTGAAGACGCCCATGAAGGTGAAGATGGCGAGCGTCGCGAGGGCCGGGCGGGCGAGCGGGACGATGATCTGCCAGAGCACGCGGAAGCGGCCGCAGCCGTCGAGGAACGCGGCCTCCTCGAGCTCCTTCGGGATCGAGAGGAAGAACTGCCGGAGGAGGAACGTCCCGAAGGCGGAGGCGAGGCCGGGGATGATGAGCGCGCCGTACGTGTCGATCAGCCCGAGCCAGTGGAGGATCATGAAGCTCGGGATCATCGTCACGTGGAACGGCACCATCATCGTGGCGAGGAAGAGGTAGAAGAGGGCGTCGCGGCCCCAGAACTCCATCCGCGCGAAGGCATAGGCCGCCATCGAGCACGTGACGAGCTGCCCGAGCGTGACCGTCGTGGCGACGAAGAGGCTGTTGAGGTAGAACCGCCCGAACGGGGCCGCCTGGAACGTGGCGACGTAGTTGTCGAGGGTGAACTCCTCGGGCCACCACGTCGGCGGGTAGCTGTAGATCTCGCCGATGTCCTTGAACGAGGTGAGCACCATCCACACGAACGGCGCGATCGTCAGCAGCGCCGCCGCGTAGATCACCACGTGAGCGACGACGCGCCCCGTGGCCCTGCCTGCGATATGAAGGGTGGCGGCTCTCATGCGGCGCTCTTGAACCCCCGGTCCCGGAAAGCCCGGATCTGCACGAGGGTCAGGACGAGGAGGACGGCGAAGAGGACGTACGCCACGGCCGAGGCGTAGCCCATGTTGAAGAACTTGAAGGCGTGCTCGTAGAGGTAGAACACGAGCACCTTCGTCGCCCCGAGCGGGCCGCCGCTCGTGAGGACGAAGACGATGTCGAAGACCTGGAACGAGCCGATGATCGAGAGGACGAGGACGAAGAGCGTCGTCGGGCTCAGCAGCGGCACCGTGATGTGCCAGAACCGCTGCCACCCGTTCGCCCCGTCGATCTCGGCCGCCTCGTAGTAGTGCTTGGGGATGCCGGCGAGGCCGGCCGCGAAGAGGATCATGTTCACCCCGAAGCTCTTCCACACGCCGACGATGATGAGGGCGACCATGGCCGCCGTCGGGCTGTTGGACCAGTTCACCGCGCTCAGCCCGAGCGTTTCGAGGGCGTAGTTAGCGAGGCCGAGGTTGGGGTCGAACACCCATCGCCAGACCACGGCCGCGGCCACGGCCGAGATCACGACGGGCGTGAAGAAGGCGGCGCGGAGGAAGCGTTTCCCGATCACCTTCGTGTTGAGGAAGAACGCGGCGGCGAGGGCGAGGGCCATGTTGAGCGGGACGGTCCCGGCCGTATAGATGCCGGTGTGCGCGAACACCTGCCAGAACTCGGCGTCGTCCACCATCCGCGCGTAGTTGTCGAGCCCGACGAACGCTGGCTCCCCGCCGAAGAGGTTCCACTGCGTGAAGCTGAGGTAGAACGAGAAGAGGATCGGGAAGAGGATGAAGACGGAGACGATGACGAGCGTCGGCGAGAGGAAAAGGAGCGCCAGGGGCCCCTGCCCACGCAGCAGGCGCGGCCGCCGCTTCGGGCGCGGCGGCTCCTCGGCGGCCTCGCCGCGCACGATGTGTGCGGCCGGGCGGACCTCCTGCTGTGTGAGAACCTCAGGCATCGGTGACGGCGTCTAGCGTTGGGCAACGGGCTCTTCTCGGTCGCTGACGGAGTCGAGCAGCCGGTTCGCCTCGGCGGCGGCGGCGGCGAGCGCGGCGCGCGGGTCGGCCCCGCCCACCGTGGAGCGCTCGATGGCCTGGGCGAGGGCTCGCTGGATCTCCAGCTGGTGGTAGTCGATGGGCCGCTGGGTCTGCGTGTGCGCCATCTGCTCGACGAACGCCCGCAGCCCCGGATTCTCCGTGAGGTACTGCTGGTACTCCGGCACGTCGAGCACGCTGGCGCGCACCGGGAGATAGCCCGATTCCATCGACCAGAAGGCCTGGATCTCCGGCTGGATCATCCACTTGATGAAGGTCCACGCCTCGTCCGGGTGCTTGCTCTGCTTGAACACGGCGAGGTATTCCCCACCCCCGATCGTGGCCTGCTTGTCGGGACCGGCCGGGAGCGGCGCCACGCCCCAGTCGATGTTCTTGAGCAGGCGGGGGTAGTTCGGGAGGCTCCACGGCCCGTCCATCATCATCGCCGTCTGCTTCGAGATGAAGGCCGTCATGAACTCGTTCGAGAACGTCTTCTGATTCTGCTGATCGTAGAGCTTCTTCCAAAGCGTCAGGGCTTCCACGCCGGGCTCCTCGGCGAAGAGCACGCGCGTCTGCCCCTCGTCGATCAGGTGGCCGCCGGCCTGCCAGATAAACGGCGTCCACTGCCACACCATCCAAGGCCCGTTCGGGCTCGTCGCCGGGTAGATCGGCGTGATGAACCCGATGCGCTCGTTGCGCCCGTCGTTGTTGGTGTCGAGGGTCAGGCGGCGGGAGTATTCCAGCAGCTCGTCCCACGTCTGGGGCGGGCGCTCCGGGTCGAGGCCGACCTCGCGGAAGAGGTCCTTGTTATAGAGGAGGGCGAGGTTGGTGGCCTCCATCGGGAGGCTGTAGAGCTCGCCCTTCCACGAGGAATACTGGCGAAGCGACGGGTAGATGTCGGCCAGCACCGAGTCGGCGAGGCCGTCCTCCCCGTCGATGAAGTGGGCCATCGGGTAGATGGCGTCGGCCCGGACGAGGTCCTCGATGAAGTCGGCGTGGATCCACGAGATGTCCGGCGCCGTGTTGCTGCGGACGGAGGTGATGAGCTTCTGGACGAGGGCGTCCCCGCTCGGGATGTACTGGGCCTGGATGCGGATGCCCGGATGCTCCTCCTCGAAGCGCTCCAGCAGCACTTCGAGCGCCGGGATCGTCGAGTTGACGAGGCTGTGCCAGAAGACGACCGTCACGCGCCCGTCGGCGTCGGTGCTCGCTCCTCGCTGGCCGCAGCCTGGCAACACCGAGACGGCCAGCACGCTCAGAGTGAGCACGGTGAGGAGGGAGGATCGGTGCGGCTTGTTCATCGGGCTCACGTTTAACCTCATCATGGGCAGGGATCGTCGATATCGAAGTTGCACCCGAACATCTGGAAAAACGTGTAGCCCGTCGCGGTGGGCGTAAAGGTCCCATTCCAGTTCTCCGTCACGGCCCAGAGTGTGTGGACGGGGGCCACGAAATCTGTCGAATCACCCGGCGGATTAATGATGTCGTCCACGACGAACCCCTGGAAGGGGACGGCCTCCTGCGCCCCCGGCGGTACCTCTCCGATGACGACGGGCGGCAGGATCTCCCCCTCCTCGTCATCGGGGATGAGCACGTGCCAGATGAGGTTGGTGAACCCGCCGGTAGGGGCCACCCGGATAGCAAGGCGGCGGAAGGGGACCTCCGGCGTCCATGTCACGACGAACCGACTCTCGGTGAGGCGCTCTTCGCGAACGACGCGGTACTCCACGCCGAGGTCACGGTCGCCGCGGGAGTTGCCGCGCAGCACGAGGCCCATGGTGATGGTGGTGTCGGCAAACGCCGCCGGGTCGCGGAGGGTCGAGTCGAGTGCGACGTCGAAGACGCTCTTCTCGGCAATCCAGAACGTGTACTCCTCGCCGTCGCTGAGGCTGTCGGTGGGCGTCCCTCCGAACGAGCGGACGAGGTCGGCTGCCGTGTTCTGCCCGACGGTAACGTACGAGCCGATGTCGTTGCCGCGGGCGGTTTGGAGCCATACGAGGGAGGCGTCCAGGGCGGGCTCCGTGCCACGGTTGACGCCGACGGCCGCAACCCGTCCTCCGACCCACTGAATCTCAGGGGTGAAGTTCTGTGTGACCTTGAGGAGTTCGAGCGGGCGGTCGCCTTCGTAGGGCGCGAGCGGGTTGCTCTCGTCCGAGCACCCGGCCAGGAGGACCAGCGCCCCGGTAGCGACCACAGCGACGGCGACGCAGACGGCCCACGTCTTCGGCCCGAGATGGGAGAGGGTGAAGTTCATGATCTTGTGCAAACGTTTGCGCAAACGGAAAGCAGCATCCCAAATTCCGACACCTCCCCCACGCTTCGTCCAAGGGAGGCCTTCCGAGAATTCCTCTGTGACCCTTCAGAAGCGCTTACGATTAAGCTAACATGAAGAAGCCGGATGCACAAGGGGCAATTTAGCATGCCTGCCCTCTTCCTCCCGGTGCGCAAACCTTTGTGCCAACGCGCACTCCACCTGCAACCTCCGCCCTATCGGGGGTGCCCGTTTGCGTTTCCTACCTCCCGGAGGGTCAGCACCGACTCGCGCACGATGAGCCTCGGCTTCAGCACGAGCCGGCGTCGTTCCCTCGGGGCCTCGTCGTTGGCGAGCCGCTCGACCAGCAGCTTCACTGCCATCTCCCCCATCGTCTCCTTCGGCTGTTGGACCGCCGTGAGCGGGCACCGCAGGTACGGCGCGAAGTCGAAGTCGTCGAACGAGATCAGCGAGACGTCGTCGGGGATCGCTAGCCCCTCCTCGTAGATGGCCTGGAGCGCCCCGAGCGTAATGAGGTCGCCCGTAGCGAAGATCGCCGTGGGTGGGACGTCGAGGTTGAGGAGCAGCTTCGTCTCGATGTACCCTTTCTCCTGGCGGAAGTCCCCTCCTACGACGAGCCGCTCGTCGACCGGGACGTCGTGGGCGGCGAGGGCGTCGCGGTAGCCCTGAAGGCGGGCCGTGCTCGTGTACGTACCCGGCAGCCCCTGCACGAGGGCGATCCGCACGTGTCCTCGCTCGATGAGGTGCTCGGTCGCGTCGTACGCCCCCCGGTAGTTATCGACGACGACGGAGTCCACGTCGAGCACATCGAAAGACCGGTCGAGGAGGACGAGCGGGACACCCCGGGCAATCCACTCCTCGAAGTGGTCGTACTGCTGCCCCACGGGCATTGCGATGAGCCCGTCGACGCGCTTTCGGTAGAGGAGGCTAACCTGCTCCACTTCCACCTCGAGGCTCTCGTCGGAGTTGCACACGATCAGGCTGTAGCCGAGGCCGTGCGCGATGTTCTGTACCCTCTTGATGACGTGGGCGAAGAACGGGTTGGAGATGTCCGGCGCGATGAGCCCAATCGTGTTCGTCTTCTTCAGCCGGAGCCCGCGCGCGAGGTGGTTCGCTTTGTAGTTGAGTTCCTCGGCCGCTTGGAGGATGAGAGCCTCCGTCCCGGCACTGATCCGGTGCTTCGTGGCCTTCCGGTTCAGCACGCGGGATACGGTAGAGACCGACACCCCGGCCCGCTCCGCCACATCATTCAGCGTTACAGCCATGCCCCTTCGCCTCAGTCCGTTAACTCCCGCCATAGTACCGCCCCCGATCGAACTCTGCAACAGCAGGCGGCGGCGAACGGGTATCGCATCGGCCCCGTCCTGCGCTGTGATCGGTTCACGCTTCGATCTCAGGGATCCGGCGGATGCGAGGGTCCGTGAAGACGTCGTGCTCGTCGCGGCTGGGGCTGGAGAACTCAGAGACGATGGCCCCCTCGTCCCCGGCTTGGAACCAGTGCTTCGTGTCTGGGGGGATTGTGTACTGCTGGCCCGGTCGGAGTTCGACCTCACAGAAGACGGTATAGTGCTCCTCGTCGCCGTCGGGTATCCGAGCTTGCGTGGGCTCGGCAGCCTCTCCCTCGACGTAGAGCCAGACGAGGCCCTGGCGGCACCGAAACGTCTCGCGCTTGCCGGGGTCGTCACCGACGGGCGGGTGCCGGTGTTCAGGGCACGTCTGCCTAGGAAACAGCACGAGCTCCTTCGCGCAGTAGCGGTCGTTGTTCTCGTAGACGACAAGCTCGAGCCCGGAGCGGTCAAGGTCACCTAAGCCGAAGTCGGCGACTTCGAGCGTAGCCCGTTCCTCGGGCGTAAGAATGACCCCCGCGCTGGTGAGGAGGTCGGCGGCGCGGCGGCGGGCCTGATCCGCCTGGGTCTGGGTCAGCATGCGTTCGGAGTTGGAGTTTATCGGACGCGCTCGCCGTCTTCGAGGAACGGCACCGCCAGCCCCTTGAGCGAGCCGTCCGGCTCGAGGACGGGCTCGGGCGAGTATTGGAGGGCGTACGCGCGGCGCATCTTATCTGTGAAGTTGGCGCCGGAGCGGTGAAAGCACGTGCTGGAGAAGACGACGATGGAGCCAGCCGGGCAGTTCGCCGGGGTACCCGGCTCGTCGCCGAAATAGCCGACGCGGTCATTGGAACCGGGGACGGGCTTGTGCTCGACTTTGTCCCGCGTGCCCGCAAGTTCATACGGCAGGAGCGAGATCGTCCCGTTCTCCACGCTGACGTCGTCGAGCGGGATCCAGGCGTTGACGTACTGCTCGTGCTCGCCGTCGACGTAGCCGGAGTCCTGGTGCCACGTAAACTCCGCGCCCTTCTTATCCGTCCCCTTCACGACGAACTGCTCCCAGAAGAGATACGCGGTGTCCCCGATGGTAGCCCGGCAGATCTCCGCCATGAGGTCGTTGAAGATGAACTCGCCGAGCTGGGGCCGGTCTTTGTAGGCGAGGAACACGAAGTAGCGGCTGTTGCGACGGCTGAGGTTGAGGGTGTCGGTGCCCTGCCGGTCCATCTCGGCGTCCTGCTCGGCGATGAGTTCGGCGCACTCGGCCCGGACCATCTCGAGGTCTTCGGTGGGGATGACGCCGGGGAGGATAAAGAACCCCTTCTCTTCGTACTGCTGCTTGTGCTCGTCGGTGATGAGCGTGGCGGTTTGTGTGTTCATGACAGGCTCTGTGTGGGGTGGATAGGATGGATAGGAGAGCACGAAAGCGGCACCGCAGTCACGACGTCTCCAGCTTAGTGAGACGGCCGCCGATGATCCACTCCACGACGTAGAGCGAGCCGTCCGCGTCAACGGCGAAACCGTGCGGGCTGTTGAACAAGCCGGGGCGTAAGTCTTCGGCCGGAAGGTCGGGCCAGTCGCGGCGTTCACACACCGCGTCGTTCCGACCGATGAATCGGATGAGTTGGTCGTCGGCATCGAAGACGGCGACGCGGGCGCACAGCTCAGGAACGTAGAGCTCCTCGCCATAGACAGCACCCGCGCATGGGCATCCGAGCACGTCGGCACCGACGGTGCGCTTGAACATCCCCTCCGGGTCGTACACCTGGAGCCGGCGGTTTCCGCGGTCGGCGACGTAGAGTTCCGACTCCTCGCGGCGCGTGTCGAACCAGATCCCGTGCGGGCAGTCGAACGCGCCGGCGCTCCCTTCCTCTCCGGTGATGCTGCCGAGGTAGTTCCCCGCACGGTCGTAGCGATGAACGTAATTCATCCCGTAGCCATCGGCCACCCATACGTCTCCATTTCCACCCCAGCGTTTTTCGAAGACAGCTACCCACGTCGGGGCGAAGGCTCCGTCCTCGTAGACGGCAAGTGGTGGCCGGTCCAGTTGCAAGAGTGTCTCGCCGTCGAGGGTAGTTTTAGCGACCTCGCCCGAGTCCTGATCGGTGAGCCACAGTGCTTCGTCCTCCCCTTCCTGAACGAGCGTCAAGCCGTGGGCCCCGAGGAACCGGTCCCCCCACGCATTGAGGGGAGTACCATCGGGACCGAGCACCAGCACAGCCGGGTCGGCCTGGCGGAAAACGACGACGCGCCCATCGTTGGCAACGGCGACGCCGTGCGTGCGTGCGTTCGCCGTTCCCCGGCGCGGTGCCGGCAGTCGTGGCGTCCAGTCACACCATCGGTAGGTCCGGGTAGTCGTATCGATCGGCACGTTCACGGCTCCACCGAGTGCGGGGTTGGGGGCAGCGGAGGCGGGTGATTGCCTCTTGCACAAACGTTTGCGCATTCTCTTTCAATCTTAACACATCCCTCCCTCTCCGTCAAGCATCCACCGCAGATTTCAGAGTCCCACACACGAAAGGACGCTCACACCGTAATCAACGTGTCGCCACGGCGAGTGGCGCCCCCTCGATTAACTAGCCGGTGGGGGCGAGGGGATGCGGGGCGAGGGGAGGCAGCAAAAGCGACGGAGCATTACTGTATCGTCGTGGTGTTGTCGGCATGGCTGGGAACCGCTGGACGATGGTGGGATCGACCGCTTAGGTGTTTAGTCCCAGAGTGTCGTGGTCTACCTTGCGACCACTTTACTCTCCAAGACCTAGGGGACAAGTTCTTCATGGCAGCGCCCGCACGACGCAGGCCGTCCGCCGCTCCATCCAAAGGAGCCAGCAGACCATGAGTGCTCTCGCCGAGCGCCACGGGATCAACCGGAAGACCGTCGCCAAGTGGCGCAAGCGCCAGACCGTCGAGGACACTTCGATGGGTCCGAAGTCACCGCGCTCGACTGTACTGACGCCGGAGGAGGAAGCGACCATCGTCGCCTTCCGCCGCCACACGCTCCTCCCCCTCGACGACTGCCTCTACGCGCTCCAGCCGACCATCCCGCACCTCACGCGCTCCTCGCTCCACCGGTGCCTCCAGCGCCACGGGATCAGCCGGTTACCGGAGCTGAAGGGGGAGGCTCAGCCGAAGAAGCGGTTCAAGAAGTACCCCTTCGGCTACGTCCACCTCGACATCGCCGAGGTCCGTACCGAGGAGGGCAAGCTCTACCTCTTCGTCGCCATCGACCGCACCTCGAAGGTGGTCTACGCCGAGCTCCACGAGCGGGCGAAGCGAGCTACAGCCGTCGGCTTCCTCCGCGCTGTCATTGAGGCGTTCCCGTACGAGCTCCACACCGTGCTGACAGATAACGGCATCCAGTTCACCCACCGTGCGCAGGACCGGTACGCGTTCCGGCACCTCTTCGACCGAGTGTGCGGGGCGCACGGGATAGAGCACCGGCTCACGAAGCTGAACCACCCGTGGACAGCCTGCCCCGCCCAGGCGGGGAACGGGCAGGTCGAGCGGATGAGCCGGACGCCACCCCACCTCGGTGGGGTGGAAGGAGGCCACAGTGAAGCGGTACCACTACGGGAGCCACGCCGAGTTGCGCGAGCACTTGTCGAGCTTCCTCCTAGCGTACAACCACGCGAAGCGGTTGAAGACGCTCCGGGGGGTGACGCCGTACGAGTTCGTGTGCGCCGAGTGGCAGAAGTCGCCCGAGCGCTTCGTCCGAGATCCTGCCCATGACACTCTGGGACCGTACATCTAGCACTGCGTGATCGGATCGGGGCGGGGCGCACGGCCGCTGTCTATTCGGAACCCGAAGTGTATATGAGTGGGCTCTTGCTCGCCACCCTAAGCAAGAAGAGATCCGGACGAGAGATCGAACTGTTCTCCGACATCGTCGCTGCGCTGGGGTGGCTAGCCTCGGGGTCCTTGCCAGCACTCCCCAACGATACCCCGCAATGACACTACGGGAACGACCCGTCGAGCAGTCGGGCTGAGGGAATCCCCCACGCTTCTTTAATAGAGTCCACCACTTTGAAAAGGGGCGGATCGCCTAACCCTTCAGTGAAACGTATGGAACCGGTTGGGGTAAGAGATTCCTGTTCCCCGCGTGGCGGAAGAATTCGGTTCGCTGCCCCTCCCGCTCTCCCGGGTTCACTAACATTACCCAAGCGTGGAGGTCGTCGGAGCCGTACGCGGTCTCTTCGGCTGAGGAATACGAAGGAGCCCACCGACAGGGTGTCGGTGGGCTCCTTGGCTGGTACGGCTATGGCACATTGCTGTTGTGAGCCACCGAGCAGGCTAGCGCGCTCCCCCTCCGAGCCGTGCGGATCGACGAGCGGTCCGACTTGGGATGGAGGAGAGGAGTATCAGATACTGAGGAGCGGCAGGATTGGGATGCGCTGAGGAGCGCATTACATTGGGCCTAGTTGATTGTTAAGATTCGCCCTGCTGGGTACCCCTATGCCTCGCATCGTCGTTAGCGGCGGGAGGTTCCTCGTATTTCTCGCCCTCCTGGTTGCCCTTGCCTACGGGCTCTTCCGCTTTTACGAGCAGTACGTCACGGAATACGTCGAGGACCACCCGGCCGGACAGGAGCACCGCCCCGACGTCTTCGGGTTCTAGGCTGGGAGCCCAGTCGGCAGACCGCACATCGGTCACTGCCGACCGTGGTAGCCCGTTGGAAACGTTGGGGCGGCGAGCCGGAAACGACACGATCTCGCGGGCCACGGCTGAGCCTCCCGGCCTTGCCTTCCTCGCCCCCTGCGCCTACTTTGCCCGCGATCGGCTTCGCCTTTCGGCGTGGCTAAAGCGCAACAGTACGGACCGACGTGTTGAGTGACGACTACCGACAAAGAGTTGACCGCGTCATCTCCGGAGACGCCAGGAATGTCGTCGTCCTAGCGGGCGAGCGAGGAGGCAGCGCCAGCCGTGTGAGCGCCGGAAGCGATCCTCTCGCAGAGCTTTCGACGGCGACTCCTAGCGCCGCGCACACGCGCCACGCAACCCCTGCCCTGCCATGATCGGTCGCGTCATCGGCAACTACCGCATCGAGGCCCTGCTGGGGAGCGGCGGGATGGGCTCGGTCTACCGCGCGCTCGACCTCATGCTCGACCGGCCCGTCGCCATCAAAGCACTCCGCGCCGACGCCGCCGCACAGCCGCGCTCCGTCGAGCGGTTCCGGATGGAGGCCCGCACCCTCGCCCGCCTCCTCCACCCGAACATCGCCACACTCTACACCCTAGTCCGCTCCGGCGACGACTTCTACATGGTGATGGAGTTCTGCGAGGGCGAGACGTTCGAGTCGATCCTCCGCCGCCGGAAGCGTCTGGACCCGGCCGAGGCGCTCCCCCTTTTCGCACAGGCGCTTAACGGGCTGGAGCACGCCCACCGCCACGACATCATCCACCGCGACATCAAGCCCGCCAACCTGATGCGGCTGCCGAACGGGACGGTGAAGGTGATGGACTTCGGGATCGCCCGCCTCCTCGGCTCCAGCCGCCTGACGCAGACGCAACACACCATCGGGACGGCGGCGTACATGGCGCCCGAGCAGATCCGGGCCGAAGATGTGGACGCGCGGGCCGACGTGTACGCGCTCGGCGTGCTGCTCTACGAGTTGCTGACGGGGCGCGTCCCGTTCCAGAGCGAGAGCTTCTTCGAGGTGATGCAGGCGCACGTGCTGCAAGCGCCGCCGCCGCCCCGCCAGTTCGCATCGGCGCTGCCGGAGGCGCTCGAAGCGGTCATCCTACGGGCGCTGGCGAAGAACCCCGACGACCGGTTCTCCTCTGCCGCCGCGTTCCGCGAAGCGCTGGATACCCTCGACCTCCCCCCCCTCTCTCCCACTACGCTGGCCGAGACTATCGGAGCGCCGATCCCGGTTTTGGTCCTGCCGTCGACCGATGACGAGGCAGACAGAGACGAGGGTGGATCGGGTGAACCGAAGTACGCCTCCGATCTCACTCCGACCGTTGCCTTGCCTCGTGGCGAGCCGGCGGCGGTCAACCCTTCGAGACCTGAAGCTCGCCGGCCCGCGCCCCCTCGTCCTTCTCGATCCGCTGCCGATGCGTCCGCAGCGCCCACGGTCGCCCTCTCCCCGTCGGCGTTCGGTCCCCGGGTTCCCATCCCACCCGCCTCGGCGACCGGGATGGCCGAGGCGGCGACGCCAAGAGGCCGCCGGGTGCCGCGCGCTGCGCTCGGGGTACTCGGCGTGGTTCTCACCCTGGCCGTGGGCGTCTGGGCCTTTACGCCCGGCCCTTCGCCTCTCGACGGAGAGGGGTCCGAGGTAGCGGAGGCTGCGGACGCCGGGTCGCTCCTCCCGCTTTCGTCCGACGTGCCGAGCGCGCCGAGTACGGCCCTCGCCTCATCCGAGGAGGTAGCGGCGTGGGTCGCGACGGCCTCGACGCTCCTCCGCGCGGGACACCTCACGACGCCGGAGGACTCCAACGCGCTCTCCTTCGCCGAACGCGCCCTCGCCGCTTCCCCGGACTATGCCGACGCGCGGGCTGTCGTTCAGCGCATCGCGAGCCGGAGTTACGAGTTGGGGCGGCAGGCGGGGCAGCGAGGCAACCGGAATGAGGCACGCGCGCACTTCCAGCAGGCCATCGCCGTAGCAGACCGGCATCCGGGCGTGGCGGACGACGAGCGCACGCTGGCCCGGACCGCCATCGCCACGGTCGGCCTTTCCGAGCCGGCCGCGCAGGATCCACCGGCCGGGACTCGGCTGCCGGAACCCGTTCCGGAGAACGCCGCGCCCACCGAGACGCCGCCGCCGGCCACCGGCACCCTCCGCGTGCTCGTCCGCCCGTTCGGCGACGTGTTCGTGGACGGACAGCGTCGCGCCAGCGGGGCGAATGCGCCCGTCTTCGCTGAGGTCGCCCCCGGCACGCACCGCGTCCGCGTGACGCACCCTACCTTCGGCTCGCAGGAGCGGACCGTCCGGGTGGAGGGCGGGCAGACGGCCGAGGTCTTCATCGAGTTCGCCACCCCGGCTCGGGTCACCGTCGTCTCGGACCCCATCAACGCCGAGATCCGGTTGGACGGGGAGCGCATGGGCCGGTACACGCCGGCCACGATCACGATCCCGCCGGGCCGCCACACCGTCGAGGTCCGCCGCGACGGCTATCGCCCGGCCTCCCGCTCCGTCACCATCGAGGCCGGAAACGCCCCCGACCGCCTCGCCTTCACGCTCACCCCTGAGAGCTAGCCGCTCTCCTTCCTCCCGACTCGTATGCGCCGCGTTCTCCTGCTCGCCCTCCTGGCCTCGTTCGCCCTCCCCGCCGCCGCTCAGCGCTGCGACACCGCCCTCGCCGACGCCGACGAGCAATACCGCGCCGGATACTTCGACGACGTCATCGAGCGGCTCAGCGACTGCCTCGACCGGAACGCCTTCTCGTCCGAAGAACGCAGGCGCGCTTATCGCCTTCTCGGCCTGAGCTACATCGGCAAGGACCGCGAAGAGGAGGCCCGCGCCGCCGTCCGCTCGCTGCTGGAGATCGCCCCGGATTACCAGCCCGACCCCGCCATCGACCCACCACCTTTCGTCGATCTGGTGCGGGAGATGAACCGACCCATTCCTCCGCCCGCCGATCCGATCACCGCTCAGGCACCCCAGCCCGTCTCACGCACCAAAGGGTTCATGGGCTCGCTGAGCGCGATAGGGACAGGCTACTCCGACGAGGGTACCGACCTCAGCGGTGGCGGTGCTGACCTTGTGCTTGGCTACGGCGTCACGCCACAGGTTGCCGTCGTGCTCCGCCTCGGCGGTGCGGCGCTCAGTGGCTCTAACCTCGTCGGCAGCTTCACTAGTGGCATCGCCACGCTCGGGGGCCGCTATCACATCGGGGGGGGGCAGCGTGCCTTCGTCCCATACCTCGGCGGGGGCGCGGCCTTCCAGACCATCAGCTATATGGAGGGGGGCCTCTCGGTGGACTTCAACGGCCCCGGCGGCGAGATCGAGGGCGGGATACTCTACTTCTTCAACCCCTCCCTTGCGCTAAGTGGCGGTATCTCTCTCTTGTTCGCCTCACTCAGCAACGACGCTGACCCGGAATCTTTCTCCGCGACGACGGTCAACGTGGGTGCAGGTATCTCGTGGAGCCCCGGACAGTAAGCCCCCGTGCGCCGGCCGACGGCGTTCCGAATGCTCGTCACCGATCACGTACGACCTGACCCGATAGCGTCCAAGCGTGCAGCACTTCGGCCACGCTCCACGCCTGAGCCGGACACCCGCGCGGGGTGAACGGGGCGTCGCCGTCGTAGATCTCGCTGACGCTGCCGAGCCCGTGGTCGCGGAAGTCGCGGAGGAGCGGGAGCAGGAACGAGCGGGCGCGCGCTCCGTCGCCGTAGACCCGCAGGTGCGCGGTCACGAACGGCCCGATGAGCCAGCCCCACACGGTGCCTTGGTGGTAGGCCCCGTCGCGGCTGTGCTGGTCACCGCCGTAGTGACCCGTGTAGCCGAGTTCGAAGGGGGCGAGGCTGCGGAGGCCGTGCGGCGTCAGCAGGTGCCGCGCGCAGGCGTCCACGACGGCGCGCTGCCGATCGGGCGCAAGCGGGCTGTGGTGGAGCGAGACGGCGAAAAGCTGGTTCGGCCGGAGCGCCGCGTCGTCGCCGTCCGGCCCGTCGATCACGTCGAAGCAATAGTCGCGCTCGGCGTTCCAGAAGCGGGCGAAGCGGGCCTCTGCTCGGTCTGCGGCCTCGTCGTAGGGAGCGGGATCGAGGCCGAGCCGGCGAGCGAAACCGGCGAGGCTGCGGAGGGCGTTGTACCAGAGCGCGTTCACCTCCACCGGCTTGCCGATGCGCGGCGTCACGACCCAGTCCCCCACCTTCGCGTCCATCCACGTCAGTTGAACGCCCGGCTCCCCAGCGCAGAGCAGGCCGTCGGCCGGGTCCACGCGGATGCCGTAGCGCGTGCCGCGGTGGTGTCCCTCCACGATCTCTTCCAACACCGGAAAGAGGTCGCGCAGGAGCGCCTCCCCGCAAGCGGGGTCTTCGACGTTGTCCGTCGCTTCGACCGTCGCGCGGATGGCCTCGACGAACCAGAGCGTCGCGTCGACGGTGTTGTACTCGGGCTCTTCGCCCGCGTCGGGGAACCGGTTCGGGATCATCCCGCGGTCCACGAACCGGGCGAACGTGCGGAGGACGCGGGCGGCAGTGGTCGGACGGCCGGTCGTCAGCAACAGGCCGGGAAGGGCGATCATCGTGTCCCGTCCCCAATCGCCGAACCACGGGTAGCCGGCGATGATCGTTTTCCCCTCGGCGTCGGTGTCCGTCGGACGGCGGACGACGAACTGATCGGCGGCGAGCACGAGCTGGTGAAGCGCGGGGGACTCCTCGTCGATGGTCGCCTCGCGCAACAGGCGCACTTCGTGGCGCTGCCGCTCGGCATAAGCGGCGTGGCCGTCGCGCGGCGCCTCGGCGTCGGTGGAGACCACGACGGTGAGCGAGCCGCCCTCTTCGAGCGTCGCCTCGAAGGTGACCGCGTGGAACATGTCCTCGGCGGCGTCGAGCCCGCGGTACGCCTCGGCATCGAGCCACACGTCGCGGTACCAGTTTTGCGCCGACGTCACCGCACCGTCGCTGAAAAGAAAGAACGGCATCGCCCCGTCGAAGGCCTCGACCCGCACGCCGTGGTCGACCGGCTCGACCCGCATAGGCTCGTCGCCCGCGTGCGTCAGGCTGTGGTAGTCGCGGTAGCCCACGAGCGCACGGAGCGAGAGCCCGAGCGGGGCACTCGCGCGGACGAGGTCGTAGCGGACGTAGGTCGTGTTCGCGCCCGGCCGCATCCACACGCGCTTCTCGACAAGCGCGTCGGCGAGCGCGAACGTCCAGACCGGCGTGGTTCCTTCGAGGTGGAACCGGTCGAGGTGGACGTAGCCGTCGGGGGCCATCGCCCCGCTTGCCCAGCGGTTCGCGGCGAGGGCGAAGGTGTGGTCGCCGTACACCGCCTCCTCGTCCAGCTTCGCCACGAGCAGGGTGCGCCCGAGGGGGGGGTGGAGCGCGGCCACGAGCAGGCCGTGGTACCGGCGCGTGCGGAACCCGGCGACGGTCCCCATCGCGTATCCGCCGATGCCGTTCGTCACGAGCCATTCCTTGCCCCCGGCCACGTCGGGATCGCTGCACGCGTCGCGCGTGAGATCGACGGCCGGGGCGCTGCCGAGCGTGCTCATGCGGTCAGCGTTTGGCCGATGCGAGCGCGTCGGCGAGCGAAGCCTGCCCGTTCGAGGGCACGAGGCCGCCGCTCTGCTGGATCAGCTTGGCGACGAGCGCCGTCCACCCGGTCTGGTGGCTCGCGCCGAGCCCCGCGCCACTGTCGCCGTGGAAGTACTCGTAAAAGAGCACGTGGTCGCGCCAGTGCGGGTCGCGCTGGAATAGCTCCTCGCTCCCGAAAACGGGCCGGCGACCCTCGTCGTCGAGCAGGAAGATCCGGGTGAGGCGGCGCGAAAGGTCGGCGGCGACATCGCAGAGCCGGGCTTGGTGGCCGGAACCCACCGGGTGCTCCACCTTCAGATCGTCGCCGTAGTAGTAGTCGTACTTCTGGAGCGACTCGACCATGAGGTGGTTGACGGGAAACCAGATCGGCCCACGCCAATTCGAGTTGCCGCCGAAGAGGCCCGTCGTCGACTCGCCGGGCTCGTACGTGACGGAGTAGGTCTGTCCGTCGATGTGGAGGGCATAGGGCTCGTCCTCGTGCCGCTTCGAGAGGGCGCGGAGGCCGTAGTCCGAGAGGAAAGCGGCCGGGTCGAGCATCCGTTCGAGGACGCGTTCGAGCTTGCTCCGGTCTACGAGCGAGAGGAGCAGGCGACCCCCCTGCCCCGGTGCGGTGAGGGAGGCGATGGGCTCGATGAGGTCGGGGCGATACCGCGTAAACCAGTTCATCCGGCGGCGGAATTGCGGCAGCCGCTCCAGCAGGTCCGGCTCCAGCGTCTCGACGGCAAAGAGCGGGATGAGGCCGACGAGCGAGTCCACCTTCATCGGCAGGAGGCCACCGCCGGGCATGCTCAGGATGTCGTAGTAGAACCCCTCGTCCTCGTCCCACAGCCCGCGCCCGCCGCACCCGCAGTTGATCGCGTTCGCGATGGCGACGAAGTGCTCGAAGAACTTCGTCGCCACGTCCTCATAGGCCGGCTTCGTGCGGGCGAGTTCGAGGGCGATGGCGAGCATGTTCAGGCAGTACATCCCCATCCACGCCGTCCCATCGGCCTGTTCTATCCGGCCGCCGCCCGGCAGCGGCGCGCTCCGGTCGAAGACGCCGATGTTGTCGAGCCCGAGGAAGCCACCCTGGAAGATGTTGTTGTCGCCGTGGTCTTTTCGGTTGACCCACCACGTGAAGTTGAGCAGCAGCTTGTGGAAGGCCCGTTCGAGGAAGACGGTGTCGGCGGTGCCCCGGAGCTTGCGGTCGATCTTGTAGACGCGGAGGGCGGCCCAGGCGTGGACGGGCGGGTTGACGTCGCCGAAGGCCCACTCGTAGGCGGGGATCTGCCCGTTCGGGTGCATGTACCACTCGCGGAGCAGGAGGATGAGCTGCCGCTTGGCCCACTCCGGGTCGAGCTGCGCCGTCGGGATCATGTGGAAGGCGAGGTCCCACGCGGCGAACCACGGGTACTCCCATGCGTCGGGCATCGAGAGGACGTCGAGGGCGTAGAGGTGCCGCCAGTCCTCGTTGCGGGTGCGGGTGTCCGGCGGGTCGGGCTGCGCCGGGTCGCCGTCGAGCCACAGCTCGACGCTGTAGTGGTAGAACTGCTTGGTCCAGAGGATCCCGGCGTAGGCCTGCCGTTGCACGCGCCGCTCGTCTTCGGTGAGGTTCGGGGCCTGGAACGCCCCGTAGAACGCATCAGCCTCGGCGATGCGCTCTTCGAACACGGCGTCGAAGCTGGCGAAGGGGCGGCGCTGCACGGCATCCGCGTAGCGCACGCGGACGGTGAAGGACTCGCCGGGAGCGACGATGGCGTGGGCGCGGGCCGCCACCTTCGTCCCCACCCGCTCCGGGTTCACCGCCGCCGCCCGACCTTCGACGATGGCGCGGTGGATGCCGTCCTTCACGTATGGCGTGGCGTTCGCCATGCCGTACAGCCGCTCCGCGTTCGTCTCGTTCTCGGTGAACAGCAACTCGGGCGTTGTGCCGTCGGCCTCGACGTACCACCAGCGCTCGCCGAGGTGGCGGTGCGCCCCACGCACGGCGACCGTCTTCCCCTTCGATACGTCGCGAAGCGTGGGCTTC
>JBBSMX010000018.1:0-49053 GCA_038232935.1 Rhodothermales bacterium | reverse complement strand
GTGGCCCTGACACTCAACACTCGACCACGCAAGACGCTGAGCTGGCGAACGCCGGCCGAGGCGCTGGGTGAGTTCCTACGATCGGCCCACACAGCCACTGTTCCACACACCCCCGTTGCGACGACCGTTTGAATCTACCGAAATCCTTTGTGCGCCGCGTTTTCGTTTCCCCATCGATCCGAACCTCTATCTCTCCCTGGGAGCTCGTGAACGTTTCCCATCCCTCATCGCACTCGACAAGCGCATCAAATGGAGCGTCGAGCCGGCACGGAATCTGGCTTGGCCACGTCCGCTCGCTCCCATCGCTGAAGCGTTGGACGCCACGCGCCGTCAGCGTGTCGAACCGGACGAGGATCTGGCTGCTGCTCCCACCCTCACCCGCCACATTGTACTCCCGTGTGCGGAGCACAGCATAGCGACGTCCGACCTCGCTTATCTCCCTCTCTACGCTCCACCGGCTGTATCCCACCAATTCGGTCTCACAGAAATCGATGCTTATGCACTCCTCGATCCAGTATGCATACTCCCACACATTGCCGACGTGGAGCGGGAGGTAGCGCCACGCGCTGGTGGTGTCGGGCGTCTGCGCGGAGGCAGGCGCGCCGCAATAGAGGCCGAAGATGACAACGAGGGCGAGACAGAGCGGGAAGGAGTTCATAATTCTCGGAGGCTGTCGATACTCGCGGGTGTTCCCTATACCTAAAGGTAGTCGCCCGAGCCCCCTTATGGAAACCACTGCTCCCTCCGCCCTCGACCGGCTGCGCGGCGGCCTCCCCCACTGCGGCACCGACACCGACCTGATCATCCTGCGCCACAAGGCCCGCCGCCTCGTCCGCGAGTACAACGCCACCCCGGACGATCAGACGCTCGCCCGCACCCGACTCCTCGCCAGCCTCTTCGGCGCGTTCGGCGAGCGGCCGGAGGTGGACGCACCGTTCTTCTGCGAGTACGGCCAGCACATCTTCGCCGGCGACGACTTCACCGCCGGGCCGAACTGCGTCCTCGTGGACGTGGGCCGGATTACCATCGGCAGCCGCGTGCGGCTCGGGCCGGGCGTCCACGTCTACGCCGTCGCCCGCCCACTCGACCCCGCGCAGCGGGCCGAGGGGCTGGAGCAGGCCGCCCCCGTCACCATCGGCGACGACGTGTGGATCGGCGGAGGGAGCATCCTCAACCCTGGCGTCACCGTCGGCGCGGGCTCGACGATCGGCTCGGGCAGCGTCATCCTGACGGACATCCCGGCGGGCGTCTTCGCCTCCGGCAACCCCTGCCGCATCGTGCGCGAACTCTGAGGCAGCCACCCGGGTAGGGAGGGCGACGCGACCCGCCCTCCCTCATGCGCTCTGACCTCCTGCTCCGCCGCAAGCTCACCCTCCGCGCCCTCGCTCCGGACGGGCCGCAGAAAGTCGTCTTCGTCAAGCGGCAGCAGGAAGGCATCGAGCACGTGCTGATGAAGGCGTTTATCTGGGCGCTCTACCTCCCGGCCTACCCCGGCCTCACCGTCGAAATCCCCATCGGCGACCGGTACAAGCCCGACGTAGTCCAGCTCGACGGGTGCGGCGAGCCGGTGTTCTGGGGCGAAGCCGGCAAAGTCGGCGCGGGCAAGATCGCCTCTCTCCTGCGCCGCTACCCGGATACGCACTTCGCGCTCGCGAAATGGGCCGCGCCGCTCGCCCCGTTCGAGGCCCTCGTCCGCGAAGCACTCGACGGCCCCTCCGGGACTCGGCCGCGCCGCGCGCCGTTCGACCTCCTCCGCCTCCCACCCGACAGCGCCGACCGCTTCGTCGCCGCAGACGGCACCATCACCGTGGGGTTCGATGACGTGGAGCGCGTGCGGATCGGCGGGACGGAGGCGTAGTCACCGCCGCCAGAAGCCGGGGGCGAAGAGGACGAGGACGGTGAAGATCTCCAGCCGCCCCGCCATCATCAGCAGCGCCAGCACCCACTTCCCGGCGGCAGGCACGATCGCGTAGGTCTCCGTCGGACCGAGTGCGCCGAAAGCCGGGCCGACGTTGCCGACGCACGACGTCGCCGCACCGAAGGCCGTGAGGATGTCGAGCCCGAGCAGGCCGAGCACGACCGTCCCGCCAAAGATGAGACCGAAGTAGAGGACGATGAACGAGAGCACGTTCCGCATCACCTCCGGCGGCACGACGCGGTGGTCGAGCCGGATCGGGAGGATGGCCTGCGGGTGCAGCAGCCGCTGGATCTCGCGGAACGAGTTCTTGACGAGCAGGAGCTGGCGCACCACCTTCACCCCACCGCCCGTCGAACCGGCCATCCCGCCGACGAAGAAGAGGACGAAGAGGACGGCCACGGCGAGCGCCGGCCACGCCTCGTAGTCCGCCGTCCCGAAACCCGTCGTCGTGATGATGGAGACGGACTGGAAGGCGGCGTAGCGGAGAGCGCCGAAGAAGTCGCCGTAGACGAGGGCCGCACCCTCGAAGTCGCCCGCGTTCGAGAACGTCGCGCTGTACGCCGGTGCCCATAGCACGACGGTCATCAACGCCGTAGCGCCGAGGATGAGCCCGGTGTAGACCCGGAACTCCTGACTCTTCCACGGCGCGCTGAGGTTGCCGTGGAGCATCGCGTAGTGGAGCGCGAAGTTCATCCCCGCCAGCACCATGAAGACGGTGATCACCCAGTCGATGTACGCCGAGTCGTACTGGCCGACCGAGCCGTTCTGGGTCGAGAACCCGCCCGTCGCCATCGTGGCGAAGGCGTGGTTGACGGCGTCGAACAGGCTCATCGCCGGCAGGAGCAGGAGGACCTGCACGACCGTGATGCCGACGTAGATCGCCCACAGCCGCTTCGCCGTCTCGCGCACACGCGGCGTCAGCTTGTCGGCGCTCGGCCCGGGCACCTCAGCTTTGAAGAGCTGCATCCCGCCGATCCCGAGGATGGGGAGGATGGCGAGCGTGAGCACGATGATGCCCATGCCGCCGAGCCAGTGCGTCAGGCTCCGCCAGAACAGAAACCCGTTGGGAATCGCCTCGATGGCAGGCGTGTCGGCCCCGCCGAGGATCGTGGCCCCCGTCGTGGTGAACCCGCTCATCGTCTCGAAGAAGGCGTCCGTGAACGAGTCCAGCACGCCGCCGAGCACGAACGGGATGGCGCCGACGAGCGAGAGCAGCAGCCACGCGAAGGCGACGATGGCGAAGCCCTCGCGGAGCCGGAGGTCGTCCTCCTCCTTCGGCCGGAACGCGGCGAACGCCCACCCACCCACACCGAGCGAGAGGAGCGCCGTCACGCCGAAGCTCCACCACGATGCCTCGCCGTAAAACAGCCCGACGCCCATCGGGAAGAGCAGCGAAACGCCGAGCGCCACGAGCAGCGCCCCGAGGGTTCCCGTTACGGCTCGGAGATTGACGATCATCGGTAGTCCGTGGTCACTGGTCCGTGGTCATTCGCGTCCCGTACTCCAACGTTCCGACAAATGACGGGGGACGAAGAACCCTCACGCCTTCACCCCGACGCCGAAGTAATCCTCGAGCTCCGACACCCGCTCCGGCGTGGCGAAGACGATCACGCGGTCGCCGGGCTGGACGTGGGTGGTGCCCGTGGCGATCTCGACGCCGCGCCCGACGACGGCGGCGACGAGGATGCCCTTGGGCAACTTCTGCTTCATCAGCGGCGCCCGCGTGATGGGCGCGTCCGCGTCCGCTTCGAGCTCGATGATCTCGGCGTCCAGCCCGAGCACCGTCGCTACGCTCGTGACGTGCTTGCCACGCAGGAACCGGAGCACCTCGCGGCTGATGGCGAGCTTCTGGCTGACGGCGGCGTCGAGCCCGATGGACTGCGAGATCGGGATGTACGCGCTCTTCGAGAGCATAGCGACGGTCTTGCGCACGCCGAGGTGCTTCGCCATCAGGCAACTCACGAGGTTGGACTCCTCATCGTTGGTGACGGCGACGAACGCGTCCATCTCGCCGACGCCCTCCACCACCAGCAGGTCCATGTCGGAGGGGTCGCCGTGGATGACGAGGGCCCCTTCGAGCTCCTCGGCCAGCCGCTCGGCGGTGGCGCGGTCGGGCTCGATGAGCTTGACGTGGAGCTTACCGTGCTCCTTCTTCCGCTCGCAGAGCCGCGCGGCGATCCGCGCCGCCACCCGGCTTCCGCCGAGGATCATGACGTGCTCCAGCCGTGCCCCGCTCTTGCCGAGGACGTGGATCACCTGCGGCACCTGACCTGTCTCGACGAGCACGAACACCTGGTCGTCTTTCTGGATGCGCTCGTCACCGCGCGGGATGATGGTGCGCGCGCCGCGCGCGATCCCGGCGATACGGAAGGTGAGGTGGTCGTTCGTCTGCGCGATCTCCTGCAGCGTCCGTCCGATGACCGGCGCGTCGCGGTCCATCCGGATGCCGACGAGCTGCACGCGTCCGTCGGCGAACTCGATGATGTCGGTGGCTGAGGCACGGCGGAGGAGGGCGACGGTCTCGGCCGCCGTGCTCTCCTCGGGATGGATGATGAGGTCGAGCCCGAAGTCGGCGAGGGAGAGGACGCCTTCTTTGCCGACAAACTCCTCGCTCCGCACGCGGGCGATCGTGACCGTCTCCTTCCCGACGCGCTCGGCGATCATCGAGGCGAGGAGGTTTACCTCGTCCACGTCGGTGACGGCCACGAGGAGGTCGGCCTCGAGGATGCGGGCCTCCATCAGGGTCCGTGCCGAGGTACCGCTCCCCCGGATCGCCAGCACGTCGAGCGAGTCGCGGATCTGGTTGACCTTGTCGAGGTCGACGTCGATGACGGTGACGTCGTGGCGCTGGAGCGAGAGCATGCGGGCCACGTCGTACCCGACGTCTCCGGCTCCAACGACGATGGCGCGCATAGCGAACGGATGAGGTGGGAAGAGGTGAGCGGCCGAAGCTACGCCGGGCGCGAGCCGCCGAGCAATACGGGAAATAAGGAGAAAGGACGCGTGTCAGCCGTAGCGCAGGAGTCGGTGTGCATGTCCTACCGCTCCCCGTCCGGCTCTCCCTGTTCCCCTTCTGCCAGTGGCAACCGGACGAAAAACGTCGTCCCGACACCCAGCGTCGTCTCGAAGCGGATCTCGCCGTGCAGATCCTCCACGGCTTTTTTGGTGATGGCGAGGCCGAGTCCCATGCCGCTCGTTTTCGTCGAGAAGTTGGGCTGGAACACCTTGGAGCGGGCCTCCTCGGGGATCCCGGTTCCGGTGTCGCGGACGGCGCTGAACGCCCACCCCACGCCGTCCTCGCCGGGCGTGCCGGGGCGGTGCTCGGTGCGGACGGTGACGGTGCCGTGCTCGTTCTCGGGCATGGCCTGGAGCGCGTTCTTGAACAGGTTGATGTAGACTCGCCGCAGCTCCTCCCGGTCCGCCTCGACGGGGAGCGGCCCGTTGGTGAGCGCGAGGGCGATCCGGGCGTGCTCCTCCTCGCCGATGAGAGCGGCGGCCTCGCGGATGACGGCGTTGAGGTCGAGCCGTTCGAGGTGGCGGCTCGGGAGCCGGGCGAACGAGGCGAACTCGTTGGCGATCCGCGTGAGCGCATCGATCTGCTCGATGAGCGTGCCGGTGATCCGGTCGAGGAGTGACGCGAACCGGCCGTTGGTGTCGCCGTCGCCGGGCGGCCCCTCGTGGTGGGCGCGGCGCAGGTGCTGGACGGAGAGCTTCATCGGCGTGAGCGGGTTCTTGATCTCGTGCGCCACCTGCCGGGCCATCTCGCGCCACGCGAGCTCGCGCTCCTGCTGCGCCAGCTTCCGTCGGCTCTCTTCGAGCTGATACCGCATCGCGTTGAACGTCTCGATCAGCTCGCCGATCTCGTCCGAGGACTCCACGGGGATCGGCTCGCCGGGCTCTTCCCCCGCGCCGACGGCGAGGAGGCCGGCGCGCAGCCGCCGGAAGGGCTGCGTCAGCCGGTTCGCCAGCAGCGTCGTGGTCAGAAAGATGCCGACGAGCAGCAGGAGGAGCACACCAAAGAGGTACGCGATCATCCGCGCCTGATCCGCCTCGATCGCCGTCTGCTCCGGCAGGGTCGGGATGGCGATGACGGCGCCGGGACGGCCCTCGCTATCGGGGAGGGCCTCGTAGCCGGTGGTGTAGGCGAACGTCCCGATCCGCTCCTCAGCGAAGGCGTAGCGCTCGCCCCGAACGTAAAGCGCCTCGTATACGTCGGCGGGCAGCCGCCGGTCGATGAGCCGCTGGCGGACGAGCTGGCTGCGGCTGGAGGCGATGAGGTCCGCGCCCCGGTAGAGGTTCACGTCGAGCCCGAGCCGGGGGCCGACGATGTCCGGGCGAGCGCGGTCGATGAGCCAGTAGAGCGGGACACTGCTGCCGCCCGCCGGGGCAACCTCGGCAAAGAGCGCTGCCTCGACACGGGCGAGCCGCCGCTTCAGCCGCTCCTGCACGGCCTGACGGTTCTGCGCCACCACCACCTGCTGTCCGATCAGCCCCGTCAGCACAACGGACGCTACGCCCACGAGCAGAAACCGGTTGAGGACCCGGTCGCGCAGGCGGCTGCGGCGCAGCAGCACGCCCGCCCACCGCCGCGCCGCCACCCCGAGAGCGTAGGCCACGAGTGCCAGCACGAGCGCGGGCAGCAGCAGCCGGAGGTAGAAGTAGAGGTGATCGAACACGATGACGCCGGGCTCTCGCACGGAGATCACGCGCACGCGGCCATCCGGCTCCACGAGACGGCGGTAGTACACCCGGACAGGCTCGCGCCCGATCCGCTCGTTCTGCCACACGACCCGGTGGTCGTGCAGCTTGGCCTTTACGTCGTCGGGAAGCCGGAACCGGCCGTAGTCGTCCCCCCGGGCGCGCACGAGCACGCCGTCGCGGAACTCGGCAAAGGCAAGCTCGCTCTCGACGACGTTCGTCAGCCCGGCCGGAACGAGCACGCGCGGGAACGGCGTCTCGGACACGTAGCGGGCCGGCTTCGGCTCGGCCCGCGCTGTGACCCACCCGAGGATCACGCCGTCGCTGTCGCGCCGGATCGGGCCGACACCGGCGTAGCGGTATTTGCCCCGCCCCTCCGGCGCGGACTCGCGCTCGACGACGAAGCCGGGCGCGGTATCGGCCGCGTACCGACGGCGAAGCGCCCCGAATGATAGGGAGTCGTTCAGAGTGGCGGCGAGGACGCCGAACGCGTCGGGATCGGCACCGGGCGGCGGGATCTCGCGGTAGCTCCCGAGGGTGTCGGCGGCCGGACTGAGCAGGGCGAGGCTGACGGTGTAGTCCGCGAGGGCAGCTAGAAGGGAGCCCGTGACGAGATCGGTGGCGAGCGAGTCGAAGGCGACCACCCGGCTGCGGGCGAGCCGGCTCGTCAGGGCCTCCATCACGTCGTCCGAAGCGCGGGCGTCGAGCAGCACCCCTTCGAGCGCGAAGGCGACGCGGGCGTCCTCGCCGTCGGCGAACTCCTCGGCGGCGTCGACGATCCGGCCTTCCTGCTTGTCCTGCGCCGCATCGTACGCGATCGGGTACGTCAGCGCGGCGAGGACGAGGACGGCCAGCAGCGTCCCGCGCAGGGTAAACGGCCCCGCCCAGGCATCCGGCCCCCGCTCCATCCACCACGCCACGAACCCGCCGCACACGAAGAACGCCGCCGCCACCGGCCACGGCAGCACATTCCCCACCTCCGTCCGCGTGTACGCCATCCCGAGCGCCAGCGCCACGGCCACGCCCCCGCCGGTCACCCGCACCCACCCCCTCATGCGCACCAGCACGCCGATCCCAGCCAGCACGAGTACGGCCGCCAGCACGAGCAGCAGGAACGACCCGAAGACGAGCATCACCAGGCCCGACGGGAGGGGAGCTGTGCGGTCGAAGTACGGGAGCGTCGCGTCAAGCGTCGCGTGGCGGATGAGCAGCGCCACGACCCCGACCACCGCCACGCCGACGAACGCCCCGAGCAGCGTTCCCGCGGCCCACAGAACCCCCGGTCGCTGCACCTCGCTGTGTACCCGCTCGGCACTCCGCACGTGCCTGAGCACGAGCAGGGCAACCCGTAGCCCCGCCACGCCGAAGGTCACCGCAAACACGGCCGTCACGATCAGCTCCCCCACCGAACCGAGCACGCCGCCACCGATACCGGAGGCCAGATTCACCGGGTCGAATAGGGGTACTTCGTCAGCCGATCCGGAGCCGCCAAACCACAGATCGGGTATACGGAGGACGAGAAGCTTATAGCGAAGCCCCCACCAGGCTGCGGAGGTACCGGCGAACGCAAGCACAGCCGGTCCCCACGTCCGCACTGTCGGCTCCTCGCCGTCCCGCTTCGTCTCCGGCCGGGGGATCAGACGCTCTTGCAGCATCCACAGCCCAGCCATGATCCACCCGAGCAGCAGTGTGCCCCATAACGCCGCCACATCGTCTATCTCTCTCCGCACCGCCTCTTTTAGCGTCTCTAGCGATGGCGTTGGCACGACGACCTGAGCCAGCACCGTTCCATCCTGCCCACGCACGAGGTGGGTCGTGCCGTCTGGCGTGAGGGCGCTCGGCTCCCCGAACACAACATCGACCGGGACGCCTACGCGGGACTGCCACCGCTCCGTCACGTCGAAATCGCGGAGGTACTGGTTGCGGACGGGCACCCGGGTCTCGACGATCCGAAGCACGCGGACCGCGCCGAGCACTCGCCGCCCCTCGCGGATCGGCACCCAGACAACGACGGCCTGCCGGAGCGCCCCGTCGTTGACGACCGACGTTTGCGGGGCGGAGAGAAACCGCGTCGTGCGGGTGGCGGCCCCGAAGGGCATACTCGGACCCTGCCACGCGACGAGCTCGGGCGTGGGCGTGTACAGTTCCGCTGCCACGTTTTCGGGCAACCGCAACTCGGCGAACACACGCACGGCGTCGTCACGGGCCGACAAGTCCGCCTGCAGTGCGCGCCTCACGACCGGGAGCCGAGCGAGCGCTTCCGCACGCTGCAGCAGCTCCTCCTCCAGTGCGTTCACCTCTTGCTCCACCACGTGCAGCGCGGCGGCGGCGGCCTCAGCCCGAGCGATCCCGCCCTGCGCCTCGATGCGGCCCAACCGCCACGCTTGTAATGCGTAGGTCGCCCCCAGCAAGGCCAACAGAAAGGCGGCGACGGCGAGGTACCGAACGCTGGTTCGCTTCATACCCACAACGGAGATCCGGAAGACGCGGCGTGATCGCAGAAAGTACGCTACCCCGGCTCTCGAGGCCGACCGTGCGGCTCCCGCCTGAACCCACTATCGCCGGCCACCGTCGCGCTCGATCCGAATCGAGCGGAGCTGCCACCGCGCGCCGCGCGCCCGCAGCCGCACGAACACGGAGACGGGCTCCGCGTCACCCTCCGCCACCCAGTACTGACCAATCATCGAGCGTCGGTCCTCGGCCAGCACTTCCTGCTCGAACGACACCTTGCCCGGTGGGTTACGGCGGAAGAAGTCCGTGAGCACGAGTGCCGCCTGCGCGCGGCTGTACGAGGCCCCCTTGCCGAAGATGATGACGTCGAGGCGGTCGGCTGCCCCATCGAGCAGGGTCTCGACGTTGCCCGATCGGAACGCGTGCTCGACCCGGTCGAGCATGGTCGAGTCCAGCGCTATCGGGGCGGTCTGAGCGTGGGCGACACCGTGCATCGGCCCCGCCAGCGGCCACCCCGCAAGCAGGCTCAGAGTCAGCACGAAGGCAAGCACACCAGAGGAGAGAGTCTGCATAAGGAGGCGGTGGGCACATGCATGCCGCTGCCGAGGGGCGGTTCAATATAGGCGACTCCACACAAAAGGCGGGCCGGCACGGGCTTCCCGGATTCTGGCAAAAAATAGTCCAACCCCTGCGAACAGGCGAAACCACGAGCCTACGAGGCCTGTTGGTGGAGTAGGGGACTCCCCGCTGCCCGCCATCGGGGAGTCCCCCTCCTCGATTTGCTACACTCCAGTCGCTCCGCCTGCCGCCCCACCGCAAGGCGCGAGGCCTGAAAAGGGTACGCCCTCAGCGCAGCGACACGACGGTCACGCCGGGGCCGCCCTCCTCCCACGGCGCGTCCCCAAACCGGCTCACCTCCGCCCGCGTGTCGAGGTACTCGCGGATGGCACTACGGAGCGCGCCCGTACCGGTGCCGTGCAGCACGTCCACCATCTCCAGCCCCGCCATCGAGGCACCGTCGACGAGCCGCATCACGACGGGAATCGCCTCCTCGACCCGCTGTCCCCGCACGTCGATGCGGCGCTCCACGTCGAGGGCCGGCATGGCCGTCCGCCCCGGCCCCTTCGAGCCCGAGGGTGCCCGCACCTCGACCCGCTGCTTGCGTGGCCCGCCGACCTTCGTCAGCCGCTTCAGCTTCGCGCGGACCTTCATCTGTCCGAGCGCGACGACCGCCTCCTTTTCGTCGAGCTCCAACACCTCACCCGTCGCTTGCCCGTCGTCGAGCCGGACCTGATCGCCGACGCGGATGGGGCCGCCCTCCACCTTCACCGCCTCGGGGCGTGGCTTCGGCGTGCACCGCCGGGTTTTGCGCTGCTTCCGCTCGACCTGCTGCTTGAACCCTTCGAGCTTCTCGCGCGCCTCGCGCGTCTCCTCCTTCGCGGCCTGCGCCTCCTTGATCTCGCGGATCGTCTGCTCCACGCGGGCGTTCGCCTCGCCGACGATCCGCTCGGCCTCTTCGAGCGCCTGCTCGACGATCTCACTTTTCCGGCTCTTGAGCGAGCCGGCGCGGTCCTCGTACTCCTTCCGCGCGGCCCGGGCCTGCTTCGCCTCCTCGCGCGCCGCGCTCAACTCCGCCTCCAGCGCCTGCGACTGCGCCTCGAACGTCGCGATCAGCTCTTCGAGCGCCGTCTTCCCCTCGCCGACGAGGCTCCGTGCCCGGTCCAGCACCCGCTCGTCCAGCCCAACGCGGCTCGCGATGTCGAAGGCGTACGACGAGCCGGGGATGCCCTCCTGAAAGCGGTACGTCGGCGAGAGCGTGGCTTGGTCGAACTGCATCGAGCCGTTCTCGACGCCGTCGGTGTTGTGGGCGAAGGCTTTGAGCGTGCCGTGGTGCGTCGTGGCGACGGTCCGCGCGCCGCGCGCGGTGAGCGTTTCGAGGACCGACTGCGCGAGCGCCCCGCCCTCGGATGGATCGGTGCCGGTGCCCGCCTCGTCGATGAGCACGAGCGTCCGGTCGTCGGCGTCGCGGAGCATGCGCCGGAGGTTTTGGAGGTGCGAGGTGAAGGTCGAGAGGTCCTGCTCGATGCTCTGCTGGTCGCCGATGTCGACGAAGAGCCGCTCGAAGAGGCCGAACGAGGTGCCGGGCGCGGCGGGGACGGGCAGCCCACACGCCACCATCAGCGTGAGCACGCCGACCGTCTTCATCGCCACGGACTTCCCGCCCGCGTTCGGCCCGGTGATGACGAGCGTCCGCTGCGCGTCGCTGAGTTCGAGATCGAGCGGGACAACGGAACGCGGCACGTCCGGTTCGCCATCGTCTGATTCGGACCTACGGCGAAAATGCAGCGCCAGCACCGGATTCCGGCCGCGCACGATGCGGATGCGCCCGTCGTCGTTCAGCTCCGGCACGAGCGCGTCGAGTTCGTTGGCGAGGCGTGCGCGGGCCTGCAGGGCGTCGATCTGCCCCAGCACGTCGAGCCCGGCGCGGATGTCGGGGAGACGCGAGCGGACGTGGCCGGTGACCTCCTGCAGGATCCGGCGGATTTCGCGGCTCCGCTCCGCCTCCAGCTCGCGGACCTCGTTGTTGAGGTCGAGCACGGCGGCCGGCTCGATGTAGACCGTTTGACCCGAACCGGAGACGTCGTGGACGAAGCCCTGCACTTTGCGCTTGGCCTCGGCGCGGATGGGGATGACGGCGCGGCCGTTGCGGATCGTCGGCTGCTCTTCGGTCGCGTAGCCCTGCGACGTGGCATCGCGGAGGGCGGCGAGGAGCGTGCTGCGGAGCCGCCCTTGCCGCTCGGCGAGGGTTCGGGTGATCCGCCGCAGTTCGGGCGACGCATCGTCGCGGACCTGACCGCGCTCGTCGACGGTCCGCCCGATGTGCTCCTCCAATTCTTTCTGCACGTCGATCCGCCGCGCGAGCCCGGCGACCTCGGGGTATTTATCGCGGCGCGACTTAAAATATCCGTGCGCCCGCCGGCCGGTCCCGAGCACGGCCCCGATCTCGGCGAGGTCTTCGGCTTCGAGCGCCGCCCCTTTCGGGCTCGCGCGGCGAAGCGCGTCGCGCACGTCCGGTAGCGGCGAGAGCGGGATCGGATCGTCGGCGCGGAGCGCACGCTGGAGCTCGGCGGTCTGCGCGAGCAGGCGCTCGACAGGCGCACGCGCGGCCGAGGGCTGCATCGCTTTGAGCCGCTCCCGGCCTAGCGGGCTGACGGCGTGCCCTTCGAGCCGCCGCCGGACGGCGTCGAAACCGAGCTTGTCTTCTGCGTCTGCGGGGTAGCGTTGCATCAATCGGGGGCCGGACGATCCAAACAACGCTCTAACGCATGCGGCGGGGCAGGATTCCCCACGGCGGGCCGAAAAACACGCGAAGCGAAGCGGTGCCTCACGCTTCCACAGGACCGGCCGTCGCGTGGTCGCCGATGTTGAGCGCACCGGCGAAGCGGTTCACCTCCGCGCTCTGGCCGATGACCGCATCGTCGAGCGCCGAGTCCGTGACGTGGGCATCGCTGAACACGATGGTGTTCTTCAACACCGAGTTCGCCACCTCCGCCCCGCCGTGCACGGCGACGTACGGCCCGACGACGGAATCCACCACCTTCGCGTTCGGCCCGACGTAGACCGGCTCGATCAGGATGGAATTCTCGACGGTGCCCTCCTTCTCGCCCGTCTCCTCCTTGTCGAGGATCACCTTCGTCGTCTCCTTGAGTGCGGGGATCGTCCCGCAGTCGAGCCACTCGGAGACGCTCGCGGTCTTGAAGACGGAGCCGGCCTTGAGCATCCGGTCGAGCGCATCGGTGAGCTGATATTCGCCGCCGTGGCCGGTCACGTCGTGGTCCATCAGGTACTCGATCTCCCGCTTCAGCACCGCCCCGTCGCGCACGTAGTAGATCCCGATGATGGCCTCGTTCGAGATGGGCTCGGACGGCTTCTCCACGAAGTCCGTGATGTGGTCGTTGTCGTCTTTGACGACGACGCCGAAGCGGCGCGGGTCGTCGACGTGCTTGACCCAGATGACGGCGTCGGCGTCGGCGAGGCTGGGCTTCTCGTCCATGTAGAACAGCGTGTCGGCGAAGACGATGACGCACTCGTCGGCGAGGTGATCGCCGGCCTGGAAGACGGCGTGGGCCGTGCCGCGCGCCGTCTCCTGCACGCCGAAGCTCGCCGCGAGCCCGTGGCGCTCTGAGATCGCCGTGAGTCGGTCGCGGACCTCCTGCCCGAAGTCGGGGCCGAGGATGAACACGGCCTCGTCGAGCCCGGGCGGGAGCACCTCGGCGAAGGTGTCCATAATCCGCTCGACCATCGAGACGCCCCGGACCTCGATGAGCGGCTTGGGGGTGACGTGGGTGTGCGGGCGGAGCCGGGTGCCGCGTCCGGCCATAGGAATGATGAGCTTCATGTTCGGTCGGGAGTCGGGATATAGAGACGCAACACGTCGCGTCTGTACGGGAGTCGGAGGTCAGTCACGCGCGGAAGCTATACCAGACGTGTGGCTGATGGTTCGGGCCGAGGGGCAAATGCGGGCGAAATCACAAGGGCTTTATCCGAGCGCGGCGGGCTCGGTGTGCCCCTCCCCTGACGGTGCTGTGCAGGATTGAGTGCGGTGACGATGTCTCGAAACAGGCATTCTGACGTGATTTTCAGAGGTAGAGTGGGTGCTTGGTGCGTGGGAATGGAACTTGAAAGAGTTGCTATACGCTTAATGGAAATCCCATCGGGGTTGTCCTTTTCAGGAGCGGTCCTTCTTCAGGATCGCTCCTTCGCCCACCACTTTGTACGAACCTACCAACCGAAGCCATGACTACACTATCTAATCGACTCCGCCTCACCGTGCCGTTGGCCGTGGTCGCGCTGCTAGGCCTGACCCTTTTCGGCTGCCAGAACATGAGCAAGACGGGCAAGGGTGCCGTCGTCGGGGCCGGTGCCGGGGCCGTCGTCGGCGGCGTGATCGGCAAGGCTACCGGCTCGACGGCGCGGGGCGCCATCATCGGGGCCGCCGTCGGCGGGACCGCCGGTGCCATCATCGGCAACCAGATGGACAAGCAGGCCGAAGAGCTCGATAACGAGCTCGAGAATGCTACTGTCGAGACCGTCCCGGGTGAGGACGGCAACACGGCCGGCATCCGGATCACGTTCGACAACGCGATCCTGTTCGACTTCGACAGCTTCGACCTGCGCGTGCAGGCCCGCAGCGACCTCGGGGACCTCTCGCGTAGCCTCGCGAACTACCCGAACACGGATGCCCTCGTCGTCGGCTACACCGATTCGACGGGCTCGGAGTCGTACAACCAGACGCTCTCGGAGCGCCGTGCCAACTCCGTCGCCACCTACCTCTCGCAGCAGGGCGTCGCGCCCGGCCGGATGCGGATCTCGGGCATGGGCGAGAGTGACCCCGTCGCCTCGAACGCGACGCCTGAGGGCCGGCAGCAGAACCGCCGCGTCGAGATTGCGCTGTACGCGAACGAGCAGTACCGTCAGGAGCTCAACAACCAGAACTGATCGCGTGTAGCCCCCGTGCTGCCCGCTGTCAGCCATCTGCTCCAAGAGGCCTCCGGTTTCGGCCGGAGGCCTCTTTTGCGTGACCCGCGAGGGAGGGCGCGTGCTCGAAAATGCGTTGCGGTACTCCCTCCTTCCAGTTTAGGTTGACCGCCTTCTTTATCCCCCACCCCACTCCCCCTATGGAAACCCCCTTCGCCGCCGGCGTGCGGATGACGCCCGAAGAACTGGAAATCTGGCAGGAAACCCGCATCAAGGACGCATGGCGCATCTTCCGCATCATGGGGGAGTTCGTGGAGGGGTTCGAGGTGATGTCGCGGCTCGGACCGTGCGTGAGCGTGTTCGGCTCGGCGCGGACACAGCCGGGGACGCCGTATTACGAGCTCGGCGTGGCGGTCGGGCGCGCCCTCGTCGAGCGCGGCTACGGCGTCATCACGGGCGGCGGCCCCGGCATCATGGAGGCCGCCAACAAGGGGGCGCAGGAAGCGGGCGGGGTCTCAGCCGGACTCAACATCGCCCTCCCCCACGAGCAGGCGGGCAATCCCTACGTTGACCCCGACAAGTCCGTCAACTTCGACTTCTTCTTCGCACGCAAGACGATGTTCGTCAAATACGCGATGGGCTTCGTGGTACTGCCCGGCGGGTTCGGGACGCTGGACGAGTTGTTCGAGTCGCTGACGCTGATTCAGACGAAGAAGACCACCCGGTTCCCCGTCATCCTGATGGGGTCGGAGTTCTGGGGTGGGCTGCTGGACTGGATTCGCGGCGCGCTCCTCGACGCGGGCAACATCTCGGAGGACGACCCGGACCTGCTCGTGCTCACGGACGATCCGCAGGAAGCGGCCGAGATCATTCACGCCTTCTGCCGGGAGTACGGCCACCTGCCTAATTTTTGACGAATCGCGTACGAGAGCCGGCAGCGAGGCCGTTCCTTCGGGTCTCCTTCGCAGCGCCGAGCGTGCACCCCGCTGCACAGCCGTGGCCACGAGAGCACACAGATTCGGCACCCGGAGCACGGCCTTGTGCCCTTGAACACTCCGGCAAGATCCTTGTATTCTAGGATCTCGCCACGGCGCTTCTGCGTAGGCCACACCTGTAAATCCGCCAACCCCTGAAACGGACCGATGCACATGAATCCCAACCTCTTCTTGCCCCGTCTCCTCGCCTTCGCGCTGCTGCTGGCCCTCGTCCCGGCGAGCGCCTTCGCACAGACGCCTACCGACACGATGCCCGCCGACACGGCGGCCGCCGACACAGCGATGGAAGACATGGACGCGGTGATGGAGCCGCCCGCAGACGCCACGGCCAACGCCGAGGCCCGCACCCAGTTTAGCGCTGCCATCGAGGCCGCGCAGGCCGCCTCCGCGAATGCCAGCCCCGAGGGCTACATCGAAGCCGGCGAGCACTACCTCCAAGCTGCCGACCTGGCCGAAGCCTCCGGCGATGCCGGTCTCGAAGCCAGCGTCACCGACGTGCGCGGGAACGCCTCCAAAGCGTTCGTCAACGCCGGCTCGGCCTACTCCAACGCCGAGGACTTCGGCAACGCCGCCGCACAGTTCCAGCGGGCTGCCGAGATTGCGCGCGACATCGAAGACGCCGAACTCGGTGCCAAGACCTTCTACAATGCCGGCGTCGCCTACGTCAGCGCCGAGGACTTCCCCAGCGCCGTCGCCGCTCTCGACGCCGCCATCGAGATGGCCCCCGAGAACCTCGACTACGTCTACGTCCGCGGCGTCGCCCTCAGCAAAAGCGGCGACATGGAAGCCTCGGAAAAGACCCTCATGGAGCTCGCCGAGGCCGCCGAAGCCGCGGGTGACGAGGCCATGGCGACGAAGGCCCGCGAGACCGTCGGCAAGTCCTACCTCAGCGCCGCCTACGCCGACCTCCAGGGCGGCCGGTTCAGCAGCGCTATCGAGGGACTCGACAAAGCCGCGCCGTTCCTCGGCGAGGACGACGCGACGCTCAACACGCTCTACGCCAACTCGTACTACAAGCTGGGCGTCGGGCAGGTGAAGGCCGAGCAGTTCTCTGCCGCCCAGCGCTCCCTTCAGCAGGCCCAGACCTACGGCCGCCGGGCTGGCAAGAACGCCATCGTCAGCGGTGCCCAGGCCCAGCTCGACTACATCAAGCAGGTCCAGGAGCAGGGCTAACCCCTCGCCCTCTGCATACGAAAGGCCCGCAGCCACTCGGTTGCGGGCCCTTTCTGTTCTGTGCTTCCGCTCAACATACTACACCGCCTTTGCGAAGAGGTAGCAGCGGCGACTCGGATACTCGGCCCCCTCGTAGGGATCGCGTTCGACCGATTCCGTCACCGCAAAGCCGGCGGCGTGAAGCGCATCCTTGACCTCGCCCGGCGCGTGGAAACGGAAGTCGAGCGAGACCGACGCCCCCCACAGATCGTCAACGTGGAGCGTCTCGTCGCCGATGTGGAACGCGACGAGCACCACGCCTCCGGGCACCACCACCCGCCGGAACTCGGCCATGGCCGTGCCAAGCTCCGACGGTTTGAGGTGTACGATGGCGTAGAACGCGACGGCCCCGGCGAGGCTCGCCTCTGGGAGGTCGAGTGCGAAGAAGTCGCCCACGCAGAAGTCGAGGCCGGGGTTCAACTCGGTCGCACACCGAACCATCTCGGGTGAGAGATCGATACCGAGAACGTCAACGCCCTGCTCGCGAAGGTAGCCGGCGACGTGGCCGGGACCGCAGCCGAGGTCGGCGACGGTTCCCTTGCCCCGGACCGCCTCGGCGAAGCGGTTGAGGAGGTGCCGGTCGAGAGGCTTCTGGGCGAGTTCGTCGGCGACGTGCTCGGCGTACACACGAGCAGCGGCGTCATAGCTCGAACGGACGTCCATCAGATCACTCGGTTGAGGGCCTTTTCTGCGCCGTATCCCTGCCTCAGCCTGTGCCGAACTCGGTTGTCGATCCGGCTGCCGAAGTCACGAGGCTTTCCCGCTCGCGTTGCGGAGAGAACGTCCTTCCGCCGAATAGCCGAACTCCGGCTCGTGCAGCGTAAGGTCGAGGTCGGCCACCGCGCTGTGCAAGCTAGCCTGGGCGTCCTTGATGGCCTGGTTGTAGATGCTCGGCCCGATCTCTTTTAGCACGAACTTGAAGAAGAACGAAGCCTGGAGGTCACCGATCTTCTCGTCTCGCTCTTCCAGAAAGTAGCGTTTGACCGCGTGGACCAACTCGGTCTTCGTCTTGTCAGGAAGCACGATAGCCATAGCATTCTACTTCAGTTGTACCGAGACGGACCGCGGCTTGGACTGATGAACAGGTTGGGAGTTCGTGTTGGCACTCCAGGAGCGACCATATGCCACCCAATCTCACCACACACTATGCTGCTCACTCGTTCGGCCATTTGAGACCCGTCGGCACGCCTTCTCCTGCCGAGCCCTCCTCAGGCAAGTCGCTGACGCTGAGTGCGAGCACGAAGTCCGCGTCGTTGAGGATAGCGCGCACCTTCGCATCGTCCGGGTCAACGCGCTGAATGCGCTCTAACGCATCCGCTGGTAACGGGAAGCTCGGCGGCTGGCCTCCGTGCTCGAACTGCAAGCCTCCGTTGGCCTCTCGCACAATCCCGATCTCTACGGCGGTGCTGTCGTCTTCGGAGACGAGTAGCAGCGCGAGCGAACGGCCGAGGATGTCAGCTTTCTTCAGCATGGCGCGAGCAGTATAACCTCACTTCAACTGAACCCTGTGCTACACGGTGTTCCGGCTGCCGAGGTAGATGAGGGCGAGGAGGAGGACCGCCGGGACGACGATGCTGGCAATCGGCATCCACTCCAGCCCAACACCATGCGGTACGTCCACGGCCTGAGACGTGAGGAGGAGGTTCATGCGTGTGGAAGGCGAGTGGGATAGGTAAGGAGACGCCAAGATACAGCCACTCCGCTTCCGCCTGACGCGGAGCAGACGGCCGTAGCTTCTCGCCTTTCTCCCTCAAGACCGCTTCCCCTGCCATGCCCGATTCACCCGTCGCCGCCACCGCTCAGGTCCACAAATCCGCCCACCTCGCCACCGATGTCGAGGTGGGCCACTTCACTGTCATCGGCCCCGACGTCCGCATCGGGGCGGGGAGCCGGATCGGGCACCATGTCGTCCTGCACGCTGGGAGCGTGCTCGGCGAGCGGGTCCGCGTGGACGACCACGCGACGATTGGCAAGCAGCCGATGCGGGCAGCCCGCAGCGCGACGACCGATCACCGAGACCAGCCGCCGGCCGAGATCGGCGACGGCTGCCTCGTCGGCACCGGGGCCGTGCTCTACGCCGGCTGCCGGATCGCCGAGCGCGTGCTCATCGCCGATCTCGCGACGGTGCGCGAAGACGTGACGGTGGGCGCGGGCACGATTGTCGGGCGCGGCGTCGCCATCGAGAACAAATCCAGCGTCGGCGCGCGGTGCAAGCTGGAGACGAATGCGTACATCACCGCATACTCGACCATCGAAGACGACGTGTTCGTGGCCCCAGGCGTGCTGACGAGCAACGACAACTACATCGGGCGGACCGAGGCGAGGTTCGCCCACTTCGGCGGGCCGACGGTGCGGCGCGGCGCGCGGCTCGGCGTGGGGGCCGTCCTGCTGCCGGGCAAAGAGGTCGCCGCCGAAGCCGTCGTCGCCGCCGGGGCGGTGCTGACGCGCGACGCCGAGGCTGGGCAGGTGCATGTCGGCGTGCCGGCGCGTGCGGTGCGGCCCGTGCCGGACGACCAGCGCTTGGACCGCCCGTGAACCCCTGCGTGCTGTGTTGAGAGTTCGGCAAATCCAGCCGAACCGGTGTCGCAACGCCGCTTCGGAGCCGTGCGCCGCCGCCGCTCGGCGTAGCTTCCGCGCGTCCGCCCGCTGACCTTCCGAACGCCCCGACCTATGACCATTCACATGGTAGACCTGCACGCACAGGTCGCCGAGATCCGCAACGAGCTCGATGCCGCGATTGGCGCGGTGCTGGAATCCGGCGCGTTCGTGCGGGGGCCGTTCGTCGCCGCCTTCGAACGCGAGCTGGCCGAGGCGCTCGACGCCCGGTTCGCCCTTGGCGTCGGGAACGGGACGGATGCGTTGCAAATCGCCTACGCCGCCGTCGGCGTCGGGCCGGGCGACGAGATCGTCACCCCGGCGTTCACGTTCATCGCCACGGCCGAAGCGGCGTCGCTCCTCGGTGCCACACCCGTCTTCGTGGACATCGACCCGCAGACGTTCAACCTCGACCCGGCCAAGTTGGAAGCCGCGATCACGGAGCGGACGAAGGCCATCGTCCCGGTCCACCTCTTCGGCCAGCCCGCCGACATGGACCCGATTCTGGCGGTCGCCGAGCGGCACGGGCTCGCCGTGATCGAGGACTGCGCGCAGTCCATCGGCGCGACGTACAAGGGCCGCCCGACCGGAACGATGGGCGACCTCGGCTGCCTCTCGTTCTACCCCTCCAAAAACCTCGGGGCCTACGGCGACGGCGGCGCAATCCTCTCCGAGGACGCGGCGCTGTTCGAGCGGGCGAAGATGATCGCCAACCACGGCGCGCGGAAGAAGTACCACCACGAGATCGTCGGCATCAATTCGCGACTGGACGGCCTCCAGGGGGCGATCCTCTCGGTGAAGCTGCGCCACCTCGGCGCGTGGACTGAGGCCCGGCAGATCGCCGCCCGCGCCTACGACGCGCTCTTCGCCGGGTGCGACGCCGTGACAACGCCCTACCGCGACCCGAACGGCACGCACGTCTTCCACCAGTACACGATCCGCGTCCCGGCCGACCTCCGCGACGATCTCCAAACCCATCTGAAGTCGCTCGGCATCCCGACGATGATCTACTACCCGGTGCCGCTCCACCAACTCGGCGTGTACGAGGCGCTCGGCTACGGCGAGGGCAGCCTGCCCGAGACCGAGCGCGCCGGCCGCGAGGTGCTCTCGCTCCCGATGCACCCCGAGCTGACGCTCGCCCAGCTCCGCTTCATCGCCGAGTCCGTGCAGGCGTTCGTCGGTGAACGCGTGACAGCGTGACGCCCAGTCCTTTCCTCCATCGAACACGCACATGAGCACCACCGAAACGCGCCCCCTTCGGCTCGCACAGGTCGGCGTCGGCTACTGGGGGCAGAACCTGCTTCGCAACTTCGCGGCGCTGCCGGATGCCGAGGTCGTGCTCGCGTGCGACCACAGCGCCGACGTGCTCGCACGGGCCGAGGCCGCCCACCCCGGCCTGCGCACGACGACGCGGTTCGAGGACCTGCTGGAGTCGGACGAGGTCGAAGCCGTCGTCGTGGCGACGGAGACGCCGCAGCACTTCCTCATGGCCGAGGCGGCGCTGCGCGCGGGCAAGCACGTCTTCGTCGAGAAGCCGATGGCGCAGTCGGTAGCGCAGGCCGCACGGCTCGTGGAGATGGCCGACGACCGAGACCTCCGGCTGATGGTCGGGCACCTGCTCCTCTACCACCCCGCCTTCCGCCACGTCGAGGCCCTCATCCGCGACGGCGCGCTCGGCGACGTGCAGTACCTCTATGCGACGCGGGTCAACCTCGGCATCGTCCGGCAGCGGGAGAACGCCTTCGAGAGCCTCGCCCCGCACGACCTCGCCGTCGCGCTCGCCTTTCTCGACAGCACGCCCGTGGCCGTGGCGGCGCAGGGGCAGTGCATCCTCCAGCCCGGCGTCGAGGACGTAGTCTTCGCCACGGTCTACTTCGAGAACAACCGACTCGCCCACCTCCACACGAGCTGGCTCGATCCGCATAAAGTGCGGAAGGTGACCGTCGTCGGGAGCAAGAAGATGGCGGTCGTGGACGACGTGGAGGCGGCCGAGAAGGTCCGGGTGTACGACAAAGGCGCGGACGCGGGCGATCCCGGCTACACGGGCTACGCCGAGGCGATCACCGTCCGCTCCGGCGACATCACGATCCCGAAGATCCCGTCGGTGGAGCCGCTGCGCGCCGAGTGCGCGCACTTCGTCCACTGCGTGCGGACCGGCGAGCGGCCACGCACGGACGGCCGCAACGGGCTCGCCGTCGTCCGCCTGCTGGACGCGGCGAAGCGCTCGCTTGCGGCGGACGGCGGGCGCATCGAAGTTTAGTCGCCGCGCTCCAGTATCTCCGCGACGACCTGCGCCAGCGCTAAACGCCACGGCGGCGGCTCAATCCCCCAGTCACGGGCGATGCGCGTGCACTCCAGCCGGGCATCGGCCGGGCGCGCGGCCGGCGTCGGGTACGCGCTTGTTGGAATGGGCTCGACGCGCTCTGTGCGAACGGTGCCGTGCCGCCGGGCCTCGGCGACGATAGCTTCGGTGAAGCCGTGCCACGTCGTCGCGGGCGTGCCGCCGAAGTGGACCGTGCCCCACGGCGCATCCGGCTCCGCGACGGCGCGCTGCGCGATCGTGAGCGCTGCCCGTGCAGCGTCGGCCGCCGCCGTCGGGTTGCCCCACTGATCAATGACGACGCCGAGCGCCTCGCGCTCCCGGCTCAGCCGGAGCATCGTCTTGACGAAATTGTGCCCATGCGCGCTGAATACCCAACTTATGCGGAGGATGACGTGCGCGCCGAGCCGCTCGCGCACCGCCTCTTCCCCCGCCCACTTGCTCTGCCCGTAGACCCCGAGCGGGCGGACCGGGTCGGCTTCGGTGTAGGGTTGGCCCTTCGTCCCGTCGAACACGTAGTCCGTCGAGAAGTGGACGAGCGGGAGGCCGGTGGCGGCGCAGGCATCGGCGAGGTGCGCCGCGCCGTCGCGGTTGACCGCGAAGGCGAGGTCGGGCTCCGCCTCGGCCCGGTCCACGGCCGTATACGCCGCCGCGTTGACAACGACATCCGGTGCCTGCGTCTCCACCGCCCTCCGCACCGCCTCACGGTCCGTCACGTCGAGATCGGCCCGTGAGAGTCCGACCGCCTGCATGTCCGACTCGGCCGCAGCGCGGATCAACTCGCGTCCGACCTGCCCGTTCGCGCCGGTGACGAGCAGCTTCATCGTACCGCCGGAAGCTGCTCGGGCGTGAGGGCGGCGAGGGGCGGGTGCTGCCGATCTCGCTCCGACAGAATCGGCTTCGACACGGGCCACTCGATCCCCAGCGCCGGGTCGTTCCAGAGGAGGCCGCCCTCGTCGTTCGGGTGATAGACGTCGGTGCACTTGTACAGCACGTCGGCCTCGTCGGAGAGGGCACAGAAGCCGTGGGCGAAGCCGGGCGGGACCCAGAGTTGCCGCCCGTTCTCGGCGGACAGCTCGACGCCGACGTGCTCGCCGAAGGTCGCCGAGCCGGGGCGGAGGTCCACAGCCACGTCGTAGACCGCGCCGCGCACGACCGAGATCAGCTTGCCCTGCGGGTACCGCCGCTGGAAGTGCAGCCCGCGCACCACGTTCCGCTGCGAGCGCGAGAGGTTGTCCTGCACGAAGCTCACGTCGAGGCCGTGCTCGCGGTAGCGAGTGGCGTGGTAGGCCTCCACAAATCGGCCTCGCTCGTCCTCGAACACGCGGAGGTCAAACAGCCGGAGGCCGAAAAGTCTCAGTTCAGTGACTGTCATCAGATGGGCGGTAGAGACACCCCGGCGGGTACGTGAAAGGCTGCGCCGCTGCGGGCGGCCGATCCGGGCTCAGAGCAGGCCCAGAAGGTACTCACCGTACGCGTTGCCCGCGAGCGGTTGAGCGAGGGCCTCCAGCGCATCCGCGTCGATGTAGCCCATCCGGTACGCGATCTCCTCGGGGCAGGCGATCTTCAGCCCTTGCCGGCTCTCGACGACCTCGATGAAGTGGGCGGCCTCCAAAAGCGCGGCGTGGGTGCCGGTGTCCAGCCACGCCGTCCCCCGCCCGAGCTGCTCGACGCGGAGGTCGCCGCGCTCCAGATACGCCCGGTTCACGTCCGTGATCTCCAGCTCGCCGCGCGCCGACGGCGTCAGGTTTCGGGCGATGGCTACGACGTCGTTGTCGTAGAAATAGAGTCCCGTCACCGCGTAATTCGAGGTCGGGTGTGCCGGCTTCTCGACGATGTCCACGGCCCGACCTTCCGCGTCGAACGTCACGACGCCGTAACGCTCGGGATCGCGGACGTAGTAGCCGAAGACGGTCGCTCCCGCTTCCAGCCGGGCGGCGTGTTGGAGCCGCTCCGAGAGGCCTTGCCCGTAGAAGATGTTGTCGCCGAGCACGAGCGCCACGGCATCCTCCCCGATGAAGTCCTCGCCGAGCAGAAACGCCTGCGCGATCCCGTTCGGCTCGGCTTGCTCGACGTACGAGAACGAGAGGCCCCACTGCGCGCCGTCGCCGAGGAGTCGCTCGAAGAGGGGGAGGTCACGCGGCGTCGAGATGACGAGGATCTCGCGGATGCCCGCCAGCATCAGCGTCGAGAGTGGGTAGTAGACCAGCGGCTTGTCGTAGACCGGCATGAGCTGCTTGCTCACCGCCAGCGTCAGCGGGTAGAGCCGGGTGCCGGCACCGCCGGCGAGGATGATGCCTTTCATAAGAAAGGGGAAGGGGAAGAGAGTAAAGGGCTGCTGGTCCGAATAGTTCTTGCGAGACCAACAGGGCGACGCGGTTTTACCCTTCACACTTTACCTTTACGCCGGGACGGCCTGCTGAAAGTACTCCAGCGTCCGCTTTAGCCCCTCAGCGCGGTCCACACGCGGCTCCCACCCGAGGATCGCGCGCGCCTTCGTGATGTCGGGCTGGCGGATCTTCGGGTCGTCGGCCGGGAGCGGTTCGTAGGTGATCGTAGACGACGAGCCGGTGAGCGCCACGACCTCTTCGGCGAACTCCTGGATCGAGATCTCGTCGGGGTTGCCGATGTTGACGGGGTCCACCTCGTCGGACATCAGCAGCCGATAGATCCCTTCCACGAGGTCGTCCACGTACTGGAAGGAGCGTGTCTGGCTGCCGTCGCCGAAGACGGTAATCGGCTCGCCGCGCAGGGCTTGCCCCATGAAGGCGGGGAGCGCCCGCCCGTCGTCGAGCCGCATCCGGGGGCCGTAGGTGTTGAAGATGCGAACGATCCGCGTCTCGACGCCGTGGTAGCGGTGGTAGGCCATCGTGATCGCTTCGGCGAAGCGTTTGGCCTCGTCGTAGACGCCGCGACTGCCAACGGGATTAACGTTGCCCCAATACTCCTCCTGCTGCGGGTGGATGAGCGGATCGCCGTAGACCTCACTGGTGGAGGCCAGCAGCAAACGCGCGCCCTTGGCCTTCGCTAGCCCCAGCAGGTTGTGCGTCCCGAGCGCCCCCACCTTCAGCGTCTGGATCGGAAGCTGGAGGTAATCGATGGGCGAGGCCGGGCTCGCGAAGTGGAGGATGTAGTCGAGGTCGCCGGCGACGTAGACGTAGTTCGACACGTCGTGCCGAATGAGATGGAACCGCTCGTTCCCGATGAGGTGCGCCACGTTCTCCGGATTGCCCGTGATGAAGTTGTCCATGCAGACGACCTCGTGGCCCTCCGCGATGAACCGATCGCAGAGATGCGAGCCGAGGAAGCCGGCACCGCCGGTGATGAGGGTACGAGGCATGGGTAGGTGGATAGTGGACAGAGATACGGTGGACAGAGAACAGCGAGCGGTAGACCCAGGACTGTCTGCCGTCCAGCGCCTACCGTCTACCATCTACCGAACGAGCCCGTTGGCGGAGACGGCGGCGTTAGCAGAGCCTCCCGCCGGCACCACGTACGGACGGCCGACGGAGTGGTACTCGAAGCCGGACTCGGCCATGCGCTCGGTGTCGTAGAGGTTGCGACCGTCGAAGACGAGGGGCTCGCTGAGCAACCGCTTGATCCGCTCGAAGTCGGGGCGGCGGAACTCCGGCCACTCGGTGCAGATGACGAGGGCATCGGCGCGGACGAGCGCGCTGTACGAGTCGGCGGCGTATGCGAGCGAGCCCGAGCCGAGGTCGCCTTCGCCGAGCACGTCCCGCGTCGTCTCGATGGCCTCGGGGTCGAAGGCGAGGATCTCGGCACCGTGATCGGTGAGGGCGCGGATGATGGTGTGGCTCGGCGCCTCGCGCACATCGTCCGTGTTCGGCTTGAAGGCGAGGCCCCAGATGGCGATCCGCTTCCCTTCGAGCGACCCGCCGAAGTGCTCGATGATGCGGTCCGCGAGCACGCGCCGCTGCCGCTCGTTGACGCGAAGAACGGACTCGAGGATCTCGAACTCGTACTTGTTCTCCTGCGAGGTGCGAACGAGGGCCTGCACGTCTTTCGGGAAGCACGAGCCGCCGAAGCCGATGCCGGCATAGAGGAACTTCGTCCCGATCCGGCTGTCGGTCCCGATCCCGTGGCGGACCTTGTCCACATCGGCACCGACGCGCTCGCAGACGTTTGCGATCTCGTTCATGAACGTGATCTTCGTGGCGAGGAGGGAGTTCGCGGCATACTTCGTCATCTCCGCGCTCTTCTCGTCCATCACGATGATGGGGTTGCCCGAGCGAACGAACGGCTCGTAGAGCTGCGTCATCAACTCGGCGGCTCGCTCGCTGTCGGTCCCGACCACGACGCGCTCCGGCTTCATGAAGTCGTCGACGGCGACCCCCTCGCGGAGGAACTCGGGGTTGGAGACCACATCGAAGTCCGCGCCGGCCTTAAGCCCGCGCTCTTCGATGATCGCCGTGACGCGGGCGGCGGTCCCGACCGGGACCGTGCTCTTGTCCACGATCACGCGGTAGCCCCAATCGGGGTTGTCAGACAGCAGGTCTGCGATATTACCGGCGACGCCGAGGACGTACGAGAGGTCGGCCGAGCCGTCTTCACCGGGCGGCGTCGGAAGAGCAAGGAACAGGATCTCGGCGGCCTCGACCGCCTCGGCGAGGTCGGTCGTGAAGCTCAGCCGGTCCTCGCGCAGGTTCCGCTCGAGGATGCGCTCGATGCCGGGCTCGAAGAGGGTCAGCTCGCCCCGGCTCAGCTTTTCGACTTTGCGCTCGTCGATGTCGACGCAGATCACGTCGTTGCCCATCTCGGCAAAGCAGGTTCCTGAAACGAGTCCGACGTAGCCGGTACCGATAACTCCGATTTTCATAACAAAGGGGTAGTAGTGGAAGCGAGGGACCGGACGTAGCGTCCGCGCTTTAGTGTAGAAAGAGTCAGAAGAGTAGCTGAAGGTAGGGCATCGCTCGTGTGTGTCGCAAAGGAAGAACGAGCGGAGAGAGGGATTCGGGCTGCCCACTGCACCCCCTCGCCTGCCACCGTGCAAGGGCTATTCCGATGCCGTTCAACGGGCCGATTCGACGCTCTGCCGTCCCGGACTGCCCAACCGTACCCCTGCCCCCCATGTTGCCTATCTTCCCGCACGGTACCCCCCGTCCCTCCCCCTCCTTTTTCGACGACTCATGTCCCTCTACGCAGTCATCATGGCCGGCGGCGTCGGCAGCAGGTTCTGGCCGCGCAGCCGGCAAGAATCTCCCAAGCAGTTCCTCGACGTGTTCGAGCAGGCCTCGCTCATCCAGAACACGTTCGCACGCCTCCAGCCGCTCGTCTCGGCCGAGCGGTGCTACGTCGTCACGAACGAACGCTACGTCACGCAGACCCGCGAGCACCTCCCGGCCGTACCGCAAGCGAACATCCTCGCCGAGCCAGCCAGCCGCAACACCGCCCCCGCGATCGCCTTCGCCGCCGCCCACCTCCATGCCGTAGACCCTGAGGCGACGATGGTGGTGCTCCCCGCCGACCACGTCATCCGCAACGTCGCCGCGTTCCACGACGTGCTCCGTGCCGCCATCGCCAAGGCGGAGGAGCCCGGCGCTCTCGTCACCATCGGCATCGAGCCGACGCACCCCGAAACGGGCTACGGCTATATTCAGTTTGCGTCGGGCGCGGCCGAGGATGGGACGAGCCTGTCCGCCTACCCCGTCCGCACCTTTGCCGAGAAGCCCGACCTCGCCACCGCCGAGCGCTTCCTCGATTCCGGGGATTTCCTCTGGAACAGCGGCATGTTCATCTGGCGCGCCGACTCGATCCTCGAACAGATGCAGCGCCACCTGCCCGAGGTCCATGCCGCCTTCGCCCCCGTCGAGGAGGCCGCTCAGAACGGTGGGGAGCCGCTCGAAGCCGCCGTCCGCAATGCCTTCCTCCGGACGCCCAAGATCTCCATCGACTACGGGGTGATGGAACCGGCCGCCGCGGCCGGGCACGTCTACGTCGTCCCCGGCTCGTTTGGGTGGAGCGACGTGGGCGATTGGCGCGCCGTCTACGATATCCTCGACAAAGACAAGGCCGGCAACGCCGTCGAGGGCAACGTCATCGTCCACAATGCGAGCCGCTGCTACGTTCGCAGCAACGACCGCCTGATCGTCCTCGTCGGCGTTCACGACGCGGCGGTGGTGGACACCGGCGATGCCGTGCTCGTCTGCAACATGGAGTCCACGCAGCAGGTCAAGAACATCGTGGACTACCTCGGCTCGCACGGGCTCGAAGAGTACATCTGAGCCGAGGTTCGGGAAGTTGGGTCGAGGTGGAGGTGCCGCGATGCGGTGGCTCCCTCGGGACCATGAGGTGTCACCTTCCGAGAGGCACCGGCAGGAGGGCATCTGCCATAGCGGTGGAGTCGCTTTACGCCAAGTTCATACTCCGGATGTATCTCTCCCCATTTGCCTTGCGATACAAGGGCCTGCAGGGTGAACGAGGAGTTCGTCCTCTTCACCGTTTCATGACGAAACCCGGAAGAGAAGGTGACGTAGGAGTCGGCATGTGACCAGCCAGTCACCTTGTGACGCCACGTTCACCACGTCTTCTTCATGGAAGCTCCCGTCCTCTCCCGCCGCGACCGCGAGCGCCTCGTCCGGCGCCGCGCCATGCTCGACGCCGCCCTCACCGTCTTCGCCGAAAAAGGCTTCCAGAGCGCCACCCTCGACGAGGTGGCCGAGCGTGCCGAGTTCGGCAAGGGCACCCTCTATAACTACTTCGCCGGCGGGAAAGAGGCCATCCTGTTCGCCCTCTTCGACGAGGTCTACGCCGACGTCGTCAACCTCATCGAAACGTACTTCGAGCGGGTGGAGTCCGAGCGCCCCACGCGCGACGTCTTTCACGGCTTCATCGCCGAGACCATCGCTCATCTGGTAGAGCGCTCGGACGCCTTCATGCTCATGGCGAAGGAGGCGCACCGGATGGCGTTCAGCGAGGAGCGGGAAAACGCGGCCTACTTCCTCGGCCAGCGCGAGCGTATCGCGGCAGCCCTCGCCTTACCCATCGAAAAAGCGATGCAGGCGGGCACTTTACGACGGATGGACGCGCACGGTGTGGCGCACATGCTGATGGGCAATATCCACGGCTACCTCATGTACGCCTGCCCGCTCGGCGAGCATGCACCCACCGCCCCACCGGACGCCGAGCACGGAGCCAACCTCATCACCACGATTCTTTTCGACGGCCTGCTGCCCCGCGACTAAACGCTGTCACCGCAAAACCTTAGGATGACGCAACCAACGTCCGGCTCCATGAAACACGCGCTCTCCCTCCTCTTCCTATTCGCTGCGATTCCGGCCGTCGCCCAGCAGCCCTCACCCCTCCCCGGCCCCGCCGCCGCACGGCCCGTCGCCGAGACCGAAAGCCCCGTGCTCTCGCTCTCGCTCGACGAGGCGATCCAGATCGCGCTGGAGCGGAACTACACCGTCCGCACCGCCGCGCTCAATGTCGCCAACGCCACGGCGCAGGTCCGCGAGGCGTGGGGGCAACTCTACCCCAGCGCCGACGTGTCGAGCTCGTACACCCGCAACGTCGTCGAGGCCAACCCGTTCGCGGGCTCCTCGGCCGGCGGCCTCTTCGGCGCACTCGGGTCCATCGACTGGCTCGCCTTCAACGAGGACGCCCGCACCGACGACGACCCGAGCACCGTGCCGATCTCGCTCGACGAGTTCCGTCGTCGGCAGGCGCAGGGGTTCGACGACGTCGGCATCGTGCTCGACAACGGCAGCAACCCGTTCGGCGTCCCGAACCAGTTCCAGAACACGCTCTCGATCTCGCAGACGCTCTACAGCGGGAGTGCCTTCGCGGCGATCAAGGGGGCGAAGAGCCTGAAGGATATCAACCAGGCCGCTCTCACTGAGCAGCAGTACGCGGCCATCGCCGACACGCGGCAGGCCTACTACGACGCGCTCCTCGCCCGGCAGCAGGTCGAGGTCGCCCGCGCCAGCGTCGAGCGGACCCAAGCGACGCTCGGCGAGACGGCGCGGCGCGTGGCGCAGGGCGTCCTCCCGAAGTTCGAGCGGCTGACGGCCGAGGTGGAGGTGGCGAACCAGCAGACCCAGCTCATCGAGACGCAGAACGCGGCGGTGCTCGCCCAAAACGCCCTCCTCTTCCAGCTCGGCCTGCCGGTCACGCGGCCCGTCGCGCTCGTCGGCGACCTCCGCCTGCCGGATGACGTGTTCCTCGAAACCGTCTCGTTCGACGACGCCGTAGCGACGGCGCTGGAGCAGCGGCCGGATCTCGAACAGGCCCGCCTCGCCATCGACCTGCAGGAGGTGCAGCGCAACATCACGCGGGCGGAGTACCTCCCCAACCTCAGCGCCTTCGCCAACCTCAGTTACACCGGCAGCGTCCCCGACAACCGGACGTCGGTGATCCAGGGCGCTGACCCGAGCGACCCCTTCGCCGTGACCTCGAACACGAGTGGGTTCTTCAACGACGCCTACTGGAATCCGGCGGTGGCCGTCGGCGTCCGGCTGAGCTGGAATCTCTTCAACGGGTTCCAGACGGGCTACCGCGTCCAGCAAAACACGATCGCGGTGCAGCAGGCCGAGATCACGCTCGAACGGGCCGTGCAGAACGCCGTGCTCGATGTCGAGCGCGCGCTCCGCAACCTCTCGTCCGCCCGCCAGCGCATCGACGCGCAGGGGCAGACGGTGCGGACGGCGCAGACCGCCTACGCGTTCGCCGCCGACCGCCTCACCGTCGGCATGGCAACGCAGATCGATGTCCGCCTCGCCTCGGCCCAGCTCGACCAGGCGCAGCTCACCTACCTCCAGGCCGTTCGTGACTACCTCGTCGCCCGCAGCGACCTCCAGCGCGCCGTCGGCGTCGTCCTCCCCGAGCCGATTGGCGCCGACAGCGATATCACCCTGACCTCGAAATAGGGGTGCAGCGCGCTGCACCCTACGACACCCAACCATGGGACCCATGACCTTCTCCCTCTCCGACACGCTCGCCCGCCTCTCGTGCGGCTACCGCCTCGCTGCCGCGGCACTCCTCCTCCCCATGCTGCTCCTGCTCTCGGCCTGCGGCGGTGAGGAAGCCGCCAAGGCTCCGCCCGCCGCCGTCGAAGCCGACCGCACCGTGCCCGTCGAGGTGCTCGTCGCCACGCCCGGCACGTTCGAGGACGTGATCGAGATGACCGGGACCGTCAAGGCCCCGGACGACGCAACGCTCTCGGCCGAGGCATCGGGGACGCTGACCGCCCTCGCCCCGCTCGGCACTACGATCCGGCGCGGCGGGACCATCGCGCAGATCAACCCGACGATGGGACAGGCCGGGCTCGCCCAGGCGCAGGCCGGGCTCGAAGCGGCACAGGCGCAGGCCGACCTCGCCGAGGACCAGTTCCAGCGGCAAGAGCCGCTCTACCGCGACTCGATCATCTCGGCGGCCGAGTTCCAAAACGTCCGCGCGCAACAGGCGGCGGGGCAGGCGCAGGTGGCGCAGGCACGGGCCGCGCTCGCCCAGGCGCGGGAGCAGCTCGCCCACACCCGCGTCTCGGCCCCGTTTACCGGCACCGTCGAGGAGCACCTCGCCGATCGCGGCGAGCAGGTCGCGCCGGGGATGCCCGTCGTCCGCCTCGTCTCGACCGAACAGGTGAAAGTGAAAGCGGGCGTGCCCGAGCGCTATGCTGCGGATATCACCGTCGGCACGAATGTGCTCATCAAGCCGACAGCCTACGGCCTGACGCCCCGGCGCGGCACCGTCACGTTCGTCGGCGCGGCCATCGACACGCAGAGCCGGACGTTCCCCATCGAGGTCCAACCGGCCAGCGGGGATGGCGCGCTCAAGCCCGCGATGGTCGTCCGCCTCTCCGTCTCCCGCACCACCCTCTCGGACGCCATCATCGTTCCGCTCAACGCGATCGAGCGCGACGAGCGCGGACCCGGCGTGTACATCGTCGCCGGCGACCCGGGCAGCCTCGTCGTCGAGCGGCGAGCGGTCGAGTTGGGCTCGTCGTCGGGCGGGCGCACGGTCATCACGGCCGGCCTCGAAGCGGGTGACCGGGTGATCACCTCCGGCGGCATCGCCGAAGGCGACCGCGTCCGCATCGAGGAGCGCAGCACGATCAGCGATCTCGCCACGCTCTCCGAGTAACCTTTCGTAGGGACGACCGGCCGGTCGTCCCTGCTCACCACCACGCCCAACTCCCGGCGTCATGCAGATTACGAACCTCGCCATCAAGAACCGGACGGCCGTGCTCGTCCTGACGGCGCTCCTCGCTGTCGGCGGTCTGTTCGCCTACGTCACGATCCCAAAAGAGTCTCAGCCGCAGATCGACTTCGCCACGATCGTCGTGACGACGATCTACCCCGGCGCGAGCCCGGACGACATCGAGTCCATCATCACGCAGGAGATCGAGCGCGAGGTCTCGACGATCACCGGCCTCGACGTGCTCCGCTCGACGAGCACGGAGGGCGTCTCGACGGTCATCCTCGAGTTCCTCCCGGACAAGGACGTGGATAAGGCGAGCCAGGAGGTCCGGGAGAAGGTAGACATCGCGAAGGCCGAGTTCCCGAGGGAGGTCGAGGAGCCCTTCGTGAGCGAGATCGACGTCTCGCAGTTTCCCATCATGACGGTGAACCTCCTCTCGAATGGGTCGCTCGCCCAGCTCCGCAAGACGGCCGAGGACCTGCAGGACGAGATCGAGGGCGTCCCCGGCGTGCTCGAAGTGGACCTCATCGGCGGGCTCGAACGCGAGGTGCAGGTGAACCTGGACATCGCCGCGCTCCAGGGCTATAACCTCTCGATCTCCGATGTCGTGGAGACGATCCAGCGCGAGAACACGAACATCCCCGGCGGCTCGATCGACCTCGGCCCGGACAACTACCTCGTCCGCATCAACGGCGAGTTCGACGATCCGACCGAGATCAAAAACCTCGTCGTGAAGGCCCCCGGCGGCGTGCCGGTCTACATCCGCGACATCGGCGATGTCGTGTTCGGCTTCAAAGACCGCGCGAGCTACGCCCGCCTCGAGCTCCTGCAGACCGAGCCCGAAAGCGGGGAGTTCGTCCCCGTCGCGAATCCGACGAACGAGCAGGTCATCCGGCTCAGCGTGAAGAAGCAGGCCGGCGACAACATCATCGAGGTGGTGGATCAGGTCGAGGAGACGATTGAGGAGTTCAACCTCCCCTCAGGCACGAGTGTCACGATCACCGGCGACCAGTCGGAGCAGGTCGAGACGCTCGTGGCGGACCTGGAGAACAACATCATCGCCGGGCTGATCTTCGTGATCGCGGTGCTCCTGTTCTTCCTCGGCGTGCGCAACGCGACGCTCGTCGGCATCGCGATCCCGATCTCGATGTTCGTCTCGTTCATCGTGTTCATGGTGATGGGGCAGACGCTGAACTTCATCATGCTGTTCAGCCTCATCATCGCGCTCGGGATGATGGTGGACAACGCGGTCGTGATCGTCGAGAACATCTACCGCTACCGCGAGGAGGGGTACGGCCGCTGGGAGGCGGCGAAGCTCGGGACGGGCGAGGTCGGCATGGCCGTCGCGGCGTCCACGGCGACGACCGTCGCGGCGTTCGCACCGATGCTGTTCTGGCCCGGCATCATCGGGAAGTTCATGAGCTACATGCCGCTGACGCTGATCGTGACGCTGACCTCGTCGCTCTTCGTCGCGCTCGTCATCAACCCCGTCATCACCGGCTACCTCCTCCGGCTCGACGGCGAGGAAGGCAAGAAGCGCAGCCCACGGACCAAAAAGGTCGGCTACGCGCTCGTCGCGTTCACGGCCCTGATCGTGGGCTTGGCGAACTGGAAGACGCTCGTCTTTCTCGTGATCGCGGTCCCGCTGCTGTGGGCGCTCTACAAATTTGCCCTCTACCCGGCGCACGAGCGCTTCGCGGGCAAGACCTTCCCGCGTATGACGAACGGGTACCGCAGCTTCCTCGCCTGGATGCTCCAGCGCGACTACTCGGTCAAGCGGGCTATGCTGCGCAACACCTTTGCGCTCGGCGCTTTCACGCTCGGGTTCGTGCTCCTCGCGCTCGGCGGTACGCTCTCGGGTGTGGCCGGCCAGATTGCGGGGATGCTCCTGCTCGTCCCCGGCGGGATTCTGCTGGTCGCCGGCATCATCGGCATTCTCGTCCACTCGCTCGAATCGGCGTTCCTCGGGCGCGGGGGCAGCGTGAAAGCCGGGCTCTGGTTCGGCGCGGTGATCGTGGCGATGCTCGCCCTGCTGCTCCTCGGTGGGAAGCACGTCGAGATGAAAGAGATCGTCGCGCTGATCGCTTTTCCCGGCGTGATCGTGCTCGCGGGCTCCCTCGGGACCCTCTTCGCGAAAGGCCGCGAGCGGCTGATCCTGACCGACAACCGCGCCCGCCTGCTGACCGGTACGCTCGGCGCGCTCCTCGCCGTCATCGCCCTCTTTGCGATTGCCCCGACCGGCGTCGAGTTCTTCCCGACGACGGACCCGAACATGGTCATGATCACGGCCGAGGCCCCGCTCGGGACCAACATCGAGGCGTCGAACCGGATCGCTGAGAACGTGTACGGCCGCGTCGGGTCCCTCCTCGCCGACGACCCGGCGGCGCTCGCCAACACCAAAGACCTCCAGACCGGCGTCGGCGTCGGCGGCGACGTAATGTTCGGCGGCGGCTCGGCCAGCCCCGAGCGGAGCCAGGTCACGCTGAACATGGTGGACTACGCCGCGCGCGCCGAGCCCTCGTCCGAGACGTTGCGCAAGATCCGCGAGGCCATCACCGGCTTGCCGGGCGTGGACATCCGCGTCGAGCAGGACCAGGGCGGCCCGCCGACCGGCGCGCCCGTCAACATCGAAGTCTCGGGCGACGCGTTCAGCGAGATCGTCCGCATCTCGAACGAGCTCAAGGCCCGGCTCGAGCAGATGGCCGAGACCGGCACCGTCGCCGGCCTCGTCGACGTCCGCGACAACCTCAACACCGGCCGGCCCGAGTTCCGGGTGAACGTGGACCGCGAGCGTGCCGGGGCCTTCGGCATCTCGACGCAGCAGGTCGCCACGACCGTCCGTAGCGCCGTCAACGGCATCGAGGCGAGCAAGTGGCGCGACGGGAAGGACGAGTACGACATCACCGTCCGGCTCGAAGAGGCCGACCGCCAGAACCTCGAAGCGCTCCAGAGCCTCACAATCCTCGAAGACGGCATCCAGATTCCGCTGACCGCCGTCGCGAATGTCGAGGTCGCGAGCGGGCTCGGCAGCGTGACGCGGCTGGACCAGCGGCGCGTCGTGACGGTGCAGGCCGACGTGGCCCCCGGGTACAACGGCAACGCCGTCCTCCAGCAGGTGCAGGGCCAGCTCGCCGAATATGTGGCCGCCCTCCCAGCCGGCTACACGGTCAAGTACACGGGCGAGAGCGAGGACCAGGAGGAGAGCTTCAGCTTCCTCTTCACGGCCCTCCTCATCGGCGTGGCGCTCATCACGATGATCCTGATCGCGCAGTTCAACTCGATCAAGAACCCGTTCATTATCATGGTCGCCGTCGGGCTCTCACTCATCGGCGTGATGCTCGGGCTGATCGTGACGCGGACGCCGTTCGGGCTGATGACGTTTATCGGAGTGATCTCGCTCGCGGGCATCGTCGTCAACAACGCGATCGTGCTCGTAGACTACATTGAGCAGCTCCGCGACCGCGGCGAGGACAAGACGGAGGCCATCGTGGACGGCGGCGCGACCCGCCTGCGCCCCGTCCTCCTGACGGCGTTCACGACCGTCATCAGCCTCATCCCCCTCACGTTCGGCATCAACGTCGACTTCGTCGGCCTGATGGTGGACCTCGACCCAGCCTTCTCCATCGGCAGCGAGAACACGCAGTTCTGGGGGCCGATGGGGACGGCGATTATCTCGGGCCTCACGTTCGCGACGTTCCTCACGCTCGTGATCGTGCCGGTGATGTACTCAGCCTTCGACTCGCTCGCGACGCGGCTGTCGAGCCATCCCGAGGAAGAGCCCGCGCTCGTGCCCGTCGGCGCACCCGCCGGGACCCCGATTCCGGTCGAGGTCTCCGGCAACGGCTTCGGCGACGGCGGCCCGGCCGTCGAGCACCCGGATCCGCGCCGTTGACCGATCCGCAGACGACCGTATCCCGCCCTCGCCGCCGGTGGCCTCGCACCCTCGGCGGCGGAATTTGCCTGTATCTAGATGCTACGAGTTTCCTGCTGTTGAGTTAGATTCCGAGCATCTTACCCAACTTTGACTGTCAGCAACAGCCTTGAGCATCTATCGTTTCGAGAATGACCTTCAAGAGGAGATCGAGAGTCTGTTAGTGACGATCTGGCCTTCTGAGGGGAGAAGCGTCTACAGGCGAGAGGTCCCTATGGGCGACCGGGTACCCGATTTTGTCTGTATTAGCTTCGAGAACGTGATAGATGAGGATGTGCTGCCTAAGAATTGCACGTACCGTCACGCCGCAGTCTTGGCGACGCTCCGGCAGCGCCATCGCACGCGCCCTGTCCAACTAGCGAAGCAACTCTACACTGACGTTGAGCGCTTGGAGCCTTTGCTCAAAGACCTGATTGCAAGCGGCGCTGTCGTAGAGAACTCTACCGGTTCTTTGTCGCTATCTAGCTTTTGGAGCGGTCTGAGGGCAGAGGTGATCGCCGTAGAGGCGAAGCTGACTCGCTGGAAAGACGCACTGATTCAGGCTATGTCTCACAAGCGATACGCTGATATGGCTGTCGTCGCTATGGATGCTGCGACGATCCCTCGGAAGGCGAGTTCGATTCAGGCGTTCGCCGATCAAGGGATTGGCTTGTGCGCAATCTCTCCCGATTCTGCTGAATGGGTAGTCGAGCCTGAGCGCCGCGAAGGAAAAGGACACGAACGGGAATACCTGCTGACCTCCGCTCTGGCTTCGCCTCAGACGTTGTGGTCCCGCCTGTAGGCGGAGAAGGCCGCCTCCCATGCGCTGATGTGACTCAGCTTCGTGCTGTCTAGCTGGGGGCCGACGCTAGAAGCAAGCGCGTTGGCTTGCTTCAGCCATTCGTGAACCGTATTGATCCTGGCCTGAGGGGCGAGCGGTTGCAGGCGCTGATCGAAGCGAGCCATAGCATGGATGAAGTGCTCTTGGGCGGCCGAAATGTTCGACTGCCGCCATGTCCAATCCGGCACGCTCGCTGCTGCCCGACCTCTACTGAGAGCATTCAGCAGACCCGCAGAAGGAGGGGTCAGCGTGGCTACAGAAGAGAAGGCGCTACCACTCGCTAGCGTATCGAGATCGCGCTGCAGATGGATATCCGTAGCCATCCCATCAGACCAATAAGTCGGGAAGGCCCGGCCCCCTGCTTGCTTGTCGGAGAGCTTCATTCGGTACAGGCTCTTGTACCAGCCTGAAGCCCACGACTCCGCACCGGCTGCCACGCACGCGATGCCGAATGCTCCGAGGAAGTTGACGAAGACTCGGATACCTGCTTCGCGTGACAGGATGTGCGTGAGGTGCAGGGCTGACTGAAGGACCCTAAAGTTGCCGCATTGGCGCGTGTCGGCGGCTTCTGACCCCTGCTCTATGACGAGATAGACGCCATCGACGCCCCTCGCCGAAACAGAGTCGGCGATGATCTCTAGCAGTGGGTTGCTGTCAGGTTCGGCAGCTAGCAGGCATAGGTCTTGGATTGCGATGGTCGCGAAGACAGGCAAGCCGTTGCCGTACGACTGAGCCTGCCGCAATCCGCTCTCTAGCCACTGGATCTCGAAACTGTAGTCGGAGCCAGGGTCGCGCGTAAGAGGAGATGGGCGGATGACTGCTTCGCAGCCGAGTCGAACTTGGAACTCGACAGCATCCTGCGCGGCGATCTCGATCTCCTTAGGGTTGCTAGGGGGTGCACCGGGCCAGTGTTTGGCAATCTCTTTCTCGGCGTCCTTCTTCCACCCGCTCTGCTTGTGCAGCGCACTGTCGAAATCATCTAGACCATGCACCCCAAACCACGCGTAGGAAGCAAGGTTGGCACAGGCGCCTCCCGAAGCGGATGCACCGAGGCCTGCAAGGTAGAGCTGGGGATCGAACAGCCTATGCTCTAGGTGCGGATACCGATCATCGATGTTTCGCCTTTCGAGCGCGTGCATAGGCATCGCGGAAGCGATGATCACGCTTCGATCAACTCCGTTGACAGGGGGCCTTTTGAAGGTGTAGCCGACGTTGAGATAGAAGGGCATTGGATTCAGGGAGCGTAGCTAGCGAGGGTGCCCATGATGTCCTGCGGTGAAGGGCGACTGAGGGGGCTAGGCGAAAGCATCTTTTGAATCAACGGAGCGAAGGAGAACGAATTCGCTAAGCCAGGCAACAGATGATTCATTCCGCTTGAGAACACACGTCTCTGATCTCTGCGGGTAGGGTGGCGGCCTAGCGCTGCCTCCACTGCAATGATGCCGAGGGCGAAGACATCCGACTTAGAGGTAAGAGCTTTGCGCGCCCTCGCCTGCTCCGGCGAGAAGTAGCCCACAGTCCCCCATGTCGATCCAGTTGCTGTCAGGGTCGGTTCATCGATGTGCCGCGCCACGCCTAGATCGATCACGCAGTATCGACCGTTAGCACGGACCATGATGTTGTCGGGCTTCAAATCGCGATGGACAATGCGCTTACCGCCTTCCCACAGCGCCTCAATCGCTCCCGCCACGTCGTACACAAGTGCCCCTACTGCCGCTTCGGGGAGCGCGGCAGTATCTATCACGTCCCTTAGGTCGCTCCCCGTGATAAACTCAGTAGAAGTCACGGGAATAGCTTCGCCGTCGTAATCGACTGTGCCCGACCAGTAGAGCTTTACGATGGAGGGACAGTCGAGTGATGTCAGCGCATCGATCTCACGCTCAACACGTTTGTCAAGTTGACCCGGGTAATAAACTTTGATTGCAGAACTTTGACCATCGTAGGAGCCGCTGAATACCGCCCCCTGCCCACCCTGCTTGACGAGAGCAGAAACACTCAGGTCTCGGGGTGTCTGAGAGGCAAAATCATTTGTGATTACCCAACCACAGAGGTGATTCCTTTCGTCAGGAGTGAGCATAATGAGTAACAGAAAGCAAGGCGGGTAAACTAGCCAAATTCCCAACCTTCTCCATCAAAGGAGACAGTGGCTATGGACCGTCACAATCTACATTCAACTAACCCAAGTAAACCAGTCTAACCTAATCTGAACTGCACCGTTGACTGCCCCGCAGACAAACGCTCCTCCCGCCCACAGCTGCTCGGGGACGCTTCCCTGGCCCCGCGTCCTCGGCGGCGGACTTTTGCTTCTCGCTCTCGCCGTCACGCTTCTTATGATCAGCATGTGGTCCGCCCTCGGTACGAAGCCTTCGAGCGAGCGACTCGCCCGCATCGAGCGCTCGCCGCAGTACGGCGACGGCCGGTTCGTCAATGCTCTCCCCACGCTTCGCAGCGGGATGAGCTTCTCGGCCGTCCGCAACTTCCTCGCGGGCGGCAGTGATTACCGCCAACCCGCATCGTCCCTGCCCGTCGTCGCACGCACGGCGGCTGACTTCGCCGGGGCCGCGCCCGACCTCCGCGTGACGTGGCTCGGCCACTCGACCCTCCTCGTCGAGATCGAGGGCGCGCGCGTGCTCGTCGATCCGGTGTGGGGCGAGCACGCCTCGCCGAGTCCGCTCTTCGGCGTCAAGCGTTTCTATGCCCCGCCGCTCGCCCTCGCCGATCTCCCGCTCGACGCCATCGTGATCTCGCACGACCACTACGACCACCTCGACGCGCCGACGATCAAAGCCCTCGCCGAGCGCGTGCCCCGGTTCATCGTCCCGCTCGGCGTCGGCGCACACCTCGAATACTGGGGCGTGGACCCGGAGCGGATTACCGAGCTCGACTGGTGGGAGCGGACGGAGGTCGGCGGGGTCGATCTCGTCAGCACGCCGGCCCGCCACTTCTCCGGCCGCTTCCTCACCGACCGCGACGCGACGCTGTGGTCGGGCTGGGCGTTCGTCGGCGACGCGCGGCGCGTGTTCTACAGCGGCGACACCGCGCTCGCGCCCGAGTTCGAAGAGATCGGCGAGCGGCTCGGCCCGTTCGACCTAGCGCTGATCGAGGCCGGGGCCTACAACGCGGCGTGGGCCGACGTCCACCTCGGGCCGGAGCAGGCCGTCGAAGTGCATCAGATGGTGCGGGGCGGCCTCCTCGTGCCCGTCCACTGGGGCCTGTTCGACCTCGCGCTCCACGGCTGGACCGAGCCGGCCGAGCGCATCCGCGCCGCCGCCGAGCAGGCCGGCGTGCCCGTGGCGTTCCCCCGTCCCGGCGAGAGTGTGAGCCTCGACGCCGTCCCGACGGTACCGTGGTGGCCGACCTTCCCCTGGGAGACGGCGGAAGAAGCTCCTGTCGCCTCCTCCGGTATGCCTCAGCGCGCTCGGTGAGCTGTGGAGCGCGAACTGGGACCTCGGCCGAGAACGCGCGGCGGATGGAGGGGTAATGCCGCCCGCTCGGCCAGCGGCTTCTCGTTTCAGGCGTGCTCCTTGAGCGATGCCCTCCCCCGGCCGATCTATAACTAGAGGAAGCCGGCACGGTGCCTCTGCGCGGGAGAACCGATGCGGTGCGTCTCTTCTACGCCGAGCGATTACAGACGTCGCCCGCCCGCCGGATACCGAGCCGCGCACTTTCTGACCGACGCTATCTTCAGCCATGCTTGCCTCCCGCACCCACCTCCTGCGCGCCGCCCGGCTAGCCCCCGCCCTCGTCGGCGCATGGGCGGCGGCGTCGTTCGTCGCGGCCCGGCTGTCGGGGATGGCCGCCGTCGAGGCCCTTCCGATATGGCTCTCGGTGCTGCGGGCGCTGGCGACGGGCCTGCTCGTGGGGCTGCCGGCGGCATGGCTGGAGACGGTGATCCTCGTGTGGACGGACCGCAAGTTCGGAGTCGGGATGAGCCTCGCCATTCGCACGGCGAGCTATGCGGCCGTCGTGGTGACGGCCACAGTAGGGCTCGTATACGTCGTCAACGAGATCGTGTACGGGAGTGTGCCAGAGAGCATCTTCGGGGACAAAACGCTCGGCGAGTTCGTGACGGAGCGGTCGTTTCTGAGCCTGCTCGCGCTGCTGCTGCTCGCCTCGTTCATCGTCAACCTCATCGTCCAACTTCGCCGCGTGCTCGGGCCGCGGACCCTCACGGCCCTGCTCGTCGGCCGCTACCGCCGGCCGGTCTACGAGGAGCGCGCCTTCCTCTTTCTCGACCTCACCGACTCGACGCCGACCGCCGAGGCCCTCGGCCCGCTCGATTTCACGGATTTCAAGAATGACTTCTTCACCGATGTCGCCGAGGCCGTCCTCGCCACAGGGGGGCGCATCTTCCAGTACGTCGGCGACGAGGTGGTGGTGACGTGGCCGCTGGAGCGCGCCATTCACGGGGCCGGTCCGGTCCGATGCTTTTTCCTCGTTGAGGACCTCGTCGCACGGCGCACGGCGCACTACAGCGCTCGCTACGGGGTCGTGCCCCGCTTCAAGGCGGGTGTCCACGGCGGCGAGGTCGTCACGGCCGAGATCGGGGACATCCGCCGCGACATCGTCCACAGCGGGGATGTCGTCAACACGACGGCGCGAATCGAAGGCATGTGCCGCCCACTCGGCCATCACCTCCTCGTCTCGGACCCCCTCGCCGACGGCATGCGGGCGGCCCGGCCCGGCCTCGACCGGCTGTTCCGCTTCGAGCAGGTGGGCTCGGTGGAGCTGCGGGGGAAGGCGGACGCGATCGGGCTCGTCTCGGTCGAGCGGGCGGTGGAAGCCGGCAGACAGAGGAACGCACGAGTGCTGGAGGCCGAGCGCCGATAGATGACGCACCATGTCGCGCCTCTACGCCCGAAGCGCGCCGGCTCGCTACCCTACTCACCGTTGCCCTCCTCCCATCTCCGCGTGACCCCATCCTCGCTCGTGGCGGTAGACAGGCGAACCGTCGCCTGCTCCCTGCGTTGGAGCGGTGCGTGTTCGACACGATCGACGCCGCGCTCGACGAGCACGAGACGGTCAACCTCTACGCCGAGATCATCAACCTCGGGGGCGTCACGCTCGCGGCGCTCGTGAAAGACACGGCCAAGAGCCTCGGGCTGCTCGGCCACCTCCGCCAGCTCGGGCGCTACGCGATCGTGACCGATACGAAGTGGATCCGCACGGCGGCCGGGATCGAGGACAAGCTGATCCCCGGCCTGGAGGTCCGCGCGTTCGGCCTCAGCGAGAGCAGGGCGGCCGAGGCATGGGTCGCCGGCATCGAGGCCTGAGCCGGTGCCTTCTCTTCTCCACCTCTTCCACATGCGAGGCTTTCTCCGTCCCTGATCGCAGCGGCACCTCCTCGCCAACTTGAGCGACGGCGGGGGACAGGGAGACCTCGTCATCGTGCTCGACATCAAGCCGCCCGCCTCGACCCCACCGACGCGCTCCGCTACGAGTAGTTTGTCCGACACACCCATCTCGTCTCCATGAGCGCGTTCGTCAGACTCCAGAAGGTCCTCCCCCAGCACCTCATCTCCCGCGCCGCCGGCGTCCTCGCGTCGTCCGAAGTGGGCTGGGTTCGCGGCCCCCTCGTCCGCGCCTTCGCCCGCGCCTACGGCGTCGACATGGCCGAGGCCGAGCGGTCCGGCCTCGCGAGCTACCGGTCCTTCAACGACTTCTTTACCCGCGCCCTCGCCCCGAACGCACGGCCGGTCGACGCCGCGCCGGACTCGGTCGTGAGCCCCGCCGACGGCATCGCTAGCCAGACCGGGATCATCGAGCGCGGTGAGCTCTTGCAGGCCAAAGGCATCCGCTACTCGTTCGGAGCACTCGCCGATGCCTGCGCCGGGCCGGAGTTCGAGGGCGGACCGTTCGTCACCGTCTACCTCTCGCCGAAGGACTACCACCGGGTCCACCTCCCGCTCGCCGGGCGGCTGACGCGGACGGTCGCGGTGCCGGGCAAGCTGTTCTCGGTCAACGCCGCGACGGAGGCCGGGGTTGAGGGGCTCTTCGCCGTCAACGAGCGGCTGGTAGCCGAGTTCGAGACGGCCTTCGGTAAGATGCTCGTGGTGATGGTCGGCGCGATGATCGTGGCGAGCATCGAGACCGTCTGGAGCAGCCCCCGCTCGCCGTATAAACAGAAGCAGGTCGACGCCCACGACCTCGCGTTCGAGAAGGGGGCCGAGGTGGGTCGGTTCCTACTCGGGAGCAGCGTCGTCCTCGCCTTCGAGAAGGGCCGCGTGCAGCTCGACGCGGGGCTGGCCCCCGGCGCGGTGGTACGGATGGGCCGGTCCATCGGCGCGGGTACCCGCGTGTAGTGGCCCATCTGCGCCCGACGTTTCCCCATGACCGACTCCGACCGTTATCTCGCCGTGACCTACGACGCCGGGGCGGCCTTCGTGCAGCGCCGCATCAAGGGTCCCGTCGTGGAGTAGCTCGCGGGTGCAGGGCACCGCATCGCCGCCCTCGCCGACTCTCGTTTGCTCCCCCTTCTCGACCTCTCCACGCCATGAACCTCTCGATCCTCGATGTCCTCCCCGTCCTCTCCGGCTCGACGGCCGCCGACGCCCTCGGCCGTGCCGCCGACCTCGCCCGCCTCGCCGACCGGCGCGGCTACACGCGGCTGTGGTTCGCCGAGCACCACGGGATGGGCGGCATCGCTTCGTCGTCGCCCGAGCTGCTGATCGCGCACGTCGCGCCGCTGACGGAGCGCGTCCGCGTCGGCGCGGGCGGGGTGATGCTCCCGAACCACACGCCGCTGCAAGTCGTCGAGCGCTACTGCACGCTCGAAGCCCTCCACCCCGACCGGATCGACCTCGGTATCGGGCGGGCCGCCGGGACCGATCCGCTCACGGCGCAGGCGCTCCGCTCCGTCTCCGGCGAGCACGTCGGCTCGCTCATGGCCGAGCTGCTGGCCTTCGCCGAGGGTGACTTCGGCGACCACCCGTTCGGTCGCATCGGCGTGACGCCGGGCGGCGTGAACCTCCCGCCGATCTGGATGCTCGGCTCCAGCGGCGGCAGCGCCCGCCTCGCCGGACAGATCGGGGCGGGCTACGCCTTCGCCGGCCACTTCAGCCCGACACCCGCGGCCCCAGCCATCGACGCCTACCGCGCCGCGTTCGAGCCGTCGGCCGATTTCCCCGAGCCGCGCGTCATCCTCGCCCTCTCCGTCGTCTGCGCCGAGACCACGGCCAAGGCGCGCGAGCTGGCCTCCTCCGTCGAAGTCCTGTTCCAGCGGATGCGGACGGGCGAGACGGGTCCGGTCCCGAGCCCCGCCGAGGCCCGGACCGCCGGGTGGTCGCCGGAGGATGCACCACGTGGGCCGATGGCGCAGCTCCTCATCGTCGGCACGCCGGACGAGGTGCGCGAGCGTGTCGAGACCGCTGCGCGTGAGGCCGGGGCCGACGAGGCGATGGTAATGACGATCGTCCACGATCCGGCCGCACGGCTCCGCTCGTACGAGCTTCTCGCCGACGCCTTCGACCTCGCCCCTGCCGGTCTCGGACACGGCGACGCGCAGGAGTCGCTCCCCCAAATCGGCCCGCCCGTACCCCCATGATCGGCCTGAGTCCGACGAGGCGCGTAGCCCCGATCACGCCCCAGCGTTAGCTTTGCGGGCAGAACACCTTGTCTGACCGGCTACCGCCCGCTATGCTCTTCCTGCTCCCCCGCTCGCTCGGACGTGCCGCTCTCCTGACCGTCCTGATGGCGGGGACCGCCCTGGCGCAGACGGCACTGCCCAACGACCAGCCGATCGTTGGGCTCGTGCTCTCGGGCGGCTCGGCGAAGGGGATCGCCCACATCGGCGCGCTGCACGTGCTGGAAGAGGCCGGGCTGCCGGTCGACGTCGTGACCGGCACGAGCATGGGGAGCATCGTCGGCGGGCTCTACGCGCTCGGCTACCGGCCGGACAGCCTCGCCGCGCTCGGTGTGCAGTGGGAGTTCGGCGACGACTTGTTCGCCCGGCTCGTGGGCAACGCCGGGGCGGTCGGCGAGCTCTCGCTGGAGAGTCTGGACCTGGGGTTCGTGCGCGGCGGCGGCGGCCTCACGTTCGGGGCGTTCACGCTCGTCGGCCCTGCTACGGTCACGCTCGCCGGCAACGGGCTCGACGAGTTCCCCGACGTGAGCGTCAGCTTGGGGTATCCGTTCTGAGACCCGTTCGCCCTTTTCGCCTATGCCCCGCCCCATCCCTCCCGGTTGGCTCCGCGCCTTCCTCCGGTTCGCGATCTGGCTCGTGCCGGCGTGGACGCTCGCCACGTTCGTCTGCGGCCACCTCGTCTTCCCCGCGGACGCGGCGGTGACGTTGGGGACAGGGTGGACGCGGGCCGCCGTGCTCGGGGTGTGGGCGGGCATCCTCGGCGCGTTCGTCGAGACGTGGGTGCTGCCGCGGTTCGCGCGGCGCGCGCCCTTCGGCGTCACGCTGCTGCTCAGGACGATGGCCTACGCCGTCGTCGTCACGCTCTCGTTTATGGGCGTGATCGGGTTCATCGCGCGGCGCGAGTTGGGGCTCCGGCCACGCGACGTGCTGGCGGACGAAGCGTTCGCCGCCTTCCTGACGAGCGCCGAGTTCACATGGTTCTTCATCCTTCTCCTCGGCGCATCGTTCCTCATCACGCTCGCGTTTCAGGTGAACCGCGTGCTCGGGCCGGGCACGATGAAGGCACTCCTCGTCGGCCGCTACATCCGGCCCGTCCGCGAGGAGCGCGTCTGCCTCTTCGGCGACCTCAAGCGCGACATCGTCCACAGCGGCGACACGCTCAACACGACGGCGCGGATGGAGGGCATGTGCGGCCCGCTGGAGCGTCGGCTCCTCGTCTCCGATACCCTATTGGAGCTGTGTGTCCTCCCCACAGGGTTTCGGTCCGAAGAGGTAGGCGCGGTGCCCCTGCGGGGGAAAAACGCGCCGGTCCGTCTGTTCAGCGTCGAGCGGAATGCCCCAGCACGTCCGCGTGACCTCGCGCCCGATCAGCGCGGCTGACCCGGGCGAACCGCCGCCCGCTCCCTGCGTTGGAGCGGTGCGTTCGCCGTCCGTAACCTCCCGGCTGTGCCCTCTCTTCACCACTGCTTATCCCCATGCGTTTCTTCGTCCTGTGCGCGCTCGCCGTCGTCCTCGCGACGGCTCCCGTCCGCGCCCAGTATCCAGCCGCCGACTCCGTAGCCGGCCCCGTGCTGGAGCCGGAGACCGACGAGGGAGCGAACCACGCGCCCGACCCGAACCGGATTCCCTACGAGACCGATACGAATATCGGCGAGCAAGCCCTTGCCCTCCCCGCTACGATCTGGAACGGCGTCGCCAGCGTGTTCCGTGCCGCCGTGCTCTACACGGAGTTCAGCGGTCTCCTGGACAAGGGGCGCATCTATCTCCAGAACGAACCGCCTATCATCGTTCTGCCCTCCCTCAGTGTTGGCGGGCGCGAGGGGTTCTCAGGCGGAGCGACTCTCTACCTCCTCAAGGACCGCGTCCTCGGCACGGACCGAGCGGCGCGCGTGGGTGCTCGCTATGGGGTGAATACCACGTACTCCGCCTTCGCCCGCGTCTCCGACCATTCCCTCTTCGGCACGCCGCTCTACGGCCGGATCGACGGCGGATATTACAGCGATGGCAACGAACGCTTCTACCCGATCGGGAACGACACGGACGAGGACGAACGCATCGACTACGCTTACCGCGAAGGGATCGCGGAGGTCAACTTCGAACTCCCCCTCGCCGAACGCATCAGCGTCACTGCCGTTGGCGGGTACAGACACTTCGAAGTCCTCTCAGCGGACGATGCGGTCCCGTTCCCCTCAAGCACCCCCGGCTTCGGCTCGGCCGGCTACCTCTCCGCCGGGGCCGGGGTCGTGGTTGACTTCAGCGAGGCCGGTGGCCTCCACGCAGAGCGCACGTACCAGGGCACGGCCCTCCTCGCTGAGTTCCGCTACGGCAAGGAGACCTCGGACCTCGGCTTTGCCTACCAGCGCTACGCCGTCGAACTGCGCCAGTATCTGCCCGTCCCGTTTCTGGCCTTCGACCGCCGCCTCGCGCTTCGCGGCCGGATCGAACAGGCGCAGGCGCCGGGGGCGAACATCGTCCCCTTCTATGAGCTCTCCACCCTCGGCGGGCCAGCCACGCTGCGCGGGTATGCCTACGACCGCTTCCGTGATCGGGGCTCGCTCCTCTTCACGGCCGAGTATCGCTGGCCCATCTTCGACATCTTCGACGCGGCGATCTTCTATGATGCCGGCCAAGTGTTCAAGGAGTACGAGGACATCGGCCTCGACCGCTTTCACTACGACGCCGGCGGTGGCCTTCACGTCTACGGCGGCGGCGGCGTGGCGGCCCGGCTGGAGGTCGCCTTCAGCCCCGAAGGCCCGAGGCTGATCGCCCAGGTCGGGACAACGTTCTAAAGCGTACGACGTAAAACGCTAAAGCGTACGCCGTAAAACGTAAGGGCCGGCGGATGACGTCGGACAAAGCGCCCTCACGTTTTACGCATCACGTTCTACACCGCTTGACTATGCGCTTCACCCTTCTGCTCCTCCTCGCCCTGCTCGCCGGATGCGCGAGCACGAAGCCCTACACCACCGGGCCGGTCAAGACGTTCGACCCCGACAACCAGACCATTCGCCAGCCCGACGAGGCCCGGGGAAACCAGTACTGGGACCCCATCGACCGCACGTTCTTCTACCAGATCGCGAAGCCGCTCAACCTGAACTGGACCTTCCGCAAGCTCGGCCAGGGCCTCGGGCTCGTCGGCCCGAAGCAGGCGCAGAACGTGAACACCCTCGATGAGGTCCCCAACTCAAGCTGGTTCACGCAGCGGCACTTCTACTTCCCGATGACCACCGAGGAGCTGCAGCGCGGCCCCAACGTCAACGACGGCCCCGACACGGACGGGACGTGGACCGTGATCGCCGGCAAGAGTGAGGGGAAGACGAAGGGGTTCACCATCAAGGACGCGCGCGGCGACCGCTACATCATCAAGTTCGACGGCCCGGATTTCCCCGAGCTGACCAGCTCCGCCGAGGTCATCTCGACGAAGATCTTTTACGCCGCCGGCTACAACGTTCCCCAGAACACCATCGTCTACTTCGACCCCGCCCACCTCGTCCTCGATCCCGAAGCCGAGGTGACCATCAAGGGCAAGGACATGCCGATGCGAGAACAGGATCTCGCGACCATTACCGACCCGCAGCCGCGCCGCACCGATGGGAAGATCCGCGCGATGGCGAGCAAGTACGTCAACGGGCGCCCCGTCGGCGTGTGGACGTTCAGGGGCACGCGCGGCGACGACCCCAACGACCGCGTCCGCCACGAGCACCGCCGCGAGGTGCGCGGCCTCTCCGTCCTCGGCTCGTGGATCAACGACGCCGACCGCCGCAACGCCAACACCCTCGCCGTCTACACCACCGACGTCCGCGCGCCCGGCGACACCGCCCGCTACATCAAGCACTACATCCTCGACATGGGCTCGACACTGGGCGCCAACGCCGCCGGCTCGCACCAGGTGAAGCACGGGTACGAGTACCTGTTCGATCCCCGCACGATCGCCACGCAGACGGTCACGCTCGGGCTCCACGAGACCCCGTGGGAGTTCCAGCCGCTCGTCGCGTTCTACCCCTCCATCGGCTACTTCACGGCCATGTACTTCGAGCCCGAGGACTGGGTGATGGTCCACCCCAACCCGGCCTACGAGTACCGCACGGACCGCGACGGCTTCTGGGGGGCCAAGCGCGTCATGGCCTTTTCCGAAGCAGACATCCGCGCCATCGTCGCGACCGGACAGCTCACGGACCCCGACGCCGAGGAGTACCTCGTCCAAACGCTGCTCGCCCGGCAGGCCGAGATCGGCCGCTACTGGTTCGGTCAGGTCAACCCGCTCGACCGCTTCGTGCTCGCCCGGCTGGACTTCGCCTCGGGCGCACCCGAGCGCGGGCCGGCCTTCACGCTGGAGTTCGACGACCTCGCCGTGACGAGCGGACTGGAGAGCGCCTCCGCAAGCCACTACCGCTACGCCGTCTACCACGGCGACACCCGGCTCACCGACGGCACTGCCGACACGCCAAACGTCCCGGTCCCCCCGCTCCCCTCCGATGCCCTTACGTCGGCCGACGAGGACGTACGTGTGCTCCGCGTCGAACTCGTTACGCTGCGCGACGGACGCAAGCCGAGCGAGCGCACGAACGTGTATCTCCACTTCCCCGCTGACGGCAACGCCCGCGTCGTCGGGATCGAGCGGGAGTAGCCGAAGGCAACAAACGTCCGCGCTGCGCTCTGTGTCATTGCGAGCGCAGCGAAGCAACCCGAAGGCTCGGCGCAGCCAATCTCCCCCGGAGTGCTGACCCGGTGAGATTGCTTCGTCGCTTCGCTCCTCGCAATGACATAGGACTTACGCAGTTGAGGAACTCCTCCCCCCGGGGAGGTGCCCCCGTAGGGGGCGGAGGGGGTTGGCCGAGCCCCGTAGACCCCCCCAGTCGCTGCGCGCCAGCCCCCCGAGGGGGGCAGGGGGCCAACTG
>JBBSMX010000017.1:0-49514 GCA_038232935.1 Rhodothermales bacterium | reverse complement strand
CGTCGGCACCGAAGAGTTCGTTGGGGTCGTCGGCGGAAGCGAGGAGCTCGTCGACGAGTTCAGGTCGGATGGTCATGGCGATCAGGGTTTGAGGGAAGGTCCGTCGGAGACGGCCTCATACACAAACTTTCTGACAGTCCCTCGTCCGTAGCTTGGTCCTCGAAGGACCTCTCATCATCCACTCTTCGATGCTCTCTCCTCCGGATCCCACCGATCAGACCGATGCGCCGCTCGCCTTAGCGCGGGAGCTGGCCCTGTCCCGGCTGCTGCGCATCGAACACGAGGGCGCATACGCCGGACTCGTCGACGGCGATACGGACGGGGAGAGCGATGCGCGCGAGGAGCGTCAGGCGTCCGAGTACGTCGGCGGCATCACGCGGCAGCGCCGCTGGCTCGACTACCTCCTCGCACAGTTCTACCGCGGTGACCTCGACGCGATGGAGCCCGTGCTCCGGCAGATCCTGCGGATCGGGCTCTACGACATCCTGTTCCTCCATACGCCGCCACACGCCGCCGTTCACGAAGCGGTCGAGCTGGCTAAAAAGCACGTTCGGCCGAAGGCGGGCGGGCTCGTCAATGGCGTGCTCCGCGCCGTGCTCCGGCAGCGCGACCGCCTGCCCGAGCCCGACACCGGCCGGACGGCCCGCGACCTCGCCGTCCGCCACTCGCACCCGACGTGGATCACGCGCCGCTGGCTGGACCGCTACGGCGAGGCGGAGACCGCCGCCCTGCTCGAATACGACAACGCCCGCCCGCGCTACGCCCTCCGCGTCAACACGCTGCGGACGACGCCCGCGCAGTTCCACCGCGACCTCGACGCGCTCGGCGTGGAGTGGTCACCGTCGGACTACCTCGACGACTTCGTGACCGTCGCACAGCTCCAACCCATCCTCCGCGACGGCTGGCTCGCCGACGGCCGTTGCGCCGTGCAGGACGAGGCCGCTGCGCTCGTCGTCCGCCTCCTCGACCCGCAGCCGGGTGAGACCGTGGTGGACCCGGCCGCCGCGCCAGGGGGGAAAGCTCTTTATGCCGCGTTGCGGATGCACGACCGAGGTCGCGTGCTCGCCTTCGACGTGCACCCGAGCCGGGCGAACCTCGTCCGCACAGCCGCCGCCGCGCACGGGCTCACGTCGGTCGAAGTTGAAACGGCCGATCTCCGCGAGCTGGCCGCGCGCCCGGACCGGCCGCAGGGCGACCGCGTGCTCCTCGACGCGCCGTGCTCCGGCCTCGGCGTCCTCGCCAAACGCGCCGACCTTCGGTGGCGGCGCACGCCGGAGGAGATCGGCCAACTCACGGACTTGCAGGACGAGTTGCTGGACGCTGTCGCGCTGCTCGTCCGCCCCGGCGGCCTCCTCGTCTACAGCACCTGCACCATCGAGCCCGAGGAGAACGCGGAGCGCGTTGCCGCCTTCCTCGCCCGCCGCCCGGACTTCGTGGCCGAGCGCGCCGACGGGTTCGTTCCCGAGACGTTCGTGACGCCGGACGGCTATTTCGCTGCGCTCCCGCATCGCCACGGCACCGACGGAGCGTTCGCGGCGAGGCTGCGGAAGGAGGGATGACGTTCACCGTGCCGTTCTCCACCACCTCGCTATGACGATGCTGCCTTCGCCTGCGCCCGCCGGCGCCCGCGGCTTCCTGCGGCGGAATGATCGCTGGGTGCTGGCGCTGGCAGCTCTCCTCTACCTCCCGTTCACCCTGCTGGGGTACGGCACGGACGTGGACTCGTACCACGTAATCGAAGCGGGGGAGCGGATCATGGACGGGTTGCCGTACGAGCACTCGCGGGAGCCGGGATTCCTCGTGCACGAAGTCGCGACCGGCGTGCTCGGCTGGTTGGGCGGGAGCGCGCTCACCAACCTCGGGAGTGTGGCGATGGCGCTCGTGGCGCTGGGCAGCTTTCTCGCTCTGTGCCGACGTTTGCGGGTTCCGCACTCTGCGCTGCTCGGCCTCACGCTCGCCGTGCACCCGCTCTTCTGGGTGAGCGCGACGACGACGATGGATTACGTGTGGGCACTCGGCTTCGGGCTCGCAGGCGGCGTGCTCCTGTGGGACCGGCGGTGGGGATGGGCGGGCGTCCTATTCGGGCTCGCCATCGGGTCGCGGATCACGTCGGTGCTGCTGGTCGTGGTGCTGGCCGGCTACGTGTTCTGGAGGCGAGCGGAGGATCGCCGCGGCGTCGCATGGAGCGTGGGACTTGGCCTCGGGCTCGGTGCCCTGTGCTTCGTGCCCACGCTGGTGCAGTATGGCGGAACGCTCGGGTTCCTCGTGCCTGTCGGGGCCGAGGAGCAGGCCGGCTGGTCGTGGCTGGAGCGGGTAGGGCGGTTCGGGTACAAGAACGTGTACGTCTGGGGGCTCCCGGCGGCGCTCGTGCTCGTGGGTGCACTCGGGTTTGGCGCGTCGCGCGCGGTACGTGAGCGCGTGCGGAAGCCGGTGCTGGGCCTCACCGCTGCCGGCATCCTCCTCTACGAAGCGCTCTTCCTTCGCTACCCGCTGGAGCCGGAATACCTCCTCCCGCTCGTGCCGTTCGTGCTCATTGGGCTGGGCGTGCTGGTCGGACGCCGCTGGCTCGTCGCCCTCTTCGTGATGGTGCTGCTCTACAACGTCGTCTCGCTCAACCTGGCGCGGCCGGACCGGCCGAACCACGCGCAGTCCGTCGAACTCGGCGTGTGGGCCGAGCCGGGGCACCTCGTTACCGACGTGAGGCAGCGGCTCCGCGTGCGGGGCTGCCGGAGTTTCGCGTGCTGGACCGAGCGGTCAGCGGGCGGCACCTTCCGGGACGCTGCCAGCGAGCCCTAGCCCGGCACCTCGTCCCAGAGCTTCTGGAAGAGGTAGAACTTGAGGTAGTGCGTCTCCGGCATCGATTCCAGCACGGGGTGGTCCGGCGGCTGGCCGCCGCGGTGGAGCAGTCGGAGGTGCGCTCCGGCCTTGCGCGCGCTGTAGTGGACGATCTTCAGAAAGTCGTCTTCGGAGACGGCTTGCGAGCACGACGACGTGGCGAGGATGCCGCCCGGCGGGAGGATCTGGAGTGCCGAGATGTTGATGCGCTGGTACGCCTTCGTCGCGGCCTCGACGTGGCGGCGGCTCTGCGCGAAGCCCGGCGGGTCGAGCACGATGAGGTTGTAGTCGGCTTTTTCTTTCACCATGTCGCCGAGCCGGTCGAGTGCGTCGGCGGACTCGGTCGTGATGCGGTCGGTGACGCCGTTGAGGTCGGCGTTGTGGCGGACGCGGGCGAGGGCGTCTTCGGAGGCGTCGAGGAAGTGGACGGAAGTGGCCCCGCTAATGGCGGCGTGGAGGCCGAAGCCGCCGTCGGCGCAGAACACGTCGAGCACACGGCGGTCGCGGGCGAAGGGGCGGACGGCGAGCCGGTTCAGCCGCTGGTCGATGAAATATCCCGTCTTCGGCCCGTTCACCACGTCCACGTCGAATTGCACGCCGTGTTCTTCAATGCGGATGGGGCCGGAGACGTCGCCTCGCAGGACGCCGGTCTGCTCGTCCAGCCCGTCTTTTTCCCGCAGCGATGCGTCGTTGCGCTCGACGATGGCCGACGGCTTCAGCCGCGCTTCGAGGGCATCGAGGATCCAGTCGCGGCGCTGGGCCATGCCGTAGGAGAGCGTCGTGAACGTGAGCACGTCGCCGTAGCGGTCCACGACGGTCCCCGGCATCCCATCGCTCTCGCCGAAGATCATGCGCGCGTGCGTCGCGTCCGGGAATGCCGCTTCGCGGAGATCGACGGCGCGGTCGACCCTCGTGCGGAAAAACGCCGCGTCGATCTCAGCCTCGGGATCGCGCGTCAGGAAGCGGACGGCGATCAGCGATTCGTCGTGGTAGAGCCCGAGCCCGAACGTTTCGCCCTCGAATGACTCGATCCGAACGACGGCCCCGCGCTCGGGCGTGTCGCCTTTGCGGGAGATCTGGTTGGCGAAGACCCACGGGTAGCCACGTCGGATCGCTTTGTCTTTGTGGGGACGGAGGACGACGCGGGGGTAGGCGGGCATTGCAGAGTCGGGAGTCGGAGGGGAGTCGGGGCCGAAGCTACGGCACACTTCGTGCACGGACTCTTGACCTTTCGCATAAGACTCCGGGCCTCTGAAGCGTTGAGCGGGGGAGGGGGCGGAAATATCGCTTGTTCTCCGCGCCCGATTTTGCGATGTTTCCCCGATTCTCCCTTCCAGACACACCGTCTACCCGATGACCCTCCTCCGCTCGCTCGGCCTCTTCCTCCTCTTGCTCGTCCTTGCGGCGGCCCCCGCTGAAGCGCAACGCGTGGCGAAATACGGTGCCGACTTCCTCGCGGGCGGCGTCGGTGGCCGGGCGCTCGGGATGGGCGGGGCGTACGTCGCCCTCGCCAACGACGTGACGGCCGGCTACTGGAACCCCGCCGGGCTCAACGCGACGGCGTACCCCGAGGCGGCCTACATGCACGCCGAGCGCTTCAACGGGATCGTCCAGTTCGACTACGGCGCAGGCGTCTTCCCCGTCAACGCCCGCTCGACCGTCGGCATCTCGTTCTTCCGCAGCGGCGTGGACGACATCGCCAACACGCTCAACGCGTGGGACGCGCAGAACGACCGACCGACGCCGGACTCGATCAGCTTCTTCTCCGCCGCCGACTACGCCTTTTTCGTTTCGTACGCCCGCCAGCTCAAGTCCAACTTCTCGGTCGGGGCGACGGCGAAGGTAATCCGCCGGGGCATCGGCGAGTTCGCGACGGCGTGGGGCTACTCGGTCGATGTCGGCGCGCAGTACCGGCTCGGTCGGTTCCAGTTCGGGCTCAACGTGCAGGACGTGACCGGGATGCTCCAGTCGTGGAGCGTCAACAGCGACGAACTCGCCAACATCAGCGAGGTGTTCGGCGGCGACCTGCCGGTCGGCGGCTCCGAGATCGTCCTGCCCGTGGCGCGCTTTGGGACGGGCGTCACGCTCCCCATCACCGACGACATCGGGTTCACGACGGGGCTCGACTTCGACCTCGCCTTCGACGGCCAGCGGGCCTACGCCTTCAACACCGGCGACGTGTCGTTCCACCCGCGCTTCGGGACGGAACTGGCCTACCGGAACGTCGTCGCCCTCCGCGCCGGCATCTCGGACGTGACGAACTCGGAGCGCTTCGGCACACAAGTCACCCCGACCGTCGGCGCGGGTCTCAACGTCGGCGCGTTCGACGTAGACTACGGCTTCGGCGACTTCGGCGGGATCCGCTCGGACCTGGGCTACTCGCACCGCGTCTCGCTCAAGTACACCCTCACGCAGGACGCGCTCGCCCGCGTCAACCGCTAAGCCTCCTATGAACCGCGACGACTGGACCGGGCTCGGCTTTAGCGTGGGGCTGCACGCCCTGCTGCTGCTGATCTTCACCGTCGTCTCCGGCGCGGCGGATCCGCAGCCGCTCGGGCTGATCGAGGTCGAGTTCGGTCCGTTCGAGATGGCCCAACCGGCTGCAAAGTCGGAGACGAAGCAGCCGGCCCCGAAGCAGCCTCGCCCCGAGCCGCAGCTGGAGAAGCCCGCCCCGAAGCCAACGCCGCAGAAGGCCGAGCCCGTCAAGCTCCCGCGCCGGACGCCGACGCCCGAGCCCGAGCGCGTCCCGCCGCCGGCACCGCAGGAGACGGTGACCGAGCCGCAGCGCCAGACTCGGCCCGAGCGCCCCGTCGCCGAGCCCGCACCGACCGAGCAGACCGGCGGCAACCCCGAGGGCACGACGGGATCGACCTCAGAGGCCGGCGATGAGGGCACGAGCACGCAGCGCCGCGCCCCGTACTCCATCGACGGGCTGAACCGGACGCCGCGCCGCGCCCCGCTGCCGCGCAACCCCGGTGGCGTCGGCACCGTGACCGTCCGCGTGACCGTCGCGCCGAACGGCACCGTCGTCCGATACCCGCTGCTCCGCCGCGCCGGACCCGACCTGGACCGCGCCGTGCAGGAGGCGATCCGGAGCTGGACGTTCAACCCGCTCCCGCCCGCCGCGCCGCAGGAGAATCAGGAGGGCACGATCACGTTCTACTTCAGCCTGAACTGATCGACTCAGCCGCGTAGGCCCCAGAGCGTACGGACCTCCTGCCCCAGTGCGTCGGCGAGGGCGCGGCCGAGGAATGCGGCAGGCGAGACGGCCTCGCCGCTGAAGGCATCGGCGATGGCGTGGAGCGTGATCGGGCTCGGCGTGCGCTCGTTGGTGAGCGCCGTGATCGGGTCCCAGTGGTCGGGGAGGAACTTGGCTTTGAAGCGGTCGAGTCCCTCGAAGTCGTAGAAGCGTCGCCCGTGCGCACGCACCCAGCCCAGCGCGAGCCGGAGCCAGAGCGGGTTCTCGACGTCGATGGCGGTCTTCGCACGCGTCGAGAGCGGGGAGAGGCCGAGGGTCAGGTAGTCCGCGCCGTCGTCGGCCACAGCGCGCATCGCGGCGTCGAGCAGCAGGGTCGCTGTTCCGTTCGGTGCGTCAAAGCCGCGCACGAGCTGCTCGACCAACCAGCCCTGCCGCGCCGGGATCGGCGAGGCGACGAGGAAGGCCACGGCTTCGCCGCCGCGCTCGGCGACGAACACGCGGCGGTCCATCAGGTGCTCCAGCGTCTCCGTCTCGATGAGGAAGTGCATCGCGGGGAGGCCGCGCGTTTGCAGCCACTCGGCGAGGCAGCGGTGGAGCGCGGGGTGGTCGTGTGCCCGCTCGACGGACCACTCCACGGCCTCGGTGCCTTTGTTGCGCGCCCGGTTGAGTTGGGCGCGGAGGGAGGCTTTGTTCGCGATGATGTCGGGCCAGCGCGCCGGGTCCCAGACGGGCTGCGCGCCGAGCAGCATCTCGCTGAAACCGGGGTGCCCAGCGCGGAGAGCGCGGAGGCGGGCGTCGGCCCCGAAGTAGCAGACACGAGCGCCGTGGGCAGCGGCCTCAGCTTCGAACGCTGCCGCTGCCGCGTCGAGCGTCTCAGGGGCACAGATCGGCGCGCCCGCCGCGACCCACACGCGCCACGCCTTGAAATAGCCGACGACGGCGTCGCCGTCCGCCCAAAACCAGTATCGGATGCCGGGATTGAGGATCTGGTAGGCCGTTGCGTTCCAGCCGTAGCGGAGCACGAGGGCGCGGGCACGCGCAAGGTTGGAGGCGATGGCGTCGGGCATAGCTTCTATACCCGCTCGGCTCTCCGGCGTTCGAGCGTCATGGGAGGCGGGCTGAGATGGTTGTCAGTGGCCCTGCGTCGAGGTCGGCGCGGAAGAGGACGAGGAGGGCCGGGAGCACGAGGAGCGCGAGCGGGAGCTGCGCCACGAGCCCCGACACGATGGCGATGGCGAGCGGCTGGAGCATCCCCGAGCCCTCGCCGATCCCGAGGGCGAGGGGGAGGAGCGCGAGGATCGCTGCCAGCGTCGTCATGGCGATGGGACGAAGTCGGCGGGAGCCGGCCGCGAGGAGCGCCTCGGCACGGCCCATCTTCGTCGGCAGGACCCGCAACTCCTCGACGTAGAACACGCTCACCTCCGTCACGATGCCGACGATCATCGCGATGCCCATCATCGACGAGATGTCGATCTCGGAGCCGGCGATCCAGAGCCCGGCGTAGATGGCCGCGAGCGAGAGGAGCGCCGTGAGGAGCATCGCGAGGGCCACTTTGAACCGCTCGTAGAGCGCGAGGAGGAGCAGGAAGACAAGCGTCGTCGCCGCGCCGAAGACGGCCAGAAGGCCACGGAAAGCTTCCTGCTGCTGCGCGTAGAGCCCGCCGAGGCGGTACGTCATGCCCGCCGGAAGGGTGTCGGGCCGGTCGAGAAAAGCCTTCACGTCCTTGATGGTCGAGCCGAGGTCGCGGCCCGCGATCCGGCCCGTGACGGCGGTCATGCGGCGGAGGTCGGCCCGGGTGATCTGCGGCTGCCCGCTCACCGTCCGGATCGTGGCGACATCGTTCACCTCCACGAGGTGGCCGTCCGGCGACCGGATCAGGAGATGCCCCACATCGACCGCCGTCTTCCGGTAGTTGGGGGCGACCCAGACACGGACGTCGACGAGCTTCGGCCCCTGCTGGACCTGTGTGGCGACGTTGCCGTCGAGCAGGTCCGAGAGCTTCTGGGCGATGTCGTCGGGCGTCAGGCCTTGGAGCGCGGCGCGCGTGCGGTCCACCACGATGTCGAGCGCGTCGCCGGCCGGGATCACGCCGTCGTTCACGTCGACGACCCCCGCGATCTGACCGAGCGCGTCGGCGACGGCGGGGGCAGTGCGGGCGAGCACGGCCGGGTCCTCGCTGAAGAGCTGGATCTCAATGGGCTGCGGGACCGCCGTGAGGTCGCCGATGAGGTCCTCCATGAGGAGGACGAGCTCGATGTCGAGGCCCGGCACGTGCGTGAGGATCTCTTGGCGGATCTCGTCCATCACCTCCTCGATCCCCCGGCGCGGTTGCGGCGTCAGGCGCACGAAGAAGTCGCCCTCGTTGGCCTCGGTGAGTGCGCCGCCGAGCTGAAGTCCCGTCCGGCGGCTGTACGTCTGGACCTCGGGCGTCGCCTGCAGGACGGCCTCGACCTCGCGGATCAATCGGTCGGTCTCCTCCAGCGAGGTCCCCGGTGGCGAGAGGTAGTCGAGCACGAAGCCGCCCTCGTCGGTCGGCGGGATGAAGCCGGAGCCGAGTGCGCGGAAGCCGAGATACCCGACGACGAGGAGGGGGACGACGCCCGCGAGCACGAGGACGGGCCGGGCGACGAGTGCGCGCGCGACGCGGCCGTAGCCGCGCTGGACCGCGCTCAGCAGGCGCCCGTCCGGCCGCTCCTCGGTGTCCTCTTCGGTCAGCAGCCGCTCGGCGATGAGTGGGACGGCCACCCACGCCACGAGGAACGAGACGACGAGGGCCGAGGCGAGCGTGATCGAGAGGGCCTTGAAGAACTCGCCGGTCACGCCGCTCAGGAAGGCCGGCGGGATGTGGATGATGAGCGTCGCGGCCGACGACGCGGCGAGGGGCCGCGTGAACTCACGCGCCGCCCGCAGGACGCGCTGCCGGGGCGTAAGCCCGCGGAGCGCCTGCGCGGCCTCGGTCGTGTCGGCCTCGCCGCGGAGCGTGCGGACGATGTGCTCCACCATCACGATCACGTCGTCGATGACGAGCCCGACGGCGGCGGCCATGCCGCCGAGCGTCATCACGTTGAACGTCTGGCCGATGAGCGAGAGCAGCAGCGCCGTCACCGCCAGCACGACTGGGACCGCGACGATGGCGACAACGGTGATCTTGAGGTTCCGCAGGAAGAGGAACAGCACGAGCGCCGCCAGCAGCACGCCGATGAAGACGGCGTCGCGGACGCTCGTCGCCGAAGCCAGGATGAGGTCGGACTGGTTGTACCACTGCGACTCCGTCGTCCCCGGCGGGAGCGCGAAGCCGGCGAGCGCTTCCTCGACGCCGCGTGCGATCTGGACCGTGTTGCCGCCCGGCTGCTGGTAGACGAGCACGTTGACGGCGGGCTTCCCGTCGGCTGTCACGCGCGTGTACTGCGGAGCCTCGGCGAAGGCGACCGTCGCCACGTCGTCCAGCCGGACGACGCCCTCGGGCCCGGCGCGGACGACGAGGTCGGGCACGGCGCGCACGTCGTCGAGCGGCGACTCGGTGAAGGCGAGGTAGAGCTTCCCTCGGTCCTCCAGCCGCCCGAGTGCCGTGATGACATTCGACGCCGAGACGGCCGTCGCGATGTCCTGGATCGTGAGGCCGAACGACGCGAGCCGGGCCGGGTCGACGGTGACGCGGACCTCGCCGATGCCCCCGCCCTGCGTGACCACGTGGGCGACGCCGGGGACGGTGGAGAGCAACGGTTGGAGCTGATACTGCGCGAGGTCGCGGAGCACGACGGGGTCCTGCGTCGTCGATGTCAGGCTGTAGCCGAGGACCGGGAAGACGGTCGGGTCCATGCGCCGGACCTCGAACTGCGTCCCGGCCGGGAGGCTCGGGAGCACGCCGCTCACGGCCGTCTGCACGTCGAGGAGGGCGACGGCCATGTCGCGGCCCCAGCCGAAATCGACTGAGACGTCGGCGCTGCCGCGGCTCGTTGTCGAGCGGAGGCCGCGCACGCCGGGGAGCGACCGGAGCGCCTGCTCTAGCGGCGTCGTGACCTCGATCGCCATCCGCTCGGCCGAGCGGTCACCGGCCTCGAGCGAGACGACGATGCGGGGGAAGCTGACCTGGGGGAAGAGGCCGACGGGCAGGCCGAGCCCGACCACTACGCCGGCCACGGCCAGCAGGGCGAGCAGCAGGAGCAGCGAGCGGCGGTGCACCCCCATCCAGGCCGTAGCACCGCCCACGACGGGTTCGGCGCTGATCGGGTTATCATGCGCCGGGGCATCGTTTGGCGAAGCATCGTTCATCGCGGGATCGCCTCCCCAACGGGCCGAACGCGGAGGCTGTCCGAGAGCTGCACGAGGTTGCTGACGATGAGCGAGTCGCCCGACCGAATGCCGCCGCCCGTGAACCCGGTCAGGCTGTCGGTCTCGGCGACGACTTGGACGACGTGGCGGACGGCCCGGCCTCCCTCGACGGTGAACGCGACGAGCCCTTCGGCGGTCGGCAGCAGGGCGTCGCGCGGGGCGACGAGGGCCTGCTCCTCGGCCCCGTCGAACGTGCCGCGGACGTACTCGCCGAGGAGGAACGGGTTGTGGCCCGGCAGCTCGACGATGACCTGGGCCAGGCGCGTCTGCGCGCTCACGGCCTGCTCGACGCGGCGGACGCGCCCGATCACGCGCGCGGCGGGCCGGTCCACGGCCTCGACCGAGACGGCCTGCCCCGTCTGAATGGAGGCGAGGTCTTCCGCCTCGATGCCGAGCGTGAGCGTGAACCCGCTGGCCGGCGAGATGGCCACGAGCGGTGCGCCCGCCGCGACTGTCTCACCCGGCGCGACGTAGACCGTGTCGACGACGCCGGTCGCGTGGGCGGCGACGGCCGTCTGCGCCTCGGCACGGCGGAGGGCGTCGTAGCGAGCTTGCGCGGCAGAGAGGGTGGCTTGCGCGGCCTCGATCTCCTGCCGCGTAGCGAGGTGGAGGTCGTAGCGCTCCTGCGTCGTCTGGAGCGCGGCTTTTTGGGCGGCGAGGTCGAGGGCCGCCTGCTCGAAGTCAGCCCGAGCGGCGGCGCTCGGCGCGAGCCGGACGAGCGCGGTGCCCGCGTTGACAGCCTGCCCGGCAGCTACGAGCACGCTCTGGACGACGCCCTCGAACGGGACCGTGTACGTCCGCCCTGCGCCGGGCTCCTCGACAGCGGTCCCGTAGCCGGTGATCGTCTGCCGGATCGGCCCCTCACGCACGATCTCGACGGACACGTCGGCGACGGGCTCCGGCTCGGGGGCGTCGGTTTTGGAGCCGCACGCGGTGAGGGCGAGCACCGCAACGGTCAGAGTGAATCGGGGGAGAAGGGGCGTCATGGGGTGTGGTCGGGCGTGCGGAAGGGGGCCGGGAGCGGCGCGAGGTCGGGGTCCACGCGGCCCGGTCCGGGCGACGGCGCGAGCGGCCGGCCTGCGGCGAGCTCGAGCGCGATCCCCGTCTCGACGACGGCCTGCGCGGCCTGGAGGACCTGGAGCGCGAGCGAGACCGCCTCGACCCGGGCCGTGTAATAGGTCACCACGTCGGCCTGGCCGAAGAGGAGCGCCTGGCCGTAGATCTCGACGAGGTGGCGGCGCGTGGCGTAGGCCTCGGCCGCTGCCTGCACGCGGTCACGGGCAAACGCGAGTGCCGAGGCCGCCTGGGCGATCTGGACCTCCGCCTCGCGGCGACGGGCCGTGTACTCGGCGAAGAGTTGCGCCCGCGTCGCCGTGGCGACAGCAATCGCGCCCTGGTTGCGGTCGAAACGGAGCGGGCCGAGGCCGAGGAACGGGAAGCCCACGCTGACAGCCGGACCGACCGTTACGAGGCCAGCGTCGTTGCGGGCGAGGTTGATCCCGATGTTGATCGCAGGGAACTGGCCGAGGACGGCGGCCCGGAGCCCCGCCTCGCCGCTCGCATAGCCGAGCCGGAGCGCACGGAGATCGAGGCGGAGGGAGTCGAGGCCGGCGGCGAGCGTGTCGAACGACGGTGCAGCGAACGCGGGTGCCGAGACGGACTGGACGGCCACCGCCGTGTCGGCGGGGAAGCCGAGCACGCCGACGAGCGTGAACCGCTCGTCAGCTTCCTGCCGGGCGATGTCGAGGGCCGTCAGGCGGGCATCGCGGTAGGCCGCCTCGGCGGCGGCGCGGTCCACCTCGGTGATGAGGCGGCGGCGCTCGGCCTCGTTGAGCAGGTCAAGGCTCGTCTTGAGCGCGTCGAGCTCCTGGGCGAGGAGCTCGCGCTGGCGTCCGAGGAAGAGGAGGCGGTAGGTCGAGAGACGCGCTTGCTGGGCCGTTTGCCACTCGGCATAGGCGATCCCAAGGTCGGTCGAATCGCGGATCGCCTCGGCCGCCGCCACCCGCGCCCCACGCGTGAGGAGCGCGTTGAGGTCCAAGGACAGGCCGAGCCCGAGTGCCGTCTGCGACGTCGAGTCGCCGCCCGCGACTGGGAAGTCGGCGCTGGCCGCGAGCTGCGGCGGCGGCAGCAGCCCCTCGGCGAAGAGCTGCGCCGCGACGACGCCTCGCGCAGCCCGCCGCGCGGTGAGGGCCGGGTTGACGAGGACGGCCACGACGGCGGCCTCGTCGGGCGTGAGCCCGTCGGCGAGGTCGAGCGCGACGGGCGCGAGGGCCGGGTGGCGAAGCCGGGCGGCTCGGACACCGAGGCTGTCCACGCCCGGCACGTGGAGCGCCGCCTCCACCGAGGCCGTGTCGAGCGGGTGAGGGCGATACGCGATGCAACCCGAAAGCGCGGCGGTCAGCAGGGCGATTGACCAGCCGACGCGGACCCGTCTAGCGAACCGGGATGGGTGAGCCCGAGGGGGCATAAGGGACGGGATAGAGAAGGCGGATGAGGGTGATGCTGGCGACGAGCCAGCCGAGGCCGAGGAGGAAGCCCCCCACCACGTCCGTAAAGAAGTGGACGCCGAGGTAGATCCGGCTGAAGCCCACGAGCAGGATGAGTGCACCGAGCACGACCGACCCCGCCACCTGCCACGCACGCGGAATCGAGCGCTTCCATAGCAGATAAGCGAGGAGCCCGTACACCACGAAGGCCGTGAACGAGTGCCCGCTCGGGAAGCTGTAGCCGTGGGCCGTAGCGAGCTGGAGCGTCGGCCGTGTGCGGTGGAAGAACGCCTTGAGCCCGAAGAGCAGCGCTTCGCCCGCACCGTAGGCCGTGAGAATGGCCCACAGCTCCGGCCTTTCGTCGCGCCGCCAGAAGAGGAACGCCAGCACCGCAACGAGCGGGCCGATGACGTAGACGCTCCCGAAGTAGGTGACCACGTGGAAGAACGCCGTGAGCCCCGGCGTTGCTAATGACTGTGCGACGTGCGTGGCTGACGCGTCGAGCCGGTAGAAGTCCTCTTGCTGTGTCCACGACTCGATCGTCTCCAAAAACCCCCAGAAGGCGAGGCTGACGGTCAGGAGCGCCAGCGTGAGGCCGAGCCCGTAACGCTGGCCCGGTGTGAAGCGGGCGATGAAAAATTGGAAGAGGGCGTTCGTCACCAGCGTCGGGTGGATTAGTGGGCGCGCTCGAAGTAGTGCTCGAGCAGGTCTACGAGATCGAGGTCCACCTGGGCGGCAAACGCAGCGAAGGGGAGGTCCTGCGTTCGCGTGGCCCGCTCCATCCCACCGACGGCGGTGTTGACAGCGTCACGCAGCCCGGTGTCCTTGAGGCGCGGCTCGATGGTGCTCCAGAAACGCCGCGCCTCGCCGGCCGTCGCCTGCATGGCGGTCCAGTCCGGCTGCGCGGCACGCGTCTGGACGCCGAGCTTGAAGCCCGCATAGTCCATCAACGACACCTCGGCCGGGACGACGAGGGCCTGCCGGTCCAGCGCTTCGATCAGCACTCGGTATGCCTCGACGGCGTTCACCGCGACCGCGTGACGGTCCCCGGTCTCGCGGGCCTGCTCGATCTTCGACGTGAGGGCATCGAGCCGCTGGCGGGCCTGAGGGCTGAGTACGTCGTGGAGAGAGGCGGCCTCTCCGTGATAGGCAGCGATGGCCCGGTCCATACCGGCTTGGTCGCCGGCTTCGGCGTACTCCGTGAGATCCTCGAAGGGCGAGGCGGCGTTGAGGAGCAGATCGTTGTTCGGGTTGGCGGCCAGTGGTGCAGTGGCCGCTCTCGTGATCGATGCCGAGGTGTCGGCCACGCTCGGAGTGCGGGCCGGGCGCTCGTTGACCTGGCATCTGGCAGCGGCGAGCGAACCGAGCAGGACGAGGGGCAGAAGGGATTTCATCACGGGTGAAGGTTGGCGAGAAGGGAGAGGGGAGCGTCCGAACTCCGGATCATAGGGCGATGCGCAGCGAAAGCCCGGCCCCGTTGGGATAGAGCACGGGCGAGATGTCGGGTCCGTCCGGGTGGCGCTCGTGCCGGTTGGCGAGCGCGTAGCCGGTGAGGATGCCGATGGCGGCCCCCGCCACCACGTCCGACGACCAGTGATCGCCCCGGACGACGCGGGCCACGGCCGTGCCCGTCGTGAGGCCGAACAGGGCATACGTGACCGGGCCGGGGTAGTAGACCACCCACGGGGTCACGAGCGAGAACGCGAGGGAGGTGTGACCCGAGGGGAACGAGTTCTGACCCGAGAGCGGGTCGAAGTCGTAGGGACCTTCCAACTGACGCGGCCGTGCGCGCCCGGCGAGGCCTTTGAGCACCGCGACGAGCGTGCCTGTGTATACGGCCGACTCGACGGACGTGAACGCCGCATCCTGAAACCGTACATCATCTGTCAGGAGCGAGGCCCCGAACACGGCGGCGGCGGCGGGCATCACAAATTTCCAGTTACCCAGCTCGTTGGCCGTGTTCAAGAACGGCCCGTTGTTGTGCGACTTCGCCTCCCCGGCACTCCCGCTGAGGCCGTCGTCGGCGAGGGTGAAGATGACGAGAGCGGTGCCCGCGCCGAGGGTGTATGCGGCGTGGCGCGACGTGAGGCCTCGGGGCAGGCCGAGCGCGTCCCCGCCCGCCCAGCGGAGGAAGCGGCTGCCATCGGCTTGCTGCGCGTGGACCGGCGTTGCGGCCGGACCCAGCGCGAACGGGATCAGCAGGAAGAGCGCGAGGAGGTTATACGCCTCCGGGGCCGCAGGACAGGGAGTCTTCATGGTTGGAGCGAGGAAGGGGAAGGGGGAACCACCATACTAGCGGAGCCGCATCGTGAGCCCCGGATGCAGGAGCACGGCCTGGTTGTTGTCAACGCTTACAGAGAAGAAGGCCAGCACGCCGGGCAGGATGTCGTAGCCGGCCCCGACTGTGCCGACGAGTTCACCTCCTGAGACTTCGGGGATGACCGTTGTGCCTTCACCTTCCCCGCTGCCCTCAGGCAGGGCGGCCGTACTCCCCAGCAGCTCGGCGAACAGCTCCGCCCGCGGGCTCGGATGCAATTCGGTCGCCATCGCGAAGCTGAAGATGTCGTTCAGGCCGATGTCGAGTCCGGCCGGCTGCCCGACGAGCGTGTACCCGAGGTTCGCGTGGGTGTCGAAGCGGCCGAACCGCTTGCTCGCGATGAGGTAGCCCGTGTAGTCCGTCGCCCCGGTACCGATCAGGTCATTCCGCGCCGTAGGCACTTTGACTTCGGTGCCGAGTGCGAAGGCGAGGCCGCGCCACACGTCGTTGTAGGGCCGGTACTGGAGGGTGATCTCGAGGTCGCCCCTGCCGAGGGCGTGGGGCCCTACCTTCGGACGGATCGAGGTATACGGAACGGGCTCCACGACGAGCTCGAGGTCGTCCGTCACGCCATAGTTGATGAGGAGCGGGATGGCGGACTCCACGCCTTCCCCCGAGGTCTGCAACTCGAAGCCGGCTCCACCCTCAACGGCACCGTGGGAGAGTAGGCGTGCCGTCTCCGTTTCGAGAGTCTGCGCGGCGCATGGACGCCCCAATGTGAAGGCCAGTGCGAACAGGAGGGAGAAGCGAGCGGGACTACCCATGGCAGGGCACGGAAGTAGAGGACCAGGAAAGGCGTCCGCAGTCCTCTGGGGAACATAGGGGTCCCGGCTGGGACGGTGAGACAACAGATCCGTAAGAACCGGCAGACCCATAGATGAGGGCGAGCGGGCCAATTGAGGCACCCGTCCGCCCTCGTTTTTCAAGATCGCGAGGACTAGCGCGAGGAGTCGGAACCCCCGTCGTCATCGTCGTCTTGGCCGTGCTCCATGTCGTCGTCTCCGTCGTCATCGTCGTCGTCCTCACGCTCAGTCAACAGCACGGAGCCGTCGCCGGCGTCGATGACGAGCTCTAACTCTTCGCCGTTCGCCTTCAGTTCGACCTCGTAGACGAGGAAGCCGTTCTCGACCTCCAACTCGACCTCGTCGATGTCGGCACCGGGGTAGGCTTTCAAGGCGGTCATGCGAGCTTGGGCGGGTGTGATCTTCGCCAGAGCGGCGAGGTCGGCTCCGCGTTCGGCTGGGATGGTGCCGTGGATATCGTCGTCATCGTCGTCGTGGTGGTCCTGCGCGAAGGCGGTGGGGCTCAGGAGGAGGACGGCGACGAACGCCGCGAGCGATAGGTGCAGATATTTGGGCATGGGATCGTTGGGGTTTGAAGAGTCCAGAAAAGTCCAGCAGGCGCGTTCCCGCGTGTCTCCATTGTAACGAGAGGACGGAAGCCAGCGTTCTCTCCCCCGGATTACAGTTTGGACAGGGAGCCTCGGACGCGATGCCTCGCGTTCCCGAGCCGCCCCTCGCTCACTGCGCTTGTCCGAGCGGGAGGCGGATGGTGAACGTCGCGCCTTCACCGATGGCGTCCTCGCCCACGACGCGCCCACCGTGGGCTTCCACGATAGCTTTCACGAGGCTCAGCCCGAGCCCGAGCCCGCGCTCCGACCGGCTCCGGTCGCCCCGGTAGAGCCGCTCCCAGATCCGCGACTGCTCCTCGGCAGAGAGTCCGATCCCCGTGTCGCGGACGGAGACGACGGCCTCGGCCTTTTCGATGCCCGCCTCGACGGTGACCGTACCGCCGGGCGGGGTGTATTTGACCGCGTTGTCGACGAGATTGGCGAGGGCTTGCCGCAGGCGGGGCGCATCGGCCTCTATGGGAACAGAGGCGGGTCGCTGCCAACACAGCCGGACGCCTTTCTCATCCGCGACGACCGCGTAGAGGTCTACGACGTCATCGACGAGTGCTGCGAGGTCGAGGCGGGTGCGGGCCAGCCGGATCGTACCGGCCTCGGCCTCGGCCACGTCCATCAGCGCGTCCAGCACGCGGAGGACCGCCTCCGATTCTTCGAGCGCGTCGGAGAGCGCTTCGGTGAGGACAGCTGGATCGTGGTCGGACTGGAGCGCCTGCTCGGCGCTGCTGCGGAGGCGGGTGAGCGGCGTGCGGAGGTCGTGGGCCACGTTGTCGAGCGCGTCGCGCATCCCCCGGATCAGTATCTGTACCCGGTCCAGCATTCCGTTGAAGAGGTGGACGAGCGCGTCCAGTTCGTCGCCGGTGCCGTGCTCGGGCACGCGCTCGGCAAAGCGGCCGGTGTGGGTGATGGCGAGGACGGCCGCGGCGAGCGCGCGGACCGGAGTGAGGGCGCGGCGGGCGAACAGGGCACCGCCGAGGAGGCCGAGGAGGAGGACAGGCAGGAGGATCAGGACGAACGTCGTCCGAAACCGCTCCAACACTTCGGCGCGGGGAGCCGTCGAGGCCCCGATCTGGAGGGAGGTGTCGCCGAGGGCGTGGGTGTACACTTCGAGCGGGGCCTCGCCATCGAGCGCGGGCACGAACGTCCAGGATCCGGGCGGCGCAGTCGTCAGAACCGAAGTGTCGAAGCCGTCCCACGCCCGCTCCGGTAGCAGCAGGGCCGGTCCGTTTCGCGTGTCGAGCCGGATCAGGAGGGGGAGCCCTCCGGCCGTCTCCGCATGCTCGCGCGCTTCTTCCCGCACGGCCGGGAGGCCCCCCTGCGCGTAGTCGCCGACCAGCTCGCTCATCTCGGCCGCGATGGCGGCCCGGTCGCGCTGGCGGAGCGAGCCGGCGAGGAGGACGTAGGCGAGGGCGAAGAGGGCCAGCACGCTCGCGAGGAAGAGTACGGCGTAGCCCGCGGTGAGGCGGAACCCGAGCGTGTGAAACCGCCGCCCGAGCGGGCCGTCAGGGGGTGCGGAGGACATAGCCCACCCCCCGGACGGTTTCGATCAGCTTCGGCTCGAAGTGCTCGTCCACCGTTTTGCGGAGGCGGTGGACGAGCACGTCCACGACGTTCGTCTGCGGGTCGAAGTCGTAATCCCAGACGTGCTCCAGGATTATGGTTTTGGGGACGACCTGGCCGGCGTTCCGCATGAGGACTTCCAGCAGGCGGAACTCACGGGGCTGGAGGTCGATGGGCGTGTCGGCGCGGGTGACTTCGCGCGCGAGGAGGTCGAGGGCGAGCGGCCCGGCTGTCAGCCGGCTCGGCTCGGCGGGGGCGGTGCCGCGCCGGATGAGCGACTGAACGCGGGCCAGCAGCTCCGCGAAGGCGAACGGCTTCGTCAGGTAGTCGTCGCCGCCGGTCTCCAGCCCGCGCACGCGGTCGGCGACGGAGCGCTTCGCGCTGAGGATGAGGACGGGGAGGTCGGAGCCCCGCTGCCGGAGGGCGTCGACGAGGCTGAGCCCGTCGCGGCCGGGCAGCATCACGTCCACCACGGCGGCACCATAGTCTCCGGCGAGCGCCTGCCCCATGGCTTCCTCCCCGTCGGCGATGTGGTCTACGGCGTAGCCCGCCTCACGCAAGCCCCGGCAGACGAACGCAGCGATCTTGGCGTCATCTTCGACGACGAGGACACGCATGGCAGTGGAGGAGGCGATGGAATAGGAGGCGCTGCGCTCCCGACGCCGAGCGAGCAAACTAGAGATCGACGACGAGCTCGGTGCGGACGAAGAGCTGGTTCGGGGCGCGGTCCCAGCGCTGATAGTCCGCGAAAAGCTGGAGGGCGATGTCTCGGATCGGTTCCCACGAAAGGCCGACTTCGAGACCGGGGCCGGCGAAGCGGTCGCCCGCGAGGAACGCTTTCGAGAAGTCGTCGAACGGCGGCTGGCGGCCGTCGGCGATGTCGCCGCCGACGTTGACGAACTCGCCCGTTTCGGGATCGACGAAGTTCTCACCGCGCCGGACGTAGCGGGCCTTCACGACGCCGCGCGTCCGCATCGGCCCCCACGCCCGCAGCCCGACCTCGACCTGATCCGCGTTCGGGCCGAGCGGGTGGCCGAGCCCGAAGCCGTTGTGCTGGTACGAATTGTAGAACGAGCCGTCGAGCAGGAAGCGATGGGTGTAGACGAACGGCTCCGTGCGCGTGTATTCGACCCATCCGAGTGCCGGCCCGAGCGCAGCGCCTACGCCCGCCTGCACCGCCCATTTGTTGTTGAACGAGTTCTGTCCGATCAGGCCGAAGTCGAGGTCGTCGGCGAGGAAGGTGCCGTAGGCCTCGATCCCATCGACGGGGCGGAAGACGGCTTCGAGCGTGAAGAGGGTGTTGTCGCGGTCCCAGAGGGCGTGCTCGGCCGGCTTGAACGGGTTGACAGGATTGAGGTAGGCCAGCTCCGGCCCACGCTGCCCGTAGACCGCCATCTCGGTAAACGCGAGTCCCAGCCGGTGCCACGGGTTGAGGGTGAGCCGGTGGAGGGCGAGGTAACGCTCCGGCCCGAGCAGCACGGCGCTGTCCTCATCGCCCGGCGCTTCGAACGAGCGGTCGCCGAGCGCGCCGTGCATGAACTGGTACTGGACGATCCGGGTGTCCACGCCGAGCCGGACGAACGAGACGTAGTCCGCGCTCTCCGTCAGGATGAGCGCGTCGTCGAAGGACGCGCCGATGAGGAGCCGCTCGTGTGCGATCTCGGCCGAGAAGACGCGGCTCGCGACGCGCACCGACGCCGTCGCCCGGTCGAAGCTGCCCGGCGGGATGTCTTGGCGTCCAATGTAATAGAGCGGCTCCAGCAACGGGTCGGCCTGGAGGACGCGCGTGTCGCCCGCGAGTTGTAGTCCGTCGAAGGTGCCGGAATAGAACCCGACGATGCCGCGGTAATTCCCCTGGATGATCCCCTCCGGCACGAACGACGCGCCCCGGTACGACACCGTATCGTCCGAGAACCGGCCCTGCGTCCGGCCGATGGCGTTGATCGCGAGACGCCAGTCGTCGTCGCGGTAGTAGTAGAGATACTTCTCGGTCTCCGCTCCGGTGGGGACCCCGAAGCGCCCGCCCGAGCCGATCACGGTTTCGACGGCCGCCTCCGGCTCGAAGAGCTCGCGCCGGTAGCGCGCCAGCCAGTCGGCCGAGCGCGCGTCGAGCCGCATGTCGTCGGTGCGGGCGCTCAGGCTGTCGAGCAGCCGCCCGATCTGGCCGCGCCCGAGGGGGCGTAGCTCGTGCCGGTACTCCGGGAGCCGCCCGTGCACACGCTGCTGGTGGAGAAAGTCGTAAATAGGGTGCTCGGCCGGAACGATCTCCGGCTGAGCGGCGGCCGGGGCGACGATACAAAGGGTGAGTATCGCAGTGCTCAAGCAGCCGAGAAACGAGGGTAGGCGCAACGGTGGCAAACCGGAGGGGAGGGGAGGCCCGCAAACTATCGCTCGCTCGCTTCCGGTGCAACGCCCTGCACGATGACTGGAAGTAGGGCATCGTCGCGTGCCCTGCTTGCATGAGTGCTCCGTAATAGATACATTCGTCTGACAACATCGTGATAATTCACCCGACCGAGGTAGGCCCTATCGCTAGCTTGCTACGCGCGTAACAGACCCTCCCAACGCCTGTGGCTCGCAAAGCCGAACTGGCCGCGTTGCTTCTCAGCGACCTGGTCGCCCTAACCCTCGCCTATCTCGCGTTCCAGGCCGCCCGCACTGACTGGGGGTGGCTGGGAACGACGGCCGACCTGTCGATCTTCGCCCTCCCGTCGGTGGGCTTGCTCTCCGCGTTCTGGCTGGTGCTCTTCCTCTTCTCGGGGATGTACCGCGAGCGCCACGCGGCCAGCCGGTTCGACGAGTTCGTGGTCCTGCTCAAAGTGGTGACGGTCGGGACGCTCCTGCTCTTCTTCCTGCTGTTCATCGAGCGGCTCGACCCGCTGTCGGCGCGGAAGGGAATCCTGCTCTATTGGGGGTGCGTGGTCGGGTTGGTGGCGGCCGGCCGGTTCGCCGTACGGAGCGCGCAGAAAGCCCTGATCCTGCGAGGCCACGGGCTGCATAAGGCGGTGATCGTGGGGTGGAGCACCCAGGTGGAACAGCTCTACCGCGAGGTGGCTCGCTACCCCGCCGCCGGGCTCGAGATCGTCGGGGCCGTCCGTCTCCAGACAGGTCCCGTAGCCGAGCTTGCCCTCGCGGGTGCCACCGAGGCCTATCTCTACGGCGGCGACGGGCCCGTCGGCGATGGCGCGGCCGGCGACGGAATAGGCGACGGTCCCGCCTTCAACAGCGACGGCCTCTCGACGGCCGTCCACTCGATCGCCGCGCTCCCCGGCCTCATCGACCGGCTCGGGGTGCAGGACGTCCTCATCGCCCTCGGCGCGGACGACCACGCGTACCTCGACGAGGTGCTCCGCGTCTGCGACGGCCGCCCCGTCGCGCTCAAGCTAGTGCCGGACTTCTACACCGTCATCGGCGGGATGGCCCGGACCGAGCACATGTACGGCCTGCCGCTCATCGAGGTGCTGCCCGAGCCGATCCCGGCGTGGGAACGCCACACGAAGCGCATCCTCGATGTCGCCGTCAGCGCAGTCGTGCTGGCCGTCGGGATGCCGCTCTGGTTGCTTGTGGCCGCCCTCGTCAAACTCACCTCGCCCGGCCCGGCGATCTACCGGCAGACGCGCACCGGCCGGCACGGCAAGCCCTTCACGATCTACAAGTTTCGCACGATGGAGGACGACGCCGAGCGCCACACCGGCCCCGTGTGGGCGCAGAAAGGCGATCCGCGCTACACGCCCATCGGTCCCCACCTCCGCACCCTCCGCATCGACGAAATCCCGCAGATGTGGAACGTGCTGAAAGGTGAGATGAGCCTCGTCGGCCCCCGCCCGGAGCGGCCGTACTTCGTCGACCGGCTCGCGCGCGAGATCCCACTTTACAGCCGCCGCCACCGCATCCAGCCCGGCATCACCGGCCTCGCCCAAGTGAAATGGCGGTACGATCAGGACCTCGAAGACGTTCGCCAGAAGCTCAAGTACGACCTGTTCTACATCGAGAACATGAGCCTGCGGATGGACTTCCAGATCCTCCTCCAGACGATCCGTACCACGCTCGGCCGGCAAGGCCACTGAAGCTATTGGGAGGTTGGAGGATTCGCTGATTGGGAGATTGGGTTGTAGCTTTACCGCCTGACATCGTTTCGAGCCGCGCCGGACACCCGGGTGCGGCTTTTCTATTCCGCCCTTTTGCCGCACACCGTGAGCGCTTCGAACCCCGAACTCAGAACCCCGGACTCCGAAACTGGAGACGCCTTCGACTACGCGGGGCTGTACCGCGCCCTGCGGCTTCCCCGCACGATCGAAGAGAAAATGCTCCGGCTGATCCGGCAGAACCGGCTCTCGAAGTGGTTCTCCGGCTACGGACAAGAGGCCATCGCCGTCGGCTGTGCGTGGGCGCTCGGCGAGCGCGACGTGATCCTCCCGATGCACCGCAACCTCGGCGTCTGGACGGGGCGCGGCGTCCCGCTCGACCGCCTTTTCTGCCAGCTCATGGGGAAGGAGGGCGGCTTCACCCACGGCCGCGACCGGACCTTCCACTTCGGCACGATGGAGCACCGAATCGTCGGGATGATCTCGCACCTTGCGGCGATGCTGCCGGTGGCGACGGGGCTCGGCCTCGCGGCGCAGCTCGACGGCGAGGACTTCGTCGCGTGCGCCTTCGTGGGCGAGGGGGCTACGCGGGAGGGAGATTTCCACGAGGCGCTCAACCTCGCCGCCGTCTGGAAGCTCCCCGTACTCTTCATCGTCGAGAACAACCGCTACGGCCTCTCGACGCCGACGGGCGACGCAATGGCCGTCGAGGACATCGCAGACGCCGCGGCGGGCTATGGCATGCCGGGTGAGGTCGTGGACGGCAACGACGTGCTCGCCGTCATCGACGCCGTCCGGCGGGCAGCCGACCGCGCGCGCGCGGGTGAGGGGCCGACCCTGCTGGAGATGAAGACATTCCGGATGCGTGGGCACGAGGAGGCGAGCGGGACGAAGTACGTCCCCGACGCCCTCTTCGACGCGTGGAACGAGCGAGACCCGTTATTGCAATACAAAACCCAGGCTCTCGCCGAAGGCTGGCTCTCCGAAGCGGAGATGGACCGGATCGACGCTGACCTCGTCTCTGAGATCGAGGAGGTCGCCGAGTGGGCGATCCGGCAGCCGCCGGTCGAGAGCGACCTCGCCACCGAGCGTGCCGCCCTCTTCGCCGCCTCGTCGGTGTCCACGACCACGCCCGACGGGCCGAGCACCGAGAAGCGCTTCATCGACGCCGTACAGGACGGGCTCCGTCAGGCGATGGAGGCCGACGACCGCGTTGTGCTGATGGGGCAGGACGTGGCCGAGTACGGCGGCGTGTTCAAAGTCACGCAGGGCTTCGTCGAGCAGTTCGGGAAAGCTCGCGTGCGCAACACGCCGATCATCGAGAGCGGTGCGCTCGGCTGTGCGATGGGGCTCGCGCTCGAAGGATTCAAGCCCGTCGTCGAGATGCAGTACGCCGACTTCATCACGTGCGGGTTCAACCAGATCGTCAACAACCTCGGCACGACGCACTACCGCTGGGGCGAGCCGCTGAACGTGACGGTCCGCGCGCCGTTCGGCGGCGGGATCGGGGCGGGGCCGTTCCACTCGCAGAGCCCGGAGGCGTGGTTCGCCCACGCGCCCGGGCTGAAAGTCGTCGTGCCCGGCACGCCCGCCGACGCGAAGGGCCTGCTGATGGCGTCGATTGCGGACCCGAACCCCGTGCTGTTTTTCGAGCACAAGCACCTCTACCGCTCGCTCAAAGGCGATGTGCCCGACGCCCCGTACACCGTCGCGCTCGGCGAGGCGAACGTCGTGCGCGACGGCTCGGACCTCACGCTCGTGACGTGGGGCGTCGGCGTGCAGTGGGCCATCGAAGAGGCTGCGCAGTGGGCCGAGCAGGGCATCGAGGTCGAGGTCGTGGACCTGCGGACGCTCGTGCCGTGGGACCGCGCGGCGGTGCTCCGTTCGCTCGCGAAGACGAACCGGCTGCTCGTCCTCCACGAGGCGCAGCGGACGGCCGGGTTCGGTGCCGAGGTCGCCGCGCAGCTCATCGAAGAGGGTTTCGAGCACCTCGACGCGCCGCCGATCCGCGTCGCCTCCGAAGACCTGCCGATCCCGTTCTCGAAGGAACTGGAGCAGGAGATCTACTCGGCCCGGGGTAAGCTGCGCGCGGCGATGGAGCGGGTGCTCGCTTATTGAGACTCGGCCTTTGTCGGGCGTGGGGCCTGTTCGGCCTCCTGCAACTCGTGGTTGATCGCTACCGCTGCCCGCGCGCCTTCCGCCGCCGCGACGACGATGAACTCAGTGTCGCCGTCGGCGTCGCCCGCGATGTAGAGGCCGGGGACGCACGTGCTTTTGTCGTCGTTGGTGACGACCTCGTGGTGCTCGTCGCACGCGCAGCCGAGCGAGACCGGGAGGGGCGAGTGCTGGGTGCGCGACGTGTTGAAGAAGAGCGCACGGCACGGGAGCGCCGGGCCGTCCTCGAAGCAGATCCGTTGCAACACGTCGTCTCCTTCGAGTCGTTCGATGGGCTCCTCGCGCAGCGCCACGCCGTTGGCTTCCAGCCACGCTCGCTCGTCACCGGAAATGGGCTCGCCGTCGGTGCAGGCCGTCACGTCATCGGACCACGTCGTGAGGGCGACGGCCGGACCGACGGCAGCGGAGCCTTTGCCATAGGTGGCGAGGGGCTGATCGCGGTGCTCCCACGCGTCGCAGTACGGACAGTAATAGAGCCCACGCCCGAAATAGTCCCACGCCCCCTCGACATCCGGCAGCCGGTCGCGGATGCCAGTGGCGAGGAGCAGTTTCCGTGACCGCAGCTTGGTTCCGTTCTGGAGCGTCACCTCGAACGCTGCGCCATCCTCATCGAGACAGCGCGCGCCCGACACCTTCGCGTCGATGATCTCGACGCCGTAGCCTGCGACCTCTTCGCGACCGAGCCGGAGGAACTCGCCGGGAGCCATCCCGTCGCGGGTGAGGTAGCCGTGGAGGGCGCGCGAGGGCGCGTTGCGCGGCTCGCCCGAGTCTACGACGAGCACGGAGCGGCGGCAGCGGGCGAGGACGAGGGCGGCGCTGAGCCCGGCCGGGCCGCCGCCGACGATGAGGACATCGTAGGTCTGCATGAGGAGTCGGGAGAGAGGGAGGGGAGAACGAATGGGTGCGGGCACGCGGTTCCTGCTCGGGTTCGGGGAGGTGCAACTCGGTGGCTGGAACAACGTGGCCATCGCGACTGGAACATCGAGCCGCTGTGGGGCAGTTCGAACAGCGATGTGCGCCCCGCCCTTCTTCGCGCAGCATCGTCTCCTCTCACCTCTTCGACCCATCTGTCATGTCGGACGACAAAAAGAACCAGGACCAGAATGCCTTTCCGCCGCAGCATCAGGAGGACCAGCCCGGCGACGAGCACGAGATGACGCCGCGCCCGGACTACGAAAATCCGGACTACGCCGGCTCCGGCAAGCTCGACGGGAAGGCTGCCCTCATCACCGGCGGCGACAGCGGGATCGGCCGCGCCGTCGCCGTCCTCTTCGCCCGCGAAGGTGCCGATGTAGCGGTGGTATACCTCGACGAGGACGAAGACGCGCAGACGACAAAGGAGGCTGTCGAGGCCGAGGGTGGGCGGTGCCGTCTCATCCAGGCCGACGTAAAGCAGGAAGCGGAGTGCCGCCGCGCCGTGGAGGAAACCGTCGAAGCGTTCGGCCGGCTCGACGTGCTCGTCAACAACGCGGCGGTCCAGTTCCCGCAGAAGCGGATCGGTGACATCACCGAGGACCAACTCGACGCTACGTTCCGCACCAACATCTTCGCGCACTTTTTCGCCACGAAGGCGGCGATGGAGCACTTGCCCGAAGGTGGCACCATCATCAACACGAGTTCGGTGACGGCGTATCGCGGCAGCCCCGGCCTGCTCGACTACGCTTCCACGAAAGGGGCTATCGTCGCGTTTACGCGGTCGCTCGCGCAGAACGAGGAGGTGTTGGAGAAGAAGATCCGCGTCAACGCCGTCGCGTCCGGCCCGGTATGGACGCCGCTCATCGTCGCGTCGTTCGACGAGGAGACGGTGGCGGAGTTCGGGACCGATGTGCCGATGGGCCGCGCGGCGCAGCCCGAGGAGATCGCCCCGGCCTACGTGTTCCTCGCCTCGGAGGACGCTTCGTACATGACCGGGCAGACCATCCACCTCAACGGCGGCGAGGTCGTCGGCGGCTGAGGGGAGCGCGTGCCACACTACACGGTATCAGCGCCAGGGCCGTAGGCGGCCTCGTCCACGAACCACAGCAGGCGTTCCCGCGCCTCGACACGTTCGGCGGGCGGCGCGTCGTCGGGGTCGCGGAGGACGGACGCGAGGGCGTCGCGCTTTCCTTCGCCGGACACGAGGAAGAGCACGGTGTGGGCAGTGTTGAGGGCGGGGAACGTGAGGGTGATGCGGTCGCGGACCGGGCTGCTCGGCGGAGCCTCAGTCGCGACCACCCACCGCTCGGTTTCGTCCAGCGCCGGGCTCTCGGGAAAGAGCGAGGCCACGTGCCCGTCCGCGCCCATCCCGATCAAGACGAGGTCGAAGGCCGGGGGGCCGCCGAATACTTTGAGCAGCGTCTGTTCGTAGGCGCGGGCGTTGGCGTCGGGCGTCCCGCCTGTCGGGATCGGGTGGACACGGTCCGGCGGGATGGGGAGGCCGTGGAGGAGGGTGTCGCGGGCCATTCGGAAGTTGCTGTCTTCGTCGTCGTGCGGGACGTGGCGCTCGTCGCCGAAGAACACGTCCACCAGTTGCCAGTCGAGCGCGCCGCGGTAATCGGCGGCCAGGAAGCGGTAGAGCGGGCGTGGGGTGTTTCCGCCGGTGAGGACGAGCGTCGCCCGGCCGTGCTGCTGGATCGCCGCCCGGAGTGTCTCGACGACGATCTCCGCCGCAGCGCGGGCGAGGCGGGTGGGGCCTGCGAACGTAAACACCTCGGGCGCGATCATGGAAAGGGTGAAGGGTGAAGGGAAAAGGGCGAGCGGGGGGAGACCGCGCTGTTGGAAGGGAGGGGGACGGGAACGCCATTAACGGGCGGAGGGAGCGCCGAGGGTGGGGCCACCTCCTTTTACCCTTCACCCTTTACGCCGTACCCTTTCACCCGGCGAACTCCGCCTCTGGCGTCGGTGCACGCTGGTCGGCCACGACCATCCGCGCGGCCCGGTCTGGCCCCCACGAGCCCGAATCGTACTTCCGCACGGGGATGTCGGCGTTGAGGAGCGGCTCGTAGAGCGCCCACGCCGCCTCGGTCTCGGCGGCGTGGACGAACAGGGTCTGGTCGCCTGCCGCGACGTCCGCGAGCAACGTCTCGTACGCTTCCGGGAGCGGGCCGAAGGCCTCCTCGTACTCGAAGTCGAACTCCTGGCTGGAGAGGTTGAACCCGCTGCCGGGCGTCTTGACCTCGAAGCCAAGTGTGAACCCTTCGTCGGGTTGGAGCCGGATGCGGAGGACGTTCCGGGTGATCGAGCAGTGCCCTGGCCCGCCGAAAAGCTGGACGGGTGGACAGCGGAAGTACACGTCGATCTCGGTCAGCCGCTGCGGCATCCGCTTGCCCGTCCGGAGGACGAACGGGACGCCCTGCCAGCGCCAGTTCTCGATGCGGAGGCGGAGCGCGACGAACGTCTCCGTCGTGGAGTCCGCCGGCACGCCCTCGTGGTCGAGGTAGCCCTCTTGCCCGTCGTTGCCGACGTAGCGCCCGAAGACGACCTCGCCGGGGTCGATAGGGGCGATGGAGTGGAGCACCTTCAGCTTCTCCCGCCGGATCGGGTCCGCGCCGAGCGAGGCGGGCGGCTCCATCGCCGTGAGCGTCACGAGCTGGGTGAGGTGGTTCTGGATCATGTCGCGGAGCGCGCCGGACTTGTCGTAATACCCGGCCCGGCCCTCGACCCCGATCGACTCGGCCACGGTGATCTCGACGCGGTCGATGTGGTTGCGGTCCCAGAGCGACTCGAAGATCGCGTTCGCGAAGCGGAAGACGAGCAGGTTCTGCACCGTCTCCTTCCCGAGATAGTGGTCGATCCGGTAGACCTGGCTCTCGCGGAAGTGGCGGTGGATGAGCTCGTTCAACTCCTGCGCCGAGGCGAGGTCGCGCCCGAACGGCTTCTCGATCACGAGCCGCGTCCAGCCCTCGCGCTTCTCGGCCTCGTCGTTCGCGCCGATCTCCTCGATGGACTGCGCGAAGGCGACGGGGGGGAGGGCGAGGTAGTAGATCCGGTTGCCCGAGAGGCCGTGCTCTTTTTCAAGTTGCGCGGCCCGCTCGAAGACCGGACCCACGGTGCCGTCCTCTCCCAACTGCTGGTACGCGACGCAGTCGTCGCACCACGCGCTCAGCCCTTCGTCATCGATTCCCTCTTCCTTGAGGGCGTCGCGGGTCTCTTCGCGCATCTTCTCGTCGTCCCACTCCGAGCGGCCGACGCCGAGGACGATGACGTGGCCCCGGTCGCTGCGTTTGACGAGCCCGTTGTAGAGGGCGGGGATCAGCTTGCGCCGGGCGAGGTCCCCAGTGGCACCGAAGAGGACGAAAAGGCAGGACTCCATGAGGATTGCGGGGGCGAGGGGGCGGGTCGAGAGCGGCGGAGGTTAACCCTTGGGGTCGTCCTCGGCCGCGAGGGCTTTGAGGGCGTGGCCGCCGAACTGGTTGCGGAGCGCGGCGAGGAGCCGGTTGTAGAACGCGATGTCGTCGCGGGACTGGATGCGCTGGATGAGCGAGGTCGTCAGCACGGGGGCGGGTATGTTGAGGTCGATGGCCTCTTTCGCCGTCCACCGGCCCATCCCGGAATCCTGAACGAAGGGGGCGATTTCGGCGAGCGCAGGCCCGTCGTCGTCGAGCGCGCGCTCGACGAGCTCCAGCAGCCAGGAGCGGATCACGCTGCCGTATTGCCACACGTTCGAGATCTCTTTGAGGTCGAGGCCGAACTCTTCCTTCGCCGACATGATCGCGAAGCCTTCGGCGTAGGCCTGCATCAGCCCGTACTCGATCCCGTTGTGGACCATCTTGACGAAGTGGCCGGAGCCGCTCGGCCCCATGTGCGCCCACCCTTTGTCCGCCGCCGGGGCGAGCGCCTCGAAGACCGGCGTCAGCCGCTCGACGGGCTCGTCGGCCCCGCCGACCATCATGCAATAGCCGCCTTCCAGCCCCCACACGCCGCCGCTGACGCCGCAGTCGATGTAGTGGACGCCGTGCGCTTTGAGGGCTTCGGCGCGGCGCATCGAGTCCTGGTAGAACGAGTTGCCGCCGTCGACGACGATGCTGCCCTCGCCGAGGTGCGGCATCAGGCTCTCGATGACCTGGTCCACGATTTTGCCGGCCGGGACCATCAGCCAGAACGCGCGCGGCGCGTCCAGCTTGCCCGCCAGTTCCTCGAGCGAATGCGCGGCTCCGATGCCGTCGGCCTCCAGTTCGGCGACTTCGTTCTCGTTACGGTCGTACCCGATGGGCTGGTGGCCGGCGCGGTGGAGGCGGCGCACGATGCCGCCGCCCATTTTACCGAGGCCGATGATTCCGATCTGCATGGAAGGTGAGGATAGAGGTGAAGGGAGACGATGACGAGGCGGACGAGGGAGAACCGAGCCGCGCGGCCTCAATGTAGGCAGAGGAGGTCAATTCGGAAATGTGTGTGCTCGACAACGGTTCGCGCTCACGCCTTACGCCTCGGCGCGGCTTCCGGGCGATGTGCCCGGCTGCATGAATGGGGCGTCCTGAAACGCCTGCGCCTCGTCGATGAAGAGCTGGAGGTGGGGGAACGGGATCTCGATGTCGGCCGCACGGAGGGCCTCGCGGACTTTTTCGAGGTACTCCCATCGGACGGGGATTTCGATCTTCGGGTCTTTCAGGAACACCCGGAGCTCCATGTCCACGCTCGAATTATTCATCGCCGTCACGACCACCTGCGAGGGGTAGTCCGGGTGCAGCCGGTCGTCGCCTTCCGTGGTTTTGAGGACGACCTCGCGGGCTTGCTGGGGGTATTCCTTGTACGCGATCCCGAACGGGATGACGATGCGGAGGACGTTGAGGAGGGTGTGGTTGACGAGCTTCTGCTGGATCATGTGTGCGTTCGGGAGCACGGCCACCTCGTTGTTGAGCGTGCGGATGCGCGTCGAGCGGAGCGTGATCTCCTGCACGGTGCCGAACGTCTCCTCGACCTCGACGTTGTCGCCGATGCGGAAGGGCTGGTCGAGCAGGATCGTGATGCCGGAGATGAAGTTCTCGAGCGTGTCGCGCGCCGCGAAGCCGAGCGCGATGCCGGCGATGCCGAGGCCCGCGATGAGCGCGCCCACGTTCATCCCGAGCTGGTCGAGGACGATGATCGCGGCGAACGAGAACATGACGAGGCGGAACGCCTTCATCAGGAGCTGCCGGATGCCGATGTCGATTTTGTGGCTCCGGTTGAGCACGCCGGTGAGCACGCGGTTGACCACGAGGTAGACGGCGTAGAACACGAGCAGCGTCAGGAGCGCCGGGATCAGCCCGTCCACGACGAAGCTGATGAGCGCCGTGGAGAGCTGCTCGTACACGTCGTCGAAGCGGCCTTCGCGGAGGGCGCGGCCGGTCTCCTCGATGTTCTGCGTGATCTTCGAGATCGCGTCGGTGGTGTCCCGCGCCGTGCTGTCGGCGAGGAGCGAGTCGGCGGCGGCGGCGAGCGAATCGGCAGCCTGACTGACGGGTTCCTGGGTCATAGCCGTTGGCCGCGCCGCGCGGCGAGGAGGGTGTTCTTCAAGAGCATCGCAATCGTCATCGGGCCGACGCCGCCGGGGACGGGTGTGATCCACCCGGCCCGCTCGCGGACGGCCTCGAAGTCTACGTCGCCGACGAGCCGGTAGCCGCGCTCGCGGCTCGCGTCCTCGACCCGGTTGATTCCCACGTCGATCACGGCGGCGCCCTCCTTCACCATATCTGCCGTCACGAAATGAGCGCGGCCAATCGCCGCGATCAAGATGTCGGCCTGCCGCGCGATGGCGGGGAGGTCGTGCGTGCGGCTGTGGCAGACGGTGACGGTGGCGTCGGTGCCGCGCTGGAGCAGCAGGTTCGCCATCGGCTTGCCGACGATGTTGCTCCGGCCGATCACGACCGCGTGCGCGCCCTTCGTCTCGATCCCGCTCCGGTCGAGCATCTCGATGATGCCTGCCGGCGTGCACGGCGCGAACGCCGGCTCGCCGATCACGAGCCGTCCGACGTTCTCGGGGTGGAACCCGTCCACGTCCTTGTCCGGGTCGATGGCGTGGATCACCTTCGATTCCTCGACGTGATCGGGGAGGGGGAGCTGGACGAGGATGCCGTCCACGGCCGGATTCGCGTTCAGCTCTGCGACGATGGCGAGGAGGTCGGCTTCGGGGAGGTCGGCGGGGAAGTGGAGCGTATCGCTGTCGATCCCGGCCTCGGCGGCGGCTTTGATCTTGCCGCGCACGTACGAGGCCGAGGCGGGCTGCTCGCCGACGAGAACGACGCGGAGGACGGGCGGGCGGTGGCCGGCCTGCGTCCAGTCTTCGACATCGGCGCGGACATCGGCGCGGACGTCGGCGGCGATGGCTTTTCCGTCGATGAGTTGAGCGGGCATGCGGGCGGAGGCGGGTGGTCGGGGGCGAAGCCGGAAACTACTCCGAAACCCGGTGCCCGAACAGGCGGAGGGGTGCCGGGTTTCGTATCCTCAATCAGCGAGTCATCCAATTAGCGAATCACACCATGTTGAGAGTCGGTATCCTCGGCGCGACCGGTGCCGTCGGTCAGAAGTTCGTCGAACTGCTCGACGGTCATCCGCAGTTCGAGATCGCGGCGCTCGCGGCGTCGGAGCGCTCGGCGGGCAAGCCGTACCGCGAGGCGGCGAACTGGATCGGCGGCTCGGAGATGCCGGAGCGCGTTGCGGAAATGGAAGTCCTCCCTGTCGCTCCGGACGCGCTCGACTGCGACTTCGTGTTCTCCGGCCTCGACGCCTCCGTCGCGGGTGAGGTCGAGCGGGCCTTTGCGGAAGCCGGCGTGCCGGTCATTTCGAACGCGCGGAATCACCGGATGGACCCGGCGGTGCCGCTCCTGATCCCCGAGGTCAACCCGGACCACACGGCGCTCATCGACGGGCAGACGACGTCCGGGTTTATCGTCACGAACCCGAACTGCTCGACGGTCGGTTTGGTGCTCGCGCTGAAGCCGCTCGTGGACGCGTTCGGCGTCGAAGCCGTCCACGTCGTCACGATGCAGGCGCTCTCGGGCGCGGGCTACCCCGGCGTATCGTCGCTGGACGCGCTCGCGAACGTGGTCCCGTTCATCGGCGGGGAGGAAGAGAAGCTGGCGTCGGAGCCGCTGAAGCTGCTGGGCACGCTCGAAGGTGGGGCGGTGCGCCCCGCCGACATCACGATCTCGGCGCAGTGCAACCGCGTGCCTGTGCTCGACGGCCACATGGAATGCATCTCGGTCAAGCTCCGCACGCCCGCGAGCCCGGAGGAGGTGGCCGAAGCACTCGATTCCTTCGAAAGCCCTCTCGCCGGCCTCGGCCTGTGGATGGCGCCGGATCGGCCGCTCCGCGTGTTCACGGACGAGCGGTTCCCCCAACCGCGCCGGCACGTCGAGGCCGAGCGCGGGATGCAGGTCAGTGTCGGTCGCGTCCGCGCCTGCTCGGTGCTGGACGTGAAGTTCGTCGCCCTCTCACACAACACGGTTCGCGGGGCTGCCGGCGGTGCAATCCTCAACGCCGAGCTGCTTCAAAGCGAGGGACGGCTCCCGGCTGGAGCGGGGCAGACTGTCGCGCGTGCCTCTTCGGTGGCGGCCGGATGAGCGGCGAAGTCGTGATCCGCCGCGCCCGCTCGTCCGAGCGCGAGGCCGCCGTCGTCCTGTGGGCGCAGCTTCAGGACGAGCACGCAGCGATGGACGTGCGCCACCGCCCGAGCGACTCGGCCCGTGACCGCTGGCGCAACGACTTCATCGTGTGGAGCGAGAGTGAGGCGCACCGCGTGTTCGTGGCCGAAGCGGACGGCGAACTGGTCGGTCTGGTGACGGCGCATCCTTTTTGGCCGGCCCCGGTCTACGTGCAGGAAATGGAGGTCTACGTCACGGAGCTCGTCGTGCGGCCGGACTATCGGGGGCAACAGATCGGGGAGCGGTTGGTCGATGCCGTGCGGGCGTGGGCGCGGGCGCAGGGCGTGACGCGGATCCGCGCTGGCGTGCTCTGCCGCAACGAGCGCGGGTGCGCGTTCTGGCGTCGGCAGGGGGCCGATGACTTTTTTACGACCGTGACCCTGTCCGTCGGCGACGGCGAGACGTGACGCCTGGGGGGGGCTCTCTGGAGAAGAGCATGGCGGCGTGACGTTCAGCCGGCTTCCCACCCCGTATCTTCTCCCGCAGAACCGACGGGATGTACGGCTGTATGCTGTGTGTGCCCCACTCCTTTCCCTATTCCATCGAGACCCATGCAACTCCGCCACTCGTTTTTTCTCCTCCTCGGCCTCCTCTTTCTCGCGGCTCCCGCCCACGCTCAGACCCGCGCTAACGATGAGGCTCGCCCAAGCCCGAATGCCGTCGTCGGACAGACGATTGGCACGACGGATGTGATGGTCACCTACGGCCGCCCGAGCGTGCGCGACCGCGAGATCTTCGGCGGGCTCGTTCCGCTGGACTCCCTCTGGCGCACGGGCGCGAATGAGGCCACGGCGATCACCTTCTCTGACGACGTGACCGTCGAGGGGCAGCCGCTCGCAGCCGGGACCTACGGCCTCTTCACGATCCCCGGTGCCGACGAATGGACCGTGATCTTCAACGACATCCCCGGACAGTGGGGCGCGTACGAGTACGACGCGAGCCACGACATCCTCCGAGTCACGGTCACGCCGGAAAAGGGGGCCGACACCGAGCTGATGACGCTCTCGTTCGACGAGGTCGGTGAGAACAAGGGCGAGCTCGTGCTGCGCTGGGCCGATTCGGTGGTGCCCATCATGATCGGCACGGGGCAGTGACCGCGCGGCTCGTTCGCTTGCTACTCGCTCCGGTGCTCGCCATCGGCCTGCTCCTCGCGGCCTGCGGCGAGCCGGAGCGGGCGGCTCCGTCGCCTGCCGCGCGGGCCGTACCGGACGAGGCTGCTTCGAGCGACATCGTGACGAGCGACACCGTGGCCGCCGCCATCGTGCAGCGCGCCCGCCTCGCCCACGGCGCTGACGTGCTGGACCACGCCGTCGTCACGTTCGGCTTCCGCGGCCGGAAGTTCATGGCCGAGCGCGACGGAGGCCGCTTCACGTATTCCCGCGTCTGGACGGATTCGACGGGGACCGTCCGCGATGTGCTCGGCAACGACGGGTTGGCTCGGACGGTGGACGGCGCGCCCATCGCGCTGCGTGGAGGGGATGCGCTCGCCGCCGAGGGGTCTGTTAACTCGGTCGTCTACTTCGCCCTGCTCCCGTACGCGCTGGCGGACGCAGCCGTGCAGCCACGCCTGCTCGGGGCCGACACGCTCGCCGGTGAGCCGTACGGCCTCGTCGAGGTGACCTTCCGGCCCGAGGGCGGGGGGCGCGACCATCAGGACCGCTTCGTCTACTGGATCCACCGCGAACGTTCCACGATGGACTATCTTGCGTATTCGTACGAGGTCAACGGCGGCGGTGCACGCTTTCGCCAGGCCGTCAATCCCCGCACCGTCGGCGGCGTCCGCTTCGCCGACTACCGCAACTACTCCGCCGAGCCGCTGGAGCCCCCGCTCGAAGCGATGGGGCGTATGTTCGAAGCCGACTCGCTGGAGTTGCTCTCCGAGATCGTGCTCGACGACGTGCAGGTCGAACCGCTCTCGTAGCCGGGGGCACCGTTGGCTCAGCCTTCCGGCTCGGCGAGGTGATCCGCGAGCCAGTGCCGGAAGACCTCGGCCTCTTCCGGCTTATCGGTCCAACGTGCGCGGTCGAACATCGTCAGCGCCATCAGGAGGGCATGATGCTGGCCGGCCCGGTCACGCGCGAGCGCGAACTGCCGGTAGAGCCGGTCGATGTGCGCGACGCTCTCGCGGGCCGTCTCCAGGTTCTTGAACCCGAGTTTCCCCGCGAAGAACTTCGAGTAGACGTTCATCGGGTGCGTCGTGGAGGTGTAGAGGTCGAAGTAGTCCGGGCGCAACCCCGCCTCTTGTAAGACCGAGCCGACGTAGCTCGGGCGCGAGCCGGTCAGCATGGCGAGGTCTTCGATGTCCTGGATGCCCGTGAGGAACAGGCCGAGGACCTGGTTTTTGACGCTGACGGACTGGTCGTCCTGCGCATCGGGCTGCGCTGGGAGGAGAGGTTCTTCGGCCATAAGGCAAACAGGAAAAGGAGAGAAGGGGTGCGCTGGTTAAGATGACGATTCGGTGCGTGCGGGTTCCGATCTGGAGTATTCTAAGGGGCACCCCGGTGGCGGTTGGGGGAATCCCCGGCCTCACTATGCGTAGTCTCGCTGCTGGTACGGTGCCGACCCCGAAGCCTACGTTTACGGTGTCACTTCGAAAATGCAGGAGCATGATCGGCACTTGCCGATTCCCCTCTCGACGCTGCCCCCCTCCGTTCTGCGCGTCGCTCCTGTCATCAATAGCGTTTGAGGCCGGCCCTTCCCCGGGGCCGGCCTCGCGCTTTTTTGGCTCACACGGCACGTTCAGCCTTCGAGGAACGGTATCGCATCGTGGGTGATGCAGAGGCATCCGGGCTGAAGTTCGGACCACAGAATAGAGGGGGGCGGGCATTGCACGCGTAGGGGGACGTGACGCATCTTGCTTAATCGCACGGTCCACGACCCTCGACGCCTCCGCCTCGCGTCGCCTTTGCACCTCCTCCTGGTTTATGAGCCATCCGTTTCGTTTTCCCGACTCCTTTCTGTGGGGCGCGGCCACCTCCGCCTATCAGATCGAAGGCTCGCCCCTCGCCGATGGTGCCGGCCCTTCAGTCTGGCACCGCTTCGCCCACACACCCGGCAACACCCACGACGACCAGACCGGCGACACCGCCTGCGATCACTACCGCCGCTACGAGAGCGATGTCGCGCTGATGAAGTCGCTCGGCCTCGGCGCGTACCGCTTCAGCATCGCCTGGGGCCGCGTCTTCCCCGAAGGTACCGGACCCGTCAACGCCGCCGGGCTCGACTTCTACGAGCGGCTCGTGGACGCCCTCCTCGAGCACGAGATCGAGCCCTTCGCGACGCTCTACCACTGGGACCTCCCCGCCGCCCTCGACGACCGCGGCGGCTGGCTCAACCCAGACATCGCCGGCTGGTTCGCCGATTACACGCGCGCGGTCGTGAACCGCCTCGGCGACCGTGTGCGGCGGTGGGCGACGCTCAACGAGCCGTGGGTGGTGATGGACGGCGGCTACGTCAATGGCGGCCTCGCTCCCGGCCACCGCAACCTGTTCGAGGGGCCGCGCGTGGCGCACAACCTCCTCCGCGCCCACGCGACGGCCGTCCAGGCCTATCGGGCCGAGTCGGACGGTGAGGTCGGGCTCGTGGTGAACCTCGAACCGAAGGTGCCGGCCTCGAACCGGCCGGAGGACCTCGCCGCCACCGCCCGTGCGGACGCCTACATGAACCGCATCTTCCTCGACCCGGTCTTTCGCGGCACCTACCCCGATGAACTCGCCGAAGTCTTCGGCGTGGCGTGGCCCGACATTTCCGTCGAAGACCTCGACCTCATCCGCGAGCCCATCGACTTCCTCGGCATCAACTACTACACCCGCGCCGTCGTCCGCGACGCGCCGGGGACCTACCCCGACGGGACCGAGCGCGTCAAGCAGGAGCGCCATCCGTACACCGAGATGGGGTGGGAGGTCTACGCCCCCGCCCTCACCGACGTGCTCCTGTGGGTCCACGAGCGCTACGGCCCGCTTCCGCTCTACGTCACCGAGAACGGCGCGGCGTACTACGATCCGCCGCAGGTCGAGCGCGGCCGCCTCGACGACCCGCTCCGCGTGGCCTACTTCCGCGATCACCTCCGCGCCGTCCACGCCGCCATCGAGCACGGGGCCGACGTGCGCGGCTACTTCGCGTGGTCGCTCCTCGACAACTACGAGTGGAGCCACGGCTATGCCAAGCGGTTCGGGATCGTCCACGTGGACCTCGAGACGCAGGAGCGGACCCCGAAGGCGAGCGCCCACTATTACAGCGACGTGATCCGCTCGAATGGGGTCTCGCTCGCTGACGCGCCGTGACGTCCGACCCCCGCTCTCCCCCTGCTTCCGACTCGCACGACGGCGGCGTTGCCCGCTACACGGAGCGCCTCGGGTTCTGGATAGGCCTGCTGGTATTTGGGGCGATGCTGGTACTGCCCGCGCCAGACGGGCTGGACCTCGCCGGCTGGCGTGTGGCGGCCACGGGCGTGCTGATGGCGGTGTGGTGGATGACGGAGGCGCTGCCGATCCCCGCCACGGCCCTGCTCCCGCTCGTGCTCTTCCCGCTCCTCGGGGTCACCGACGTGGGAGGCGCGGCCTCGCCATACGCCAACCCGCTCATCTTCCTCTTCCTCGGCGGCTTCGTGCTGGCGAAAGGGATGGAGCGCTGGGGATTGCATCGACGGCTCGCGCTCGGCCTGATCGCGCGGGTGGGGACGAGCCAGCGACGGATCGTGCTCGGCTTCATCGCCGCCTCCGGCCTCCTCTCGATGGGCATTTCGAACACGGCGACAGCGCTGATGATGCTCCCGCTCGGCCTCTCCGTCATCGAGGTGATGCGGACCGACGCTGCCGAGGCCCGCGCGTTCAGCGTCGCGCTCCTGCTGGGCATCGCGTACGCCTGCTCCGTCGGCGGCATGGCGACGCTGATCGGGACGCCGACGAACGCGCTGCTGGCCGGGTTCGTGCGCGAGGCGTACGGCGTGGATCTCTCGTTCGCCGGGTGGCTCGCCGTCGGGTTGCCGCTCGCGCTCGTCGGGCTCGGGATCGTGTACGGCGTGCTGACCCGCGTCACGTGTCGGGTCGGCACCGCCGCGTCACCCGGCGTGCGGGACTTCGTGCGGGACGAGCTAGCGCGGATGGGACGGACCACTACGCCGGAGCGCCGCGTCGCGCTCGTCTTCGGGATCGTGGCGCTGCTGTGGATCGGACGGCCGCTGCTCGGGGCCGTGGTGCCGGGGCTGAGCGACACGGGCATCGCTATCGCTGGCGCGCTCTCGCTGTTCGCGCTCCCGGCCGGCACATCTCGGGAGCGGTTGCTGGACTGGGAGCACGCGCAGACGCTTCCGTGGGGCGTGCTCCTCCTGTTCGGCGGCGGCCTCTCGCTCGCGGCGGCCGTGCAGGCGACAGGCCTGGCCGAATGGATCGGGCTCCGGTTCGAAGCGGCCCAGGCGCTGCCGGCGGTCCTCGTCGTCACCCTCGTCGTGACGGCCATTGTGCTGCTGACCGAGATGACGAGCAACACGGCGACGGCCGCCGCCTTCCTGCCCGTCCTCGGCGGCCTCTCGCTCGGCCTCGACCCGTTCCCCGTGCTCGCCGCCGCCACGCTGGCGGCGAGCTGCGCGTTTATGCTCCCCGTTGCCACGCCGCCCAACGCGATCGTCTATGGCAGCGGGCTCCTCTCCATCGGCGACATGGCGCGGGCGGGTGCCGCGCTGAACCTCGCTTTCATCGTGCTCCTCAGCCTCGTCGCGACCTTTGTGTTTCCGGCGCTCGGCGGCTCCGTCCTCCCCATCCTTTCGCCCTGACTTACCTCGGCCACACGAACCGGCCGACGACGCCGAAGTGGTCGCTCGCCCACGTGCTGCCGGCGGTGGGCTCGGTGAACAGGAGGCGCGTGTCGATGGGCTGGATCGCGGATTTGGGCTCGTAGAAGAGGTAGTCGATCCGACGCGGGGTATGGCCGAGCGCTGGGTTCAGCGTCGTCACGGGGGAGTCGGGCTCTGGGTGCGTCGCGGCGTAGGCGTCGGCGAAGGTACCGTCGAGCAGGCGGAGTTCGGGCGCGTCCGGCGGCGCGTTGAAGTCACCGGCGAGGAGTACGGGCGCGCGGCGTTTCCGCGTTCGGCCGATGAAGCCGAGCAGATCGCGGAGCTGCGTCGCCCGGATCGTCCCGCCTTCCTCCGTGTGATGGAGATGGGTGCAATACACGTCGAGCGGTCGCTCTCCGACCTCAATGCGGGCGTGGGCGACGACGCGGTAGTCGTCGAGCGGCTCCAGCTTTCTCGAGTCCGATTCGGAGAACGGATGGCGGAAGAGGATCGCGTTCCCGTAGCGCTTCGGTGCGTCGGGGCCGTCCACCGAGGCGAAGGAGCGGCGGTAGCCGAGGCTGTCGCCGATGGACTGGGCCTGATTCGGGAGGCTGTCGTTCTGCAAGACCTCCTGCAGGCAGATCACATCGGGGCGTTCGGCGCGGAGCGTGTCGAGGATGACGGCGAGCCGGCGCGGCCAGTCCCCCTGATTGTGCCAGAGGTTGAGCGTGACGACGGTGAGCGTGTCGGCGGGCTGTGCCCGAACGGTGGCGACGGCCGTGAAGCCAAGGAGGAGCAAGAGGAATTTCATGGCAGAGACTGATTATTCCCGGCCGCTGCGGCGGTGCGCGAGTAGCCAGTCATAGAGCTCGGGGTTGTCATAGGTCGGAGTCCAGCTATCGTGGCCAACCCCGGGGTAGACGGTGAATCGCACGTCGCCGCCGCAGGCTTCGAGCGCCTCCACCATTTCCTCGGAGCGCTCGATGGGGACGACGGGGTCGGCGTCGCCGTGAAACGCCCACACGGGCAGCCTGCCGATCCCACAGATCAGCCGCGCCTCGCCGCCTCCGCAAATCGGGGCCGCCGCCGCGAAACGGTCCGGGTCGAGCCCGATGAGTGCCCACGTCCCGAAGCCGCCCATGCTGAGGCCGGTCACGTAGACGCGGTCCTCGTCCACACGGTAGTTCGCCACCACCTCATCGAGCAGTTCTTCGAGCACGTACGGATTCCACCACGCGCCCTCCGGCACCTGCGGCGAGACGACGATGAACGGCAGGTCCTCGCCCCGTGCGACCAGTTTCGGCGGCCCGTGCTGCTTCACGAGGCCGAGGCTGTCGCCGCGCTCGCCTGCGCCGTGGAGAAACAGCAGCAGCGGCCACGCCTCGTCGCTCGCGTCGTAGTCTTTGGGGAGGTAGAGGAGGTACTGCGCCGCGACGGGCACGACCACTTCGCCCGAGAACGCCTGGGCCGTCTGCGAATCGACGAGCGAATCGGGCGTTTGGGCGGAAGCGGGCATGGCGACGATAAGCAGGCTCAGAAGAAAGCAGCGCATCGGATCAGGAGGCCAGGGTGAGCGTGAGTCGGTGCGATGCCCCGTCGTGGGGGAGCAGGACGCGCACCGCGCCGTCGGTCACTGCGACCGGAATTCCGTCGAAGGTAGCCTCGGCGGCTTCGCCGCGCATCACCTCGATCTCGACCGTGCCGCCGTCGTTTGGCAGCCGATACCGGAGCGAGAAGCCGGGCCAATCGGCGGGGATGCGCGGGTCGAGTACGAGGGTGTCGCCGTTCTCGACCCGGAAGCCGAGGATAGATTCGAGCGCGACGCGGTAGGTCCAGCCCGCCGAGCCGGTGTACCACGTCCACCCTCCGCGCCCGACGTGCGGCGCGACCGAGTACACGTCGGCAGCGACGACGTAGGGCTCGGTCTTGTAGCGCTCGGCGGCCTCGGCGGTACGGGTGTGGTGGACGGGGCTGAGGACGGTCAGCAAGCGCGCCGCGAGGTCCGTTCGACCCTGCTCTGCGAACGCGCGGATCAGCCAGAGCACGCCGTGGGTGTACTGCCCGCCGTTCTCGCGGACGCCCGGCACGTAGCCCTTGATGTAGCCTGGATCGTGCTCCGTCTTGTCGAAGGGCGGCGTGAGGAGGCGGATCAGTCCTTCCTCTTCGCGGACGAGGTGCTCCTCGGCTGCGTCGAGCGCGGCGGCGGCCCGTTCGGGCGGTGCCACGCCGGAGATCACGCTCCAGCCCTGCGCAATCGCGTCGATCCGGCACTCGTCGTTCTGCGCTGAGCCGAGCGGGGTGCCGTCGTCGTAGTAGGCGCGGCGGTACCAGCCGCCGTCCCACCCGGCGTCGTTGAGGGCCGTTTCGAGGTCGGCGAGGTAGGCGCGGTACGTCGCGGCGCGCTCGGTCTCGCCGCGCATGTCGCAGAGGGGGAGGAAGTGCTGGAGGATGTGGGCGAGGAAGAACCCGAGCCACACGCTCTCCCCCCGGCCCTCGTCGCCGACGGAGTTCATCCCGTCGTTCCAGTCGCCGGTGCCCATGAGCGGGAGGCCGTGCGCTCCGGCGGTGAGCGAGCGGTCGAGGGCGCGGCAGCAGTGGTCGAAGAGCGTGCCGGAGGTGCCGGCGTCCTCGGGTGTGAGGAACACCTCGTCCTCACCTTCTTTCAGTTCGCGGGCCGTGAGGTAGCGGGCCGTTTCATCGAGCACGCCCACATCGCCTGTGGTCTCGACGTAGAACGCCGTCGCGTACGGTAGCCATAGCAGATCGTCGGAGAAGTGGGTGCGGATGCCCTTGCTCGTGGGTGGGTGCCACCAGTGGAGCACGTCGCCCTCCTCGAACTGGTGCGCGGCGTGGAGGAGGAGCTGGGCGCGTAGCAGGTCCGGGCGGGTGTAGACGAGCGCCGTGGAATCCTGAATCTGGTCGCGGAAGCCGAAGGCCCCGCCGCTCTGGTAGAAGGCCGTCCGCCCCCACATCCGGCAGCTCAGGTCCTGATAGAGCAGCCACCCGTTCACGAGCACGTCGAGTTCGGGCGCGGGGGTGTCGATCTCGACGGCGGAGAGCGTCTCGTTCCAGAAGGCGTGCACCTCGTCGAGGGCGGCCTGCACCACGCCGGATTCCCGATACTGCGCCACGAGGTCGAGCGCTGCCTCGCGGCTCTCGGTCTGCCCGAGGAGGAAGGCGACCTCTACCGTCTCCCCAGCCCCGATCTCCAGCGGCACGGCGAGGGCAAAGCACGGGTCGAGCCCGGCTCCCGTTGCGCCGTCGAGCGGTGCATCCGTGCGAAGGGACGCGTCCCGGAGCGCGCGCGGAGTCTCGGGGCTGCCGTGGCGACCGAGGAACGCGGCACGGTCGGTAGTAAACGAAGCGGTCTCCGAGACGCGTTCCTCCGACCCCACGGCGGCGGCGAAGGCGACGCCGTCCGCGAACTCGGCGGCGGTCGGATTGCGGGCGAGCAGGACGTTGCCTGCGGCTTCGGTGATGACGAAGCGGCCGTCGCGCTCGGAGTCGTCGCCGAGGACGAGGCGGGCGTAGCTGAACAGCGTCAGCCGACGTGTCGCGTCGCCGTGATTGGTCAGACGGACGAGGGCGATGCGGACGGGGTCGTGGCGCGGGACGAAGTACGTCACCGTCTGCTCGATCCCTCCGCTCGTGTGGCGGAAGGTCGTCGCGCCCCAGCCGTGGCGGACCTCGTAGGAGGCGAGCCGTGGGATCGGGCCGGGCGTTGGGCTCCAGAACTCCCCCGTGTCTTCGTCGCGGAGGTAGAGCGCTTCGCCGTGCGGGTCGGAGACGGGGTCGTTGCTCCACGGCGTCAGCCTGTTCTCTCGGCTGTTGGCGGCCCAGGTGTGGACGGCCCCGCGCTCGCTGACGAGGAAGCCGGCCTGCTCGTTGGCGACGACGTTCACCCACGGGAGCGGCGGCACGCGCAGCCCTCCGGCCCCATCCGGCCCGACGTGGATCACGTACTCGGAGCCGCCGGCCGAGAAGCCGCCGAAGCCGTTGAAATGCTGAAGGTCGCGGGGCGAGAGCGCTGGAGAGTGGGCAGGTGTGGAAGGGGAAGAGGGAGGAGGCGGAAGCGCGTGGGAAGGGGAGGGCGTCGAAGCCTCAGGCAGCGTGCCGGCTACGTGGATACGGGCGGTGCCCTCGATGAGGGCGATCAGTTTTGGATCCACATCGCCGAGTGTGCGGACGTGCACCTCGTCTCCGCCGTCGGCCACAGCGGCGTCTACTTCCTCCCGCACCTCCGCCGCAGCCAAGACGACGAGTACGACCGGCAGCCCGCACTGCCTCCAACCCGCCGTCGCCCTCAGCAAGGCCCGCACCGTCTCGACCTCTTCGGTCCTTTCGATGCGTGCTACCACGAGCGGATCGGTGGCCGACACCTTCAGTTCGCCGAGGGCGCTGAGTGGCGAGCGGATGTCGCGCAGTACCGCTTCCGGCGCGCGGAGGGCCGGGCTGCCGTAGAGCAGCGCCCCTGCCCATTCGTCGCAGCGCTGCGCTTCTTCGGCCGAGAGGTTGAGCGCGGCGTGTTGCTCCTCGGCGTGGGCGCGGGCAGCAGCGAAGGCAGCACGCACGGACGTAGGCTCGGCGAAGCGCTCGGCGGCGGCGAGCACGGCGTCTCGGTTCTCACCGCCGGCGAGCCCGAAGACGAGCTCGGCCGAGGCTTCGGGCGCAAGCTCGACGACGCGGCGGAGGCTGAAAAGCGGGTCGAGCACGTTCCCGGTCGTGCCCGAAAGCTCGGCATCTGGGTCGAGGGCACGGGGACTTGTGCGGTTCCGGCCACGCCCGAGGAAGCGGAGGCGGTCGGTTTCCCATCCCGTCAGCCCGTCCCCGGCGTCGGTGAAGTGAGCGGCCCAGATCGGCGCGTCGTCTGAGCTACGCGGGCGTCGGCGGGCGAGGAGCACGGGCCGGTCCTCCAGCTTCTCGGTCTGCACGAACAGCTTCGAGAAGGCAGGGTGCGAGGCGTCGGCGGCGCGGTGGTGCAGGACCAACTCGACGTAACTCGTGACCTCGATCCGGCGGGGCCGCTCGGAGCGATTCGTGAGGGTGAGGCAGCGCAGCTCGGTCGGAGCGTCGGGCGCAGCGCAGACGGCCATCCGCGTCTCGATTCCCCCGTCCAACCGCTCGATCTCGACGACGCCGGGGCCGAAGCGGGCTTCGTACCGCTCGGGCAGGCGGCGCGTCGGCTGGTATCCGGCGGACCACACTTCGCCAAAGCCCGCCCCGGACTCCGATCCGGGGTCGAGTTCGCGGAGATAGAAGAAGACGCCGTCGTCGTCGGTGACGCGGTCGCCGCGCCAGCGCGTGAGGTCGCGCTCGCCGAAGGCCACGAAGCCGGAGCCCGCCGCCGTGACGACGGCGTGCACCCCGCCGCCTGCGAGCAATCCCGCGTGGGGTACCGGGCCTTGAAGGTGGTCGATGCCGACGACGACGGCATCGTCTGAGATCAGTCGATCAAAAGTCGTTTCCAACGGTCTGCCTGAAAAATGGGCTAGTCGAAAGGGAGAAGTAGGCTGCGGCCGGGTCAGCGCCGGAGCACGACGCGGGCCGGAAGGGCGCGGACGACGACGGCGTTGCCGACCACGTCGGCGGCCTCGCCGTCGATGGTTGCTGAGCGCGCCTCGTCGAAAGGCGATTTCACGATGAGGCCGCCCGGCGGCACCGTCGGTCCGTCTTCGATGACGAACGTGGCGGCCGTGCCGTCGTCGGTGAGGGTGTAGGAGAGCGGGCCGTAGTGCGTCCCGAGCCGCTGCACGCCGACGCCGGTCTCGCTCTGCGCCCATGCCTCGGGGATGCCCGCGCCGACAATCAACCGGTCGCCCTCCTCGTAGGCGAAGAGGTCCGTGACGGCGCGGATAAAGTCGGAGCCGACCCACGTGTGCGGCATGTCGCCGATGAACTGCGGCGCGAGCGGATCGCGCCAGACGACCTCGGCCCACTGATTCCACGCGGCGGGGCGGCGGTGGCCGAAGAACCACCAGAGCGCTTCGAGCGCACGCTCCTTCTCGCCCAGCCGCACGAGCGCGCCGACGTTCCGCCACTCGTACGGCGTGTAGGCATCCCACTCCTCCAGCCCGTCGCGCCGCCGCTCGAAGAAATCCCACCAGCGGTCGAACGTCGCTTCGAGCGCGCCATCGGGAAAGATGTCCCGCGCGTCGACGGGGTCCAGCGCAATCGAGACCGAGGTCGGGTCGAAGTCGCCGAGCTCGACGGAGCCGGGGAGGTAGTCGATGTTGCGCATCGCCATCGCGCGGCGGTAGGAGGCGGCGAGGTCGCGGGCGAAGGCGTCGCGGCTCGCGGCGAAGTGGGCGGCGGCAGCATCCTCGCCGAGGGCTTCGGCGATGAAGACGGCGTCTTTGTAGCCGCGCAGCCCGAAGAGCTGGTCCCAGTACGAGTGCATCGGCTTGGCCGAGTAGCCCTCGTGCGAGATGGATTCGGGCAGCAGGCCGTAATACGCCTGCAACGTGTCCGATTCGTAGGCCGGGGTCATCCGCTGCGCGCGGAGCGTGTCCATGTACGCCACCGCCGCCTCGACGTGCGGCCACATCGTGCGGAGGAAATCGCGATCGTGGGTGTAACGGTAGACCTCGGCGGCGAGGAAGATGAGCTGTCCGTGGCTGTCGTTCTCGGGGACCGGCCCGGCCCCGGCGGCGTCCACGCAGCACGGCACCTTCCCGCTTTCGTACTGGAACGGCGCATACCACTCGGCAAAAGCTTTGGCCGCTTCGGGGTGGCCGAGGCGCAGCAATGCCGACGAGGTGAGCGACCCATCGCGGATCCACGAGCGGTTGTAGGAGCGCGAGCCGGGCTGAATCGCCGCGCCGTCGCGGTTGACGAAGATGTAGCCGAGCGTGCTCTGGATCGTCTCAGCGAGGTCGCCCGCTTCCGGCGGAAGCGTGAATGCGACGCGGTCGAGCTTTTCTGCCCATGCTTGTTCGACGAAGGATACCTGCCGGTCCACGAACCACGACATCGAGTGGCGCGCCACGTCAGGATCGGGAAACGGGCTCTCCCATGCGTCATGGAAGGGCACGGCGAGCGCGATCTCCCGCGCCGCGCCCGGCGGGATGGCGAGGTCGTAGGCGAGCGCCGCCGAAGCGTAGCGCGTCGGATCTTCCACCGACTGCATCGGCGGCACCTCGCCGCCTTCCAGCCACTCGACCACGTCGCCCGCCGCGAACGGGACGACTCCGGCCGCATCCGGCGGCGTGAGCAGAACGACGCGCTTGTCGTCTACCCTCACCTCATCGTCTTCGACCCGGATTGCATAGACCGGCGCAACGCCGCCGACGGTGTTGAGAAACTGCCACGGCGGGTTGACTTGAAACGGCCGCAGCGCCAACAGCAACCGCACCGAATCGGCCTCCCTCGATTGGTTCTCGACGTGGTAGCGGATGATCAGCGCGCTCGCGCCGGGCTCGCCCCCGGCGAAAGCCGTGACAGTGAGCGCGAGGTCGCCGTGGCGACGCGTGACGCTCGGAATCGGGAGCATACCGTTCACGAGCGATTGCGTCGTCGAGTCAGCCTCGTGCCAGCCGAGGAGTTCGCCGTAGGCCCAGAGAAAAGGCTCGATGGAGAACCGAGCCTTGTCCACCTCGACGCGCCCATCCTCGCCGACGAGCGCCTCGTCTTCGTCTCCGTCCGCGCCGACGACGGTCCAGTAAACCTGCTCCCGCTGGAAGTAGCGCGGGTAGCGGCCGGGCGGTTCGTGCGCGGCGACCTCGAAGAAGAAGGCGTTGGCCGAGGCCGTCGTGTCGAGCAGCAGCACGCGGAGACGGCGGAGGTCGTAGCCGTCGCCCGCGCTCTTTTCGAAGCGGAAGCGGACGTAGCGCGCGCCGGCCTCAGGCGTCGGGATGTAGTCGCGTCCGCCCCGGTTGCCGTGCGCCTCGAACACGCGATTCCAGCGCTCGCCGTCACCGGAGGTCTCGACGACGTAGTCCGAGGCAGGCCGCCCGTCGCCCCATTCGAGCACGAGGCCGCCGAACTCGCGCTCCTCGCCGAAGTCCACCGTGAGCGTCTGTGCCCCCGCCGGGGCCGTCCACCCTGCGGTCGAGTCGGCGTCGAAGAGCGGCGCGGGATCGCCGGCGGTGGCCGTGGCCGTCGGCGTGCCGCTGTACGGTGCGTCGGGCGGCAGGGCCTCGAACGTAAAGTCGTCGATCCAGACCGTGCCGCGCCCGCCCTCGCCCGCCGTCACTACGAACTCGATGGCCCCGACCTCCCGCATGTCGCCGCCGCCGATCGGTCCCCACGCGAAATCGACGTGGCGCTTCTTCGTCGTCAGCCGCTGCCAGTCGATGGGATAGGCGAAGCGGCGGCGGTTGTGCCACCACACGTTGTCGCCGCTCGGATCGACGAGCTTGAACTCGAGGTCGTTGACGGGCGCGAGGCCGCCGTCGGGGCCTTCGGCGCGGACGCTCCAGCGGAAGCGGTAGTTGTCGGGGAGGGCGAGGTCGAAGGCTTTGCGGGCGATCGCGTAGCCGCCGCTGCCGTGGAAGTCGAAGTCGAGCCGGAGCGCACGGCCGTCGAGGCCTTCGCCGGTAGAGATATCCAATGTGATGCCGTCCGGCGTCACTGCCGTCCACCCGTCGAGCGATTCGAAGTCGTCCAGCACGCGCTCCTGCGCCTGCGTCGGCACCGCCACCAGCAGTGCAAGCAGCGCTGCGAGCCATCGTCCCATTTTCGTGTACGTGTTCATAATCAACCCTTGACGCTGCCCATCATGATGCCCTGGATGTAGTATTTCTGAAGCGCGAGGAAGACGACGAGGACCGGCAGCACGGTCACGACGGCGCCCGCCATCATCAACTCGTTGTCCTGTACGCGCTCGCGCGCGAGCGTGACGAGGGCGACCGGGAGCGTGTACATCGAGTCGTCGGTGAGGACGATGAGCGGCCACATGAAGTCGTTCCAGACGCCCATGAAGGTGAAGATGGCGAGCGTCACGAGGATCGGCTTCATCAGCGGGAGTGCCACCGACCAGTAGATGCGGAACTCGCTCGCACCGTCGATCCGCGCCGCTTCGAGGAGGCTCTCGGGGATCGAGAGGGCGAACTGCCGGATGAGGAAGATGCCGAAGATGCTCGCCGCCGCCGGTACGATTACGCCGCCGTAGGTGTTGACGAGGCCGAGCGCGCGCATCTGCAGGAAGAGCGGCAGCATCGCCACCTGCGCCGGGATGACGAGCGCGGCGAGGAGCGTCTGGAAGAGCCCGTCACGCCCGCGGAAACGCAGCTTCGCAAAGGCGTAGCCCGCCATCGAGTTGAACAGCAGCGAGACGAGGGTGACGGTCGTCGCGAGGAGGAAGCTGTTGAGCAGGTAGCGCCCCATCTCGGCGCGGGCGAAGAGGTCGGCGTAGTGGCTGAGGGTGGCGCGGCTCGGGAGGAGCGGCGGCGGGAACGTGCTCGCCTCGCCCTGCGGCATGAGCGACGCCGAGAGCATCCACAGGAGCGGGAACGCCGTGAGCATCGCTGTGACGAGCAGGCCGGCGTAGAGGGCGATCTGTTTCACCGTCCGGTTCATCCGTCCGCCCCCGTCTTCTGGAACCGCAGTTGGATGAACGTTCCCACGAGCATGATGAGGAACAGGATGAACGCCACGGCCGAGGCGTAGCCCAGATTCCACCACTTGAAGCCCTCCTCGTACATCAGGTACACGATGGAGACCGTACTCTGGAGCGGACCACCCTCGGTCATCACGTACGGCTCGGCGAAGAGCTGGAAGTAGCCGATCATCGTGATGAGGCCGACGAACAGGAACGTCGGGGCGAGCATCGGAAGGGTGATGGTGCGGAACTGCTGCCACGGCCCCGCGCCGTCGATCTGCGCCGCCTCGTAGAGCTCGTCGGGGATGTTCTGGAGGCCGGCCACGAAGATGATCATGTTGTAGCCGAAGTTCTTCCACACCGCGAGCAGGATGATCGCCGGCATCGCCCACGCCGGGTCGCCGAGCCAGTCGATGGGCTCGATGCCGAGCGCGCTGAGGCCGTAGTTGAGGAGCCCGTAGCGGCTGTGGTAGAGGTAGCGCCACACGATGGCGACGGCGACGAGCGTCGTGACGACCGGCGCGAAGAAGACCGTTCGGAAGACCCCTTTGAACCGGACGATCTTCGCGTTGACGAGCAGCGCCGCGCTGAGCGACACCGCCACCGAAAGCGGCCCGCCGACGAGCACGAAGTAGAACGTATTCCCGAGTGCCTTCCAGAAGACCCCCGACCGAAGCAGCTCGGCGTAGTTCTGCAGCCCGATGAACCGCGCCGTCGAGAGGTCGCCGAGCGCGTAGATGTCGAAGTCGGTGAAGCTGAGGAAGAAGGCGGCGAGGACGGGCAGAAAGAAGAACCCGCCGATCACGACGAGCGCGGGCGCGATAAACCACGCGGCGGCTCGTCCGCCCCCCGATGCCCACACCCGGCGTGACGCCGGCTGCGCGTTCGCGACGCTCACCTCGGTGGACGGATCGGGGGGGACGACGGCGCTCATGATCCGCTCTCCGAATCGTCGCCGCGCTGTGCTCCCGCCTGCCGGTCGAGAAGCCAGCGGCGTTTCTCCAGCATCCGGTCCACGTCGCGGTCGAGCGCGGCGAGGGCCTCGTCGATGGTCAGCCGACCGCTGGCGGCGAACTCGGTGGCCTCGCGGATCCGTTGGGCGATGCGCTCCTGCTCGGGGACCTTCGGCGTCGGACGGACGCGGCGGAGCTGCTCGCGGAAGGCATCGGCGTACTCGTTCTCTGCCAGCACCGGGTCCTCCCACGCCGACTCGCG
>JBBSMX010000016.1:0-50241 GCA_038232935.1 Rhodothermales bacterium | reverse complement strand
GTGGCCCTGACACTCAACACTCGACCACGCAAGACGCTGAGCTGGCGAACGCCGGCCGAGGCGCTGGGTGAGTTCCTACGATCGGCCCACACAGCCACTGTTCCACACACCCCCGTTGCGACGACCGTTTGAATCTACCTAATGAACTTATGCCTAGGTCGACGTACAGCACGGCGGTGCGTGGTGGAGCCTGGGGGCTGCTTACCTCAGGCGACGAACACAGCGGAGGCGGCGAGAAGGCGTGCACGAGCGGCTACGGGCAGGCGGGGAGCCCCGTGCTCGGGTGCGGCGGAAGGTTGGGACAGGTGCAGGCGTAGGGCCGGTCGCCCAGGAGAGCGGACCACTCTTGCGTACTGAGGTTGCGGTTTACCAGGCGGCACGCCTGTTCCGTCCAGGACGAGGTCCGCAGGTCCCACCGTCGCATAAACAACGCTTGGGTCCCGAAATCGTACCCGGCGGTTGCGAGGTAGGTACCGTCCGGGCTGAACGCGAGGAGATCGACGTCGCCGGGGTGGGGGAACGGGGCACCCAACTCCTCGCGTCCTGCGATGTCCCAGAGCTGAACGCCGCCGCCCTGGTACTCGATAACGAGCAGGCGGCTGTCCGGGCTGAGCGAGAGCGAGCGCATCATGCCGCCTCCGAAGTCGAAGGACCCCCAGAACGCATCCCGTCTCTCCAGGTCCAGCAGCCCGATGTTGATGTGGATGCAGTCGGTGTAGCAGTCGCCGAAGGCCATCAAGTCCCCGGAAGGGCTGAGGACCGGCTCAGGGCCATCGAACCCGTCGGCGAAGTCGGGCAGCACGTCCGCCAGGGCGATGGAGTCCTCGCCGAAGGCCATCCCCGTCCACTCCCACATTCTCACCGTCGGGAAGGCAAGCCCTCGGAGGCTTTGGCCGTCGAAATAGGCAGGGCTGAGGTCATAGGGCGGTACGCCGAACGGTGCCCCCACAGCGCGCCGGGTCGTCAGGTCCCAGACGGTTACACTCGCCTTGTACCCGTCAGCATCCCCCGTCGTAATAGCCAACCGCTCGGCATCCGGGCTGAAGCGCACCTCCGTCACGGGATAAGAGAGCGGAATGGGGTCCCCTCGGAAGGCACGCCCGGCTACGTCCCACACCCGGACGGCATCGCCTCGGGCAAGAGCCAGCCAGGCACCGTCAGGACTCAGGGTGCCCGTGCCGAGGTGCTCGACCGGATCGCGGTAGAGGAAGGCGCGTCGCTCGGCATCCCATACGTGGAGGCGCATCGTGTCCTCTTTTACCTCATCCGAATAGACGGGGGCAGTATTCTCGACGAAGACCAGCCGCGTGCCGTCCCGGCTGAACCGCATGGCGCTGATCTCGTCGAGGGGCACCGCTGCTTCGCCGAGCAGCGCCCGGCTGTGCCCGTCCCACACGCGGACGACACCTTCGTTGAGGAGGGCCACGAGGGTTCCCTGCGGGTTGAACGTGAGGACGCCGGTGCCCTCCTGGGTCGGGTCTTCCGAAGGGGTACGGACCTCCGTATAGCCCGCTGCTGCGCCGCCTTTCACGATATTCCACAGGCGGATGCCGCCGTTCTCGTCTCCGCTAGCCAGGAGGGCACCGTCGGGGCTGAAGGCTAGGCGGGTCACGAACCCGCTGTGCTCCTGCGTCTGCCAGAGGACGGAATCCGTCGCCACGTCCCGAAGCTCGAGGAGGAAGTTGCCGCCGACGGCTCGCAACGCGCCGTCTGGACTGTCGACGACCGACGCGGAGCCGTCGTAGTACGAGTCCGCATCGACGGTCGACGCAGGAAGGAGCGCGTCGGCCAGCGCTTCGTAGTCCGGCTCTTTCTGGGGATGCGGATACACATAGTAGTCGGAGCGAGCCTGGAGGCTTTGCAGGAGGGCTTGTCGTGTCTGGGACGTTTCCACGATCCGGTTTCCCTGCACCGCCAGTAGGGTGGCGAGGGCGCGGTCTCCGCTCTGCATGGCACTGGTGGATCGAGCGGCGAGGGCACCCGAGAGGGCATTGTCGCGCTCCCGCTCGGCCTGCCGCTGCTGGCGTTGGGCCTCGATGCCGAAGACGGTTGCTGCCACCGCGCCGAGGGCGATGAGCAGCACGAGCGCGGTCAGCCCGAATCGGATGTTCCGGCGGCGGCGGATGCTGCGCCGGGCGAAGTCCAGCTCGCGCCGGTTCATCCAGACGCCGCTTTCGTCGGACCGACGCCCCGGTAGCAGACGGCGTTGCAACGCGCCCGCGCTTCGCCGCAGCCGTTGCCCGGTGGTCAGCGCTCCTGCGCCGAGGGCTTCTTCCTCGCGGGCGACGAGTTGGCTCAGCACGCCCCCGCGCGCGGCGTCGCGCCACAGCAGCCCGGCCTTCGCCTTTTTGTCCGAGGTCTGCGTCCAGTCGCGCGCCGTCCGCGCGAGGCTCTGCTGGAAGCGGAGGTTCGCCGCCCGGTCCTGCTCGGCGTGAATCCAGCCGAGGAGCCGGTCCCATGCCCGCACGAGGGCGTCGTGCGCCGGCTCCACGTACCCTTCCCCGTCCTCGCCTCGGCCCTCTACGACGAGCCGCGCCGCCGTCAGCCGCCGGACCACGTCGTCTGCCCGCTCGGTCTCGGCCGGGTCGGGGTAGTCTAGCTCCGAGCGAGGGACGCGCCGCCGCGCCACGTTCCCGCCCTCGGCCGCTACCATGCGGAGCATCAGACGCCGCATGGTCTCCCGGTGCGCCGCGTCGAGGGCGTCGAACTCGGCATTGGCGCGCGTGCGCAACGCCCCGACGACGCCGCCGACGGCCTGGTAGTCCACGTCCTCGATGGACCGGTCGTCGCTGCGCCGGTCGACGTAGTGGACGTACATCTCGCTGAGCGCGAACGACAGGAGCGGGAGCCCGCCGGGCGTCTGGATGACCTCGTTGATGAGGGTGTCGACGAGCCCGTGTGGCTTGAAGTACATCACCCGTTGCGAGGCCGGTTGCTCGATGACTTCACGGAGATCGGCCTGCGTCAGCGGCGGCACGACGTAGCGTGCTTGCTTCCAGTGCGCCTGGAGCGCGGAGCGGTCGAACTGCGGCTCGAAGTCCGAGCGCAGCGTGAGGATCACGCGGAGCCGGTCGGGGTGGGCCTCCACGAGCCGAGCGAGCAGGCCGAGCGTCGCCTCCCGCTCCTCGGCCGAGCGCGTCATCGTGACGAGCTCTTCGAGCTGGTCGATAACGAGGAGGAGCCGGGTGTCGGGATGGGCCGCGCACCACGCGGCGACGCGCTCGTCCACCGTGGGCTCGGTCACCGTGGCCTCGGTACCCAACTCGGACAGGGCGCGGTGCAGCGCCTCCACCGGCGCGGCCCCCGGCCGCACGACCGGGAGCACGAGCCACGCCTGGGCCACGTCGCGCTTCAGCTTCGGCAGCAGCCCCGCCTTCACTACGCTCGACTTGCCCGTGCCCGAGGCACCCAGCACGACGGTCAGCGCGTGCTCCTCCATCTGGCTGTGGAGCGCCTCGATCACGTCCTCTCGGCCGAAGAACAGATCGGCGTGCTCCTCGTCGTACGATTCCAGGCCGCGCCACGGGTTGTTCTCGTACGTCAGCGGCGGAGCCGGCGGAAGGTTCAGCGTGTGCCCCGGCGAGAGGAAGATGTACTCCCCCTTATCGTGCTTCGGGAGCGGCCACAGGCGGGGCGTCTGCCGGTGCCCGGCCTCGATCGCGGCCGGCTGCAGGCGTTCCTCCAGGTAGAGATAGAGCTCAGTGGCCGTGATCACGCCGTCGCCCACGTCCGCCGGCACCACGTCGCCCGCCCCTTCGAGCGCCTCGAACAGGGCGAGGGCGAACGGGGAGTGTGCCCCCTCATCCCCTCGAATGCCGAAGGAGCCGTAGGCGGGGAGTTGGTCGAGCGCGGTCTGGTCGAACGAGGCCGAGGCCAGGGCCTGCCAGGCGGGGTCGAGGATAAACCGGTCGTAGCGCTCTTGGTGGATCACGTCCGGCAACCCGACCATGTCGCGCGTCGTCGACCAGCGGAACGCGCCGGAGAAGCAACTGTCGAGGATCACCAGCATGTGCCGGCAGGCGAGCGCGCAGAGTGCGTCGTAGAGCACCGGCATGTGCCAGTAGCTCTCGGGCTCGCCGCGCCGGGCGTCCTGGGCGAGGAGGTAGCCGGTCGGGCCGTCCTCGCCGTCGAGCGCGACGCCGTGCCCGGCGAAGTAGAACAGCACCCGGTCGTCGGGGCCGACCTCGGCCGGGAGCGTGACCTCCAGCAGATCGCGGACGTTGTGTAGGGTCGCCTGCTCGTCGAGCAGCAGGCGCACGTCGTAGCCGTGGCTGTCGGCCAGGAGTTGGCCGAGGCGGTGGGCGTCATGCGCGGCGGTGCCGAGCGGAGGGACGCCGTGGTCGTAGGCGTTGATGCCAATGACGACGGCCACGCTCTTTCTGAAGTCCGGCCGCGTCTCCATGGCTCAATCCTAGGCTTGGAGCCACGTCAGCAGCTTCTCTTGGGCGGCGGGGTGCTGGAAAAAGCCCGTGTGCGAGATCGCCGCCTCGGCGGGGAAGATGTGGCGGTCGGCCTCGGCGACGAGGTCGGTGCCGTCGCCGTCGCTGTCGGCGTAGACGCTCGCGGTGGGGACGACGAGGTCGTTCTCGGCCCCGAAGATGCGGCCCATGAGGCGGTCCTTCACCCACGCCGCGAAGCCCGGCTGCGTCGGCTTGAAGTCCGCGCCGAGGGCGAAGTAGCGCGTGTCTCCCTGCCGGGCCGCGTCGTTGAGCCAGTGCTGGAAGTCGCCGCCCGGCCGCATCGACTGGAGCCCGTCGAGCCCCTTCAGCGCGCCGACGGCGAGCTGCTTCGCGACCGTCACGACGCCGTCGAGCACGTCCGTCACCGGGTTGTCGGGGAGGAAGTTGAGCAGGTTCGTGTAGGTATCTACGAGCGCCCCCATGTGCTCGGGGTCGGCGAGGCTCGTGCCGGCATTGGGCGAGGCGACGAAGACGACCTTCCCCACCTTCAGCGCGCGTGCGCCGAGCGAGAACGCGCTCTGCTGCTCGGCGAGGACGCGGCTGACGAGCCCGCCGCGCGAGTGGCACACGATGTCGAGGTCGAGCGCGGCGTCGGCGGGGAGGTGCTCGAACAGCCACGCGATGTTTTGCTTCGGGTCGTGGGAGAGCGTGAAGTGGTCGAAGGCGAACACGCGTCCGTCGTAGCGCCGGTACAGCTCGGCCACGGTCTCGGGCGCAAGCCCGCCGAAGGCCGAGTGCGCTCGGCTGAAGGTGCCGTGGACGAGCAGGAGCGAGCGCCCCGCGCCGAGCCGCCGCCACGCTTCGCCGTCGAGCGCCGGAGCGTTGGGCGAGTGGAAGTCGTCGGGGGTGAACGGGCGGAGGCCGTAGGGCCGCTTCTTCTCCTCCCACCGCTCGGCGAAGTAGTCCCCCACACGCCCGATGAGCGGGTCGATGAGCGGGAAGACGAGGACCTGAATCAGCTTCTTCCCGACGGCTCCGGCGATCCCGCGTGTGGCGGACGCGCCCCGCACCGGCGCGGCGCGGTCGATCACGTACGTCCGCGTCGGAGCGCCGGCGCCCCGCGTCCGCGCGCCGGCCGTCTCCGCGAACTGCCACGTCGCGACGCCGCTCTCGTCGGTGTAGAGCACGAACTGCCCCTCCTCCGGCCCCGGCGCGCGCACCTCCACCTCGATGGTCGGCTCGACGGTGAGGCTGCGCGTGCGGGCCGAGGAGATCTCGACGGCCTGCTGCGTGTCCACGTTTTCTCCGCTGAGCACAGCGTCGAGCGCGCTCGGGGTGTGCGCGTCGCCGGGGTCGGCAGCGTGCGCGCTGCGGGTTCGGGCGCGCTCGGTGGGCGGCGTGAGCACGCGGACCTCGGCGTCGAGGCCGCGCGCGCGGATCGTGACCGATCCGAGGTCGAGGGCGGTGCCGGCGTCGTCGAGCGCCGCCGTCTTCCTACGGAGGACGAACGTCCGCGACGCCGCCGTCCAGTCTGCGTCGTCGCCGCCGTCGCTGCCGCCCATGTCCCGCATCGGGATGCCCCGGCCGGCGCGGCGGATGAGCTGCTGGAGCGACGTGCCCCCGTCCGCCTCCGTCCCCACCGACCGGGTGGTCGTTTGCACGAAGGCGTCGAAGCTGGTCTCGTGCGTCGTGGCGAACACCTTCAGCGTTTCGGTCCCTTCCGTACCGGGGAAGCGCTTGGGGAAGTTCAGCACGATCTCGCTGGAGGAGCTGCCCGACATCAGCTCCTTCACCCGCAGGGGCTTGTTCGGCTCGAGCTTCTCGTTCGCGCCGCGCATCGTGAGCGGGCTGACGGCCCCGCCCACCCCGAAGTCGAGGGCGTAGACGTAGAGCGGCTCGGTGTGGGTGTTGGTGATCGTGAAGGCGATCTTGTCGCCCTCGTGGAAGACGACCTCGCCGCCGGGCTCGTCCGGGGTGGCTTCCACCCACGTCCCGTCGGCGCGCTGCCGCTCGATGCGGAGGTCGAGCGCGTCGCGGAGGGGGTTGTCCGGGTCGGGGTTGTCGAGGGCGAGGGCGTAGCGGTAGCGAGCGACCTTGTCGAAGTTCTCCCGCAGGGTCCGGGCGACGTCGCGCTCGTCGATGCGGTGGACGGGCATCAGCAGCCGCCCGTCCGTGCCCACGACGGCCCACGTTGCCGCGACGAGCGCGCCGAGTTGGGGGACGGGGTGGGCTCCGGCCGGGCGCGGAGGGATGAGGTACGCGCGCACGTCGCCCCGCTCATCCCCCTCCACGATCCGCAGTAGCCCCGACTCTCCGATCTCCGCGACGAGCGCCTGCTTCGCTTCGTCGTAGCTCTCGGGCACGGTGAGATCGATGCGTAGCTCAGCGGCCCCGTAGGCGTGCAACGTCTCGACGGCCCGCGCGCCGGTGTCCACGGCCCCCTCCTCCGCCTCCTCCACGAGCTCCGCCTCCGAGGCGACGGCCCCGACGCGGGTGATGACGATGCGCCCGAGCGCCTCGGTGCCCTCGGTGGTCTTCGTGCCGGGCGGGTAGATCGTCCATTCCGAGTCTACGGTCAGCCCGTGCGCTGCGCCGCCCGCGAGCGTCACGTCCAGCCCGTCGCGCGCCGCGACGCCGACGAACCGCATCGGCTCGATGTCGAGCACGCCGAAGACCTCGCGGTCGAGCGCGCCCTCCATCTGCGGGTGCTGCTTCGGGTAGGTCGCGGTGACGGACGGGCGGACCTGCTCGTACACGTCGCGGTAGGTGGTGCCGGGACGGGCGTCGGCGAGGGCGCGGCTGAGGAAGAAGGTGAGGGCTCCGTGCTGCGCGTTGTTCTCGGAGTCGTGGTGCTCGTGGGAGGACTCCTCGTCGCGGCAGCCGGCGATGAGGACGTAGCGCTCGCCGAGGGGGAGCCACCCGCTCGGGCCGCCCTCTTGCGTAGCTCCGGCACTCCGCGTGGTGGTGCCCTTGAGCGGCGAGGGCGGAAGCTCCTCGACGGGCCGCAGGTCGGGTTCGAGGAAGCGGGTCTTCGCGCCGAACGTGTCGCGGGTGATCGTCCCCGAGTGGCAACTGTCGAAGATGAGCGTGACGAAGCCGGTCTTCTCGGTCACGCGGAGGAGCCAGGCGTTTATCTCGTCGTCGGTGATGTCACGGTTCTCATGGGCCTCGACGCCTTCGAGCCCGGCGCGGCCCGTGTCGTAGGGGACGATCGTTTCGTCGAGGCCGTCGGGCTCGTCGCCCTCGCGGTCGGTCATCTGCGAGCCGTGCCCGGCGAAAAACATCACCACGATGTCGTCCGGGCCGGTCGCGTCGGCGAGCGCATCCATGGCACCGAGGATGCCGTCGCGCGCGGCCGTCTCGTCGGTGAGGAGTGTGACGTTCTCCTCGGGGAACCCGAACCGGTCGCGCAGGAGCCCGGCGATGAGGCGGGCATCGTTGACGCACCCTTCGAGGTGGTCAAATACCGAGAGGTTCTCGTACGTGTTGATGCCGACGACTAGGGCGCGTTTGCTAGGGGAGGCCATCGAGATTCACGGGGTGGAGGAGAAGGGGTACAGGGTAAGCCGCTGTTGCTCTGTTGAGAAGCTCAGCGGTACGGTCTTCTTGTCATCCCGAGCGAAACCCCATCGGGGTGTAGCCGAGGAACCCCACGGGGCTCGGCGAAGCCCTCTCTGACGAGCACACACGGGGCCCCGAACGATGGGCTCCGCCGATCCTTCGGATTCTTCGACAAGCTCAGGGTGACACTGGGATGAGCTTAACAGAGCAAGCCGCTGTGTGGCTATAATATAGTTTCAAGAAAATCAGTCCGTTACCTCTATCCCTCCCTTCGTGCTCTTCTCCAGACAGGACCGCCGGGCGTTGGAAGAGCGGCTCCGCGCGGCCGAGGACGAGAACGGCCGGCTGCAGCGGGCCGTCGAGGAACTCTCCCTCCTCAACGAACTCGCACGCGAGATCGGAGCCTCGCACGACCTCCCCCAAGTCACCAAGCGGATCGTCCACCAGGCCCTCCGCGCCGTCGCAGCCGAGCAGGGCGTGCTCGCCGTGCTCGACGAGCAGCCCGAGGGGGAAGCGCTGCGGACGCTCGTCCGCACGGCCGCCGGCTCCTCGGCCAGCCCCGCCCTCCGCGCCGACGACCACCTCCTCGGGTGGATGCAGCTCCACCACCGCCCGCTCCGCCTCGCCGCGCCGCGCACCGACCCGCGCTTCTCGGGAACGCCGTGGCCCGACACCGTCGCCTCCGTCCTCTGCGTCCCGCTCAGCGCTCGGTCCCGGTTGATCGGGACGCTGACCGTCTTCAACAAGCGGGGCGGTGGAGGCTTCAGCGAGGAGGACGAGCGGCTGCTGGCGATCCTCGCGGGGCAGTCGGCGCAGGTGATCGAGAACGCTCGGCTCGTGGAGGAGGAGAAGAAGCTCGTGCGGATGCAGGAGGCGGTCCACCTCGCCCGGCGCATCCAGCAGAGCCTGCTCCCGGACCACGCGCCCGCCACGGCGGGCTACGACCTCGCCGGGCTCAGCCTGCCCGCCGAACTCGTCGGCGGCGACTACTTCGACTTCATCCCTATGGGGGACGGCCGCCTGGCCCTCTGCGTCGGCGACGTGGTGGGGAAAGGGCTGCCGGCATCCCTTCTGATGGCGAACGTGCAGGCCACGCTCCGGGGGCAGTCCGGGCCGGGTGTCACCGCGAGCGCCTGCCTCGAACGGGCAAACGGGTTCCTCTACCGCACGCTCCGGCGGGGCACGTTCGTCACCCTCTTCTACGGCGTCCTCGACCCGGCGACACACCAGTTCCGCTCCGCAAACGCCGGCCACAACCGGCCCCTCCTGCTTCGCGCCGACGGTACGCTGGAGCGGCTGGAGCACGGCGGGCTCGTCCTCGGCGCGCTGTCGGCTTCGACGTATGAGGAGGCGACGCACGACTTCCGGCCCGGCGACCTCCTGCTCGTCTACTCCGACGGGCTCACCGAAGCGATGAGCGACGGCCGCGAGGAGTTCGGGGAAGAGCGGGCGGAGGCCGTGCTGCGAGCGCATCACGGGGCCTCGGCACAGGCGGTCGTGGACGCCCTCGTGGAGGCCGTGCGCGCGCACGCCGGGGCCGTGCCCCAAAGCGACGACATCACCCTCCTCGTCGTGAAGCGAGCGGCGCGCGCCGACGCAGGCGATGCCGGCGGGTCAGCCGAAGCGGCCGTCTAAGAAACTGTTTGGGAGCAAGGTTGCAGGCGAGTGTGAGTCGATGGAGCCGATTCGCAAGGCGCGTGAGAAACCGGATGCCGTAGCATCGGGCGAAGAGCGCAACGCGGCGAGCGGGCTCAGCGGCCACGCGCAGCCCGGATTCGTTTCCCCAAACAGTTTCTAATTCCCCCCGCACGAGACGCAGCCGACGCCGGGCGCTTCGCCGGTGGTGCAGGTGCAGGAGCAGGCCGTGCCGTCGTCGGTCTTGCCGTAGCCGCCGGTGCAGAAGCGGGCGAGGTTTCCGGGGGCGACATCGCAGGCGTCCTGCAGGATGTAGCCGGTGAAGGGCCGTTGCGCCCCCTGGAAGCGCTCCGGGATGGGGATGTAGAGGACGTCGCGGATGCTCGCACACTCGGCGGTGGCTGCGCCTTCGAGAACGAACCCGATGAGGTAGCCCTGGTCCAGTACCGGTCCGAGCGTCAGCCGGGCGAACTCGACAGAGCGGGGGCTGACGAGCGCGAGGTCCGTCAGCCATGCCTGGACACCGGCGCGGTTCAGCCGCTTTGAGGCGGCGGGGTCGGCTTCGGCGCGGTAGAGGCCAAACATGCCATCGGTGAACATCTGCCGGAGGTCGTCCTCGGTCTGTTCGTAGAGCACGTCCTGCTCCGGTTCGGGCTCTGGCTCCGGTGCGGGCTCGGGTTCAGGCGCAGGCGGCGGCGGCTGTTCCACCGGTGGGGGCAGGGCCACCGCCGGCTCCGTGGACGAGCAGGCGGTGAGGAGCACGAGGGGCAGCACGACGACGAGCAGGCGGCGGAGCATCATGATGGGAGAGAGGTCGGTGGAGAGAAGTGCGGTGTTAACGTTCGACCCATCAAGCTGATCCGGCGATCCCGGGACGAGAAAGCCCGACGGCGAAGAGGCCGTCGGGCAGGAGGAGGGTTTCTGAACGCAATGGGAGCCCGTCGTCTCGGCCGCACTACGGCGTCGCTACAGCGTCGCGTCCGCGAGGCTGCGGCTCTCCCGCCACCGCAGGGCCGCGTCGATGAAGGCCGTGAACAGGCGGTGCGTGCCCGGATCGGAGTCGATCAGCATTTCCGGGTGCCACTGGACGCCGACGGCGAACGCATCGTCCTCCGTTTCGAGCGCTTCGATGAGGCCGTCCGGGGAGAACGCGGTCGCGACGAGGCCATCGCCCAGCACGTTGACCCCCTGGTGGTGCATGCTGTTCACCGTAGCCCGGTCCGCGCCGAACGCCGCGTGCAGGTGCGAGTCCGGCTCCACGGTCACCTCGTGCGCGAGGTGGTCGCGCTCGAAGCCGGCGTTCGGGAAGTAGTCGTGCTTGATGGAGCCGGGGAGCTGGTCGGCGCAGTCCTGGTAGAGGGTGCCGCCCTGCGCGACGTTCATCACCTGCATCCCCCGGCAGATGCCAAGGAACGGCTTGCCGTCCTCCAGCGCCCACCGGGTGAACGCGAGCTCGACGATGTCACGCGGGAGGTCCGTGCGCCCGCACAGCGCGTGCTGCTCCTCACCGTAGCTCGCGGGGTCCACGTCTACGCCGCCGGCGATGAACACGCCGTCCAGGTGGTCGTAGATGGCGCGCAGCGTGTCCGGGTCGTTGTCGAGCAGCGGCACCATCCACGGTACCGCGCCGACGGAGGTGAGCGCGAGGAAGTAGCGGTGGTTCATCACCCACGAGTGGGGCAGCCCCTCGGGGATGCCTTCGATGGCCTGGAGGGTCTGGGTCGGGACCCCGATGACGGGTCGTAGCATGCGTCGTAACTCCATGCGAGTGTGCTTCCTGGGTTTCTTTTGGTACCCGCTGGTTCCCTGAGGATGGGACAGGGCGCGAATAGGAGCCGGCGAAAATGGCAACGGCAAAAGAGCAAAAGTAGCGCCAGGTTCCGTAGGTTCCGCCATCCGGACCGAAGCTTCACGCGGGCTCGGGCTTACAGCACGCCCTCTTCGGTCTCGCGGATGAGTTGGTCGACAACGGGGCGGAGGCCGCCGGTCTTTTCGAACGTGGCGAGCTGGCGGTCGGCGCTCGACCCCTCCTCCAGAATGCGGTAGGCGTATTCCACCTCGGCCCGGCTGCCGAGCTCGTCCACCACGTCGCCGATGAACCACTCGATCAGCTCTACGATCAGCTCGCGCGCCGGCACCTCGGCCTCCTTCCCGAAGTCGATCAGCTTGCCGTCCAGCCCGTAGCGGACGGCCCGCCACTTATTCTCCTCGATGAGGTCGGCGGCGTAGACCCGGAACGTGGTGTTGTCGCGGCGGAGCTTCCACAGCTTGAGGACGATAGCCTGGAGGATGGCGGCAATGCATACTGCCTCGTCCACACGCGTGCACACGTCGAGGAAGCGGAATTCGAGCGTGGGGAAGACGTGGTGGGGGCGGGAATCCCAGTAGATCTTCGAGCCGTCGGGGATGCAGCCGGTCTGCACGAGCTTCTCTCGGAGCGCCGCGAAGTCGCCGTACGAACTCATCACGCGGGGCACGCCCGAGCGTGGGAAGCTCCGGAAGACGACGCTGCGGTAGGACTTCATCCCGGTCCGCCGCCCCATCCAGAAAGGCGAACTGGAGGTGAGGCAGAGGAGGTGCGGCATGAAGTACCGCGACACGTTCATCGCGTCGATGAGAAACTCTTTGTCTTCGATGCCGATGTGGACGTGGGTGCCGAAGATGAGGAGCTGCTGCGCGAGGTCCTGCATGTCGTTCTTGACCCCGAGGTAGCGAGCGAGCGGGGTGATCTCCTGGTCCGTCCACGACGAGAACGGGTGCGTCCCGGCAGCGGCCACCTTCAGGTCCTTCCGCGCCGCCAACTCCATTACCATCCCGCGCAGCCGCTTCAGCTCCGCCCGCGCGTCGGCCGGAGTCCGGCACACCTTCGTCCCGATCTCGACCATCGACTGGTGCAGCTCCGGCTTGATCTCGCCGAGGATGAGGTGGTCGTCTTCGAGGATCTCGGTGATGTAGGAGCGAAGCTCCCGCGTCTCCGGGTCGATGATCTGATACTCTTCTTCGATCCCGATGGTGAGCGACGGCGCGTCCATAACTGGTTCCTGTCGTTAGCGTGGTTCCACCACGAAGGTGGCGAGGCTCGATCCGCCGCCCGAGGTGACGTTGACGAGGGATTCGGTAGAGAGCCGCGTCAGGCACCCGTCCATGTACGAGCCGTAGAAGGCGAAGGGGGCCGTGTCGATGATCCGGTCTTGAAAGTGGACGTGGCCGTCCACCATGCTCGGGTAGGACTCGCGCGGAAGCGTGATCCGGTCCTGCACGATGAACGGTTCGGCGAGCGCCTGCTCGATCGCGTGCGCCCACGTCGCGTCATCGGCTTCCCAGCCCAGCACGATCCCGGTGCCGCCGTATTCGTCGTTCGGCTTGAGCACGAGGCGCTCGCGGTGCTCGTGGATGAACGGGACGAGATCAATTTCTTCGCCCTGAAAGATTGCCTTCCGCTCCTCGACGACGCGCGTCCACGGGATGTGCGCCTCGACGGCTTCGCGCTCCTCGGCGGTGAAGAGGTAGGCGTTGCGCTGGTCGCTCAGCACGGCGAGGCTCGCCTTCTTGTGGAGGATCTTGCAGCGGAACGAGTTGACCATGCACACGGCCCGGTCGGCGACGGCGCGGACGATGGGGTGGTCCATCCCGCCGCGCTCGATGAGCTCGCTGACGAGCACGCGTTTGTAGATCAGGTCAACGGCCATGTCCCCGGCGTAGAGCCGCCCGTTGCGGTACTCCACCTCGCGCGGGTCCGCGATCACGCAGTCGAGGCCCTGCGAGCGGAAGTAGTCGGCGCTGATCACGAACTCGCTGTAGGTCGGCACCTCGCGCCAGTCGATGATGGCGATCTTCGGGAGGTCGCGCCGGCCGGAGGCCTGGTGGTAGGCGTCCACGAGCGCGTGGAGCACGTTGTGCCGCGAAGGCTGGGAGCGGACCTCGTAGCGCCGCAGGAACTCCCGCATCACGGGCAGCCCGTAGAAGACGGCAGCGAGGAGGTCGTTGTACGATGCGGCGGCGGGCGTCTCGGCGTTGTACTCGGTGAAGCGGAGGCCGCCCCGCTCCGAGACGAAGAAGGCGTCGAGGCGGGAGACGGGGCTCGGGTCGCGGAAGCCGGGCTCGTACCGTATCAACTCCTCCTCCCAGTCGAACAGCCGGAACTGCTGCCGGAACTCGTCCTGCTCCATCGCTGCTTGATAGATCTTATCGAAGGCGCGGAGGAGGATGGCGGAGCGCTCTTTCAGGAACTGGTACTGGCTCGGCGTGAAGAACCGGGGCCGGAGCACGCTGCAGAGGGGGCGGCTGCCGAAGAACAGGCCGCGCCGCCGGAGCTGGTCGTCGAGCTGCGCCTGCGTCTCCCCGGCGAGGTCGTCGGTCAGCAGCTCGTGGTAGTGCGCGATGGCGGCTTGGAGGGCCATGAAGGCGGGGTTGCGTGATGCGTGAGGACGTGATGCGTGAATTTAGTCGGCGACCCTTCTGTTCGTCTTTGTGAGCGGCGCTTCGGTATGAGCGAGACGAGGAGGGAGCGCTGTGGCGCTCGCCTCGGCACCCTCATGCATCACGTCCTCACTTCTTCCGGTTGCCGACGAAGAGCTTGTCCCACCGGAGCGGCTTCCGTTGCGGGCGCGGCTTCTTCGCCAGCCGGATCGCTAGGTCGGCCATGTGCTGGACCACCCACTCGAAGTAGTGCGGCGTGAGCGAGTTGATGTCCATGTCGGGCGCGGGGTTCATAAAGTCGATGGCGTACGGGACGCCGTCTTTGACGGCCCACTCCATCGAGTTCATGTCGTAGCCGAGCGCGCCGACGAGCTTGCGCGAGTCCGCGACGATCCGTTTGCCGAGCGCGGGGCTGAGGTGGTCGTGCTCGACGTGGTAGCGCCGCTCGCCGGGGTCGTACTTGATCGGGAGAATCTCGTCCTGCCCGAGGCAGATGCAGCGGACGAACTGGTCCCACTCGATGAACTCCTGCACGATCATCGTCAGCAGGCCCGACTCGTCGTAGTGGTGGAGCAGCTCCTCCTTCGAGCGGCAGACGTAGACCTCCTTCCATCCGCCGCCGTGCGCGTCTTTCAGGATGCACGGCAGCCCGATGTAGTCGAGGAGTGCGTCCCAGTCGAGCGGGTACGTCAGGTTGCGCAGCGACTCCTCGTGCACGATCCCCGGCACGTAGTCCTTGTTCGGGAGGACGGCGGTTTTCGGGTGGGCGATGCCCAGCTTTGTGGCGAGCGTGGCGCCGAAGAACTTGTCGTCGGCGCTCCACATGAACGGGTTGTTCACGACGGTCACGCCGTTGAGCGCGGCGTACTTGAGGTAGGTGCGGTAGAACGGGACCTCGTGCGAGATCCGGTCGATGATGACGTCGTAGGGGCACGGCTCGTCCATCATCGGCGCTCCAATCTGCACCATCTCGACGACGACGCCCTCGTCCCGGCGGTTCACCTCTTCGATGAACGCCGGTGGGAACGACCACTCGCGTCCGACGACGAGGCCCACTTTCTTCGGTGCTTTCTTTGCCATAGCTCTGTGGTATCTGTTAGGCGTTGCCGCCGATGTAGCGGAGGATCATCTGGTGCCACCACGGCCAGTCGTGCGCCCAGCCGTCCCACAGCCGGAGTGCGTTGCCGACGTCCTTCTCCCATAGGATGCGGGAGAGGTGCTCGTTGTTGCCGCGGAAGGAGTCGTCGCGGCCGGTGGCGAGGATGATGTCCATCCGCCGCAACGCGTCGAGGTGGCCGGGGTCGTGGAGGTCGCTGACGTAGTGGGAGGGGTTGTGCCGGTAGATGGGCTCGTCGTAATGCCCGGCGGCGAACTGCCGGATGTCGTAGAGCCCGCTCATCCCGATCATGCGGCCGACGAGGTGCGGGTTCCGGAACGCGAAGTCGGCGGCGTGGAAGGCGCCGAAGCTGGCACCCGTCGTGATGAGGAAGGGGTTCGGATTGCGGTGCGTGCTGAGCGGGAGCACCTCGTGGAGGAGGTAGCGCTCGTAGTCGTCCTGCCGCCGGGCGCGGTCGGCGGGGTGCTTCCACCGCGCGTACCAGCTCTCGGCGTCCACGCTGTCGACGCAGTAGAGCTGGACCCAGCCGTTGCGGAGGTGCTCGCCGAGGGCGGTGATCATCCCGCGATCCTCCCACTCGTAGAACCGGCCCTGCGAGGTCGGGAAGACGAGGACGCGCGCGCCGGCGTGGCCGAACACGAGGAGCCCCATCTCGCGCCCGAGCGACGGGCTGTGCCAGCGGTGGTGCTCCCGGTTCATAGGCTGAGGTGGAGAGGGGGCGCGGCGGTGACCGAACCGAATCGCTGGGGCTGAGTGAGGAGGGGAAGGGCGGTATCTTACGACACACGACAGCAGTCACGGTGCCGCCCGATGTGCTTGCTCGGAAGATAAGCCGGGCCGTCGATTACAAGCCCATCCCCCGGATTCCTCGCCTGTCGCTCCCTAGGCATTCTCGCTCCGCCTCTGCAACGCCGCCCTTCTCTACCGATTTCGAACTACGAAACCCCCCGCATGGACCGACCCAGAGAGGAGGCCGCCACCGCCGAGGGCGAGCGCCGTCCCGCACCGATCCTCGATCCAGACGCGGAGGATCGGTGGCAGACGTACCCGCTTGATGCGGCGGACGGCGACCACACCGTGGTGGGCGACCTCCAGGTGATCGAGGGGTTCTACAGCCCCGAACTGGATAACCGACGCGATGTCATCACGTACCTGCCGCCCTCGTACGGCAGCGGCACGCGGCGCTATCCGGTGCTCTACATGCACGATGGGCAGAACCTCTTCGACGAGGTGACGAGCTTCGCCGAGGAGTGGCGCGTCGACAACACGATGGACGCGCTCAGCCACGTCGGGCTCGAAGCCATCGTCGTCGGCATCTTCAACACCGAGCACCGGCTCGACGAGTACAGCCCCTTTGAGGACGCCGAGGGGCGCGGCGGCAAGGGCGACCTCTACCTCGACTTCATCGCCGACACGCTCAAGCCGCGGATCGACCGGGACTTCCGCACGCAGACGGAGCGGGACAGCACGCTCATCGCCGGGTCGTCGATGGGCGGGCTCATAAGCCTCTACGCCTTCTTCCGCCGCCCGGACGTCTTCGGCAAAGCCGGCGCGATGAGTCCGTCGCTGTGGTTCGCCGACCGGGCTATTTTCCCCTTCATCGAGGACGCGCCTCACGTGCCGGGCAAGCTCTACCTCGACGTGGGGACGCTGGAGGGGAAGGGCACGGTGGCCGACGTGCGCCGCCTGCGCGAGATCCTGCTGCGGAAAGAATACCGGCGGCACCGCGACCTCGTCTACGTGGAGCAACGGGGTGCGGGCCACTCGGAGGCCGCGTGGCGTCAGCGCTTCCACGACGCCATCGACTTTCTACTTCGTGAGACGGAATGGTGAGCCGGAGCCCCCTCTACACCGACGGTCATCTGGACCTCGCGTTCAACGTTACGGCGCACGGGCGTGATCTGACGCGGAGCATGCCGGCGTTGCGGCGCACGGAAAAGCGCGCCAGCCAGGAGATCCTCGTTACGCTCCCCGAGCTACGGCGGGGCACGGTCGGGATCGTGTTCGGGACGCTGTTTACGATCCCGCGGGACTTCGTGCGGCCGGTCGATGCGCCTCCGCTTACGGATCGTCAGCGGGCGCTCTCGTACGCGACGCCGGAGGAGGCGGAACGCTTCGCGCTGGAGCAGCTCGCGGTCTACGAGCGGTGGGAGGACGAGGGCGAGGTCCGCATCCTCCGCTCCCGAAGCGATCTCGAAACCCACGTTCAAGACTGGACCAGCGGGGGTCGGAAGATCGGCGTCGTCGTGTCGATGGAGGGGGCCGACCCCATCCGCACGCCCGACGACCTCTCGGCGTGGGTCGACCGAGGCCTGCGGCTGATCGGGCCGGCGTGGCAGCGGACCCGGTACTGCGGCGGCACGCATGCGCCCGGCCCGCTGACGGAGTTGGGGCGCGACCTCGTCCGCGCGATGGACGAACACCGCGTCCCCCTCGACATCAGCCACCTCGCCGAGGAGAGCTTCTGGGACGCGCTCGATCTCGGCCCTGCCCTCGTCTTCGCCAGCCACAGCAACGCCCGCGCCCTCACCCCGACCGACCGCCACCTCAGCGACGAGATGATCCGCGCCATCGGCGAGCGCGACGGGATCGTGGGCCTCGTGCTCGGAAACGAGTTCGTCAAAGCTGGGGTATTACGGACGGACCCGAAAGCGTCCGTCACCCTCGATGATGTCCGCGCCCAGGCCGAGTACGTGGCCGGCCTTATCGGCTGGCACCGGGTCGCCATCGGCAGCGACTTCGACGGCGGGTTCGGGCTGCAGGAGACGCCGCTCGAAATCACCCGGGGTGCGGACTTCGAGCGGCTCGGCGCGATTGCTCCGGCCGAGGCCCGCGACGGCGTGCTCGGCGGGAACTGGCTCCGCTTCCTCCGGCGCGTGCTGCTGGATTGAGCAACCCTTCCCTCTCATCATCACCCCAAACCGACATGGCTAGCGAGCGACCCACCACCTTCCTCTGCCTCGCCAGCTACGAAAAGGGGGCGACCTTCCTGCGCGCGTGCAAAGAGCAGGGCGTGCGCGTGCTGTTCCTCACCGTCGAGCGGCTGCGCGAGGCTGAGTGGCCGTGGGAGTGTATCGACGAGGTCTTTTACATGCCCGACCTCTTCAGCCGGGAGGACGTGATCCACGGCGTCAGCTACCTCGCCCGCTCCGAGAAGATCGGCCGCATCGTCCCCCTCGACGAGTTCGACCTCGAGATGGCCTCGACGCTGCGGGAGCACCTCCGCGTGCCGGGGATGGGCGAGACCACGGTCCGCCACTTCCGCGACAAGCTCGCCATGCGCTTCAAGGCTCGCGAGGCCGGCGTCCTTGTGCCCGACTTCGCTCCCGTCGTCAACTACGACGACCTCCGCGCCTTCATGGGGAGCGTGCCCGCGCCGTGGATCCTGAAGCCGCGTAGCGAAGCCTCCGCCATCGGGATCAAAAAGATCGCCGAGCCCGAGCAGCTCTGGCGCACGCTCGACGAGCTCGGCGACAAGCAGTCGTATTTCCTCCTCGAAGCGTTCGTCCCCGGGGACGTCTACCACGTCGACGCGCTCGTGTCGGGCCGGGCCGTGCGCTTCGCCGAGGCGCACCGCTACGCGAGCACGCCGTTCGAGGTGATGCACAGCGGCGGCATCTTCGCGAGCCGGACACTCGACCGCGGCTCCGACGAGGCAGCGACGGTCAAGGCGATCAACCGGCAGCTCGTGGACGCGCTCGGCCTCGTCCGTGGCGCGGTCCACACCGAGTTCATCCGAGGCCGGGAAGACGGGCAGTTCTACTTCCTCGAAACGGCCGCGCGCGTCGGCGGCGCCAACATTGTGGACATGGTCGAGGCGGCGACCGGCGTGAACCTGTGGCGGGAGTGGTCCCGGCTCGAAGTGGCCGATGCACGAGGCGAGGCGTACGAGGTACCGGAGCACCGGCAGGACTACGCCGGCGTCATCCTCTCGCTCGCCAAGCAGGAGTGGCCCGACCTCTCGGCGTACACCGACCCCGAGATCGTGTGGCGGATGAAGAAGCGGAACCACGCCGGGCTGATCGTGCGGGCGCCGTCGCCGGAGCGGGTGGACGAGCTGCTCGGCGCGTACACGGGCCGCTTCTACAAAGACTTCTTCACCTCGATGCCCGCCCCCGACGAGGCGGCGGCCTAGCCGCGGCTGGCGGGTCACGCCGGGGCACCGCCCAGCCGCTCGCGCTCCAGCGCCTCCAGCTCTTTCGTCCCGACGCCGAGCTTGACCTCGAGCTCTTCGAGCGAGAGCCCCTTCGTTTCCGGCATCACCTTCCACGCGAAGAAGAACTGGAGCAGCATCATCGCGCTGAAGAAAGCGAAGGCGAACGCGCCCGAGGCCAACGACGGGGAACACCCACGACACGGCCGCCGCCATGAACCAGTGTGTGAACGAGCCGAGCGCCTGCCCCTTCGAGCGCACCCGGTTGGGGAAGATCTCGGAGATGAACACCCAGATCACCGCGCCCTGTCCGATGGCGTGGAAGGCGATGAACCCGAGCAGGCCGCCGAGCGCGGCGACGAGGGTGCTGAAGTAGACGGAGCGGCGGGATCTCATGGGGCCTCCCGAGGGGGATGGGTCGTGCGGAGCGGGTTCAGTCCGTGAGCGCGGCGATCTCGGCGAGGGTATCGACCTCGTAGTCCGGCGTGGCCCCGGACTTCGTGGCGACAAAGGCCCCAAGGTGGCAGGCGAGGTCGAGCGCTACCTCGTCGCTGCACCCCTCCAGCACGCCGGCGAGGAGGGCGGCGAGGAAGGCGTCGCCCGCCCCGACGGTGTCGCGCACGGCGACGGGGTAGCCCTCGTGCTCCAGCCAGCTCCCCTCGTGCCACAGCGCCGCCCCCCGCTCGCCACGCGTGACGCACACGAGCCGGCAGCCGAACGCCTCGGCGAGGGCAGCCATGGCACCACGCGGCACGCTCGGTAGGCCGAACCACCGGCTCATTGCGTGCAGCTCATCCTCGTTGAGCTTAACGCAGTCGGCGGCGTGCAGCGACGCGCGCACGATCTCAGGGCTGACGAACGGCGGCCGGAGGTTCACGTCGAACACGGCGAACGCGCCCGAGGTGCAGAGCGCCTGCACGGTCCGCCGCGACGCCTCCTGCCGCTGAGCAAGGCTGCCGAAGACGACGGCCCGTGCTCCGGCCGCCCCGTCGCGGAGCACCTCGTCGAGGGCGAGCTCGTCCCAGGCCACCGGCTGCACGATCTCGTAGTCCGGGATGCCGTCGGCGTCCACCTCCACCTTCACGAACCCCGTCGGCAGCACGGGATCGACCTGGACGAAGTCGGTGCCGAGGCCGGTGGCTTTGAGGCGGCGAAGCGCTTCCCGGCCGAGCACGTCGTCGCCGACGCGGCTTACGAGGGTGACGGGTTGGCCCAGCCGGTGGAGGTGGGCGGCGACGTTGTGGGGCGCGCCGCCGAGGAAGAGGCCGGCCGGCATCGAGTCCCACAGCACTTCGCCGACGCACAGGATGGTGTCCTTCATCGCTTCTCCGGTTTAGGCGGATACGATACGTTGGGGTGGGTACAAAGGGGCAGCGGATGCCGTTGCAGCTCGACCGGCCGTGGCCCCCGCTCGTTACGGGGTGCCCGGCTCGGCCCATCCCGACGCCAGCTCCCACACGTGGAGCGAGACGAGCCGGGCCGTGCCGCCCTCGGCAAACAGCGCTACGCCGTCGCTCTCCGGGGCGGGGAAGATCTGGTCGGTGAGCGTCGTGCGCCCGTCCCCGGCGAAGACCTCGACCGAGGACCAGTCCACGAACACGCGCAGCCGCACGCGGCCGTTCTCGACGGCGAAGGGGCCTGCGTGGCGCGCCGCGAAGACCGGGCTGAAGCCGACATCGCCCGAGCGCGTCCGGTCCACGAACACCTCCTCGGCCGCCACGTCGTACCCGACGAGCGTCTCCTCGCCGTCGCCCGTGCGGACTTTCAGCCCGAACGCCTCGGCGTCGCCCACTTCGAACTCCGCGATCAACTCCAACGCCTTGCCCGCGATCCCGTGCTCGGCGAGCGCGTGCGTGCCCTCCGTCACGCCCCTGTCCCCGAGGTGGCGCTGCGCGCGGCGGAGCGTCTCGACGCCGTGCGCCGGCTGCTGCACGAGCCCGACGCGGCCTCCGGGCGTGCCATCGTCGAGCGTCTTCAGCTTCGCGCGGCGCGGGAGGCTCTGCGCGCTCCGCCACGGCGCGGTCGGGATGTCCCCGGCGTAACGCCAGTCGTTCATCCACCCGATCAGCATCCGGTCGCCGTCGGTCTCGGGCACGTCGGACCACGAGACCGTCGCGTAGAAGTCGGAGCCGTAATCGAGCCAGCGGGCGTGTTCGTCCCCCAAGGGCGTGGGGCGTCGGGGACGAACGCGGTCCCGTCGAAGTGGCCGAGGAAGTACTGCCCGGCCGAGCCGCCGGCGGGGCCGCCGGGGTTGAGGTTCACGATGAGCACCCACCGCGTGTCGTCCGGGTCGCCGTCCACGGGGAGCTCGAAGAGATCGGGGCACTCCCAGATGCCGCCCGTGGCGGCGGCCGGGCCGAAGTCGCTGAGGTGCGTCCACGCCTTGAGGTCGTCGGAGCCGTAGAAGCTCACCCGGTAGTCGAGCGAGCGCGCGACGACCATGACCCACTTCTCCTCGGGCTCGTACCAGAAGACCTTCGGGTCGCGGAAGTCCTTCATCCCGACGTCGAGGACGGGGTTGCCGGTGTACTTCGCCCACGTCCGTCCTGCGTCGGTGCTGTAGGCGAGGTACTGCGCCTGGTTGCGGCCGGAGACGTGGTGACCGGTGTAGACCGCCACGAGCGGCGGCTCCCCCTCGGTCCCGAACCCCGAGGTGTTGTTCCAGTCGACGACGGCGCTGCCGGAGAAGATCATCACGCTGTCGGCCTCGGCGAGGGCGACGGGCCGCTCCTCCCACCGCACGAGGTCGCGGCTGACAGCGTGGCCCCAGCTCATGTGGCCCCACGTGTCCCCGAAGGGGTTGTACTGGTAGAAGAGGTGGTACTCGCCGTCGTAGTAGACGAGCCCGTTCGGGTCGTTCATCCAGTTCTCGGCGGGGGAGAAGTGGAATTGCGGCCGGTATCGCTCGGTGTAGGGGGCGTCCATCGGCGCGGTGGCTAGCTGTGGCACGAGCGCAATCGTGAGGGTGAAGAAGACGGAGACGGTGCGAAGCGCTTCCATGGCAACGTAAGGTTGGGAGCAGGAACGCCCGTTCTTCTTCGTCCCACCACTCCGGCAGCGGGAGCGTGGGGTAGCATCGATGCGCCATCAACGAGCCGTAGGCGTGAGTTCCGTGAGGCGTATCTTTGCGAGCCAGTTAGGTATAGCTACGACAGCCCGTGCCCCGCATCTTCGATAACATAGAGGAGCATCTCCTTCCGGCGCTCCAGAATACCCTCGCCACGTCGGAGCGGGCGGACTTCTGCATCGGGTATTTCAACCTTCGCGGGTGGCGTGCGCTCGCCGAGCACGTTGAGCAGTTCGCCGGAGGCGACGGAGCGCAGTGCCGGCTTCTCGTGGGGATGCACCGGAGCGCCAGCGAAGAGCTTCGTGACGCGCTCCGCTTCGACCGGGACGGGACCCGAATGGACAACGGGACGGCCGTACGGCTGAAGAAGGAGCTTGCCACTGAGTTCCGCGAGCAGCTTATCGTCGGCGCACCGACCGACGCCGACGAGCGAGCACTCCAGCGCCTCGTGGATCAGATTCGGAGCGGGAAGGTCCGCGTGAAGCTGTTCCTTCGGCACAGCCTCCACGCCAAGCTCTACCTCTGCTTCCCGAACACGTATACCACCCCGTCGGTCGGCTTCGTCGGGTCGAGCAACCTCACGTTCAGCGGGCTTCAGGGCGGTGGCGAGCTGAACGTGGACGTGCTCGACCACGACGCCTGCCGGAAGCTGTCGGACTGGTTCGAGGCCCGGTGGGACGACCGCTGGTGCCTCGACATCTCGGACGACCTCGTTGCCCTCATCGAGGAGAGCTGGGCGCGCTCCACGGCGATCCCGCCGTACCACATCTACCTCAAGATCGCCCGCCACCTCGCCGACGACGCCGTCAAGGGCCTGACCGAGTTCAACCTCCCGAAAGACCTCAAGGGGGTCCTGTTCGACTATCAGGAGGCGGCTGTCAAGCTCGCCGCGCGCCACCTCCACGCGCGCGGCGGCGTCGTCATTGGCGACGTCGTCGGCCTCGGCAAGACGCTCATGGCGACGGCGCTCGCGCGGATGCTGGAGGAAGACCTCGACTACGAAACGCTCATCCTCGCTCCGAAGAACCTCACCGAGATGTGGGAGGACTACGTCCACCGCTACGGCCTCCGGCGGTGCAAGGTGCTCTCCATCACGCGCGTCCAGCACGAGCTCCCCGAGCTCCGGCGCTACCGACTCGTCCTCATCGACGAGAGCCACAACCTCCGCAACCGCGAGGGCAAGCGCTACCGCGTCATCCGCGACTACATCCAGCGCAACGACGCCCGCTGCATCCTGCTCACGGCTACGCCCTACAACAAGACTTACCTCGACCTCTCGAACCAGCTCCGGCTGTTCCTCGACGACCAGGCTGACCTCGGCGTCCGCCCGGAGACGCTGCTTCGGGAGATGGGCGAGATCGAGTTCAGCAAGCGGCACGACGCCAGCCCCCGTTCGATTGCCGCGTTCGAGAAGAGCGATCACCCCGACGACTGGCGCGAGTTGATGCGGCTCTTCCTCGTCCGCCGCACGCGCTCCTTCGTCAAGCAGCATTACGCTCTCGCGGAGTGTCCGGGATGCGAGGCGACGCTCGCGGTCGAAGACGCCGCCTGCCCGTCGTGCGGGCGGGAGATGGACGGCGCGGAGCGGCGCTACCTCCGCTTTCCCGACGGCACCCGCTCCTACTTTCCCATCCGCGTCCCGCGCACGGTCACGTTCTCGACGGGCGACCCCGAGGATCCCTACGCTCGCCTGTACGCCGACCATGTCGTCGAGACCATCGGCAACCTCAAGCTGCCCCGGTACGGGCTGGCGGGCTACGTCCACCCCACGCCGAAAGAGGCTCCGACGCCTGCCGAGAGCGCCCAACTCGACGACCTGAGCCGAGCGGGCCGCCGCCTCATGGGGTTCTGCCGCACCAACCTCTTCAAGCGGCTGGAGTCCTCCGGGGAGGCGTTCCTCCGCTCCGTCGAGCGCCACGCCCTCCGCAACCTCGTCTTCGTCCACGCGCTCGAGCACGGCCTCCCGATCCCCATCGGGCCGCAGGACGCCGCCATGCTCGATCCCGACCTCGAAGACGAGGACCGCGAGCTTGACCCCAACCTCTTCGACGACCCCGACGTGACGGAGGACGCCGCCGCCGAGCCGCCGCCGGACGAGGACGCCGCGGACGGCCTGCACTCCGAGACCTCGCTCGGTGAGGCGGCGGCCCACGTCTACACGCAGTACCAGACCCAGTACGCCCGGCGCTTCCGATGGCTGCGCCCCGGTCTCTTCCGGCGCGGGCTGAAGAAGAACCTGCTCGAAGACGCCCAGGCGCTCATCGGGCTGCTCGACACCGCCGGTCCGTGGCGGCACGAGCGCGACGCCAAGCTGAGGGCACTCCTGCACCTCGTCCGCGACGAGCACCCCGACGAAAAGGTCCTCGTCTTCAGCCAGTTCGCCGACACCGTCCGCTACCTCGGGCGTGCCCTCAAAGCGGCCGGGGTGGAGCGCTCCGCCGTCGCCACCGGCACGACGGACGATCCGACGGCCCTCGCGCACCGCTTCTCGCCGAGGAGCAACGGCAAAAGCGTGGAGCCGGACCGCGAACTCCGCGTGCTCGTCGCCACCGATGTGCTCTCCGAGGGCCAGAACCTTCAGGACGCACACATCGTCGTGAACTTCGACCTGCCGTGGGCGCTCATCCGGCTCGTCCAACGGGCGGGGCGTGTGGACCGTATCGGGCAGCAGGCGGACGAAATCCTGTGCTACTCGTTCCTTCCGGCCGAGGGCGTCGAGAAGATCATCAACCTTCGCAGCAGAGTCCGCCAGCGGCTTGGCGAGAACGCCGAAGTCGTCGGTTCCGACGAGCAGTTCTTCGAGGATGGCAAGGCCCCGCAGGACCTGCTGGACCTCTACAACGAAAAGGCGGGCGCGCTCGACGGCGACGGCAGCGACGGCGAGGTGGACCTCGCGAGCCAGGCCTACTCCATCTGGCAGAGCGCCATCAAGCAGCAGCCGGGGCTGAAGTCGCTGATTGAGGAGATGCCCGGCGTCGTCTACTCCACCAAGCCGCACGCGCCCACCGCCTTGGGGCCGGAAGGCGTGCTCACCTACGTCCGCACCGACCAGGGCACCGACGCCCTCGCCTGGCTCGATCGCAACGGCGCGTCGTTCACCGAAAGCCCGCTCGCCATCCTCAAAGCCGCCGAGTGCGAGCCCGACACGCCCGCGCTCGACCGGCTCTCCGAGCACCACGATCTTGTCCAGAAAAGTGTCGCGCTCGTTCACCGCGAGGGGCGGCGCATCGGCGGGCAGCTCGGAAGCCGGCGCGGGGCCAAGCTCCGCACCTACGAGCGGCTCAAAGGCTACCTCGACGCGAACCCGCTGTTTGAGACCGACGCGCTCAAGCGGGCGCTCCAGGCGCTCTATACTTATCCGCTCACCGAGGCCGCTACGGACACGCTGAACCGCCAGCTTCGCGCCGGCCTCGACGACGACGCCCTCGCCGATCTCGTCACCGGACTCCACGACGACGAACGCCTCGTGGTCATCCACGACAACGATGGGGAGAACGAGCCCCAGATTATTTGCTCTCTCGGCCTCCGAACCTGACCCGCCAGACCATGCCTGCCTTCTCTTCCCGGCCTCCCAATGCCACCCCCCCCGATCTTCGCTCCATCACGGAGCAAATTGTCGAGCGGTTCCAGCCGCGCCGCGTCGTCCTCTTCGGCAGCCGCGCCCGAGGCGAAGCCGGACCCGGCAGCGACCTCGACCTCTTCATCGAGATGGACACGGACCGCCGACCCCCGGAGCGGGCTGTCGACGTAGCCGCGCTCTTCGGTCTGCGCCCCTGGCCTCTCGACGTCGTCGTCTACACGCCGGAGGAGGTGGCGCGGCTCCGGGGTGTGGGCGGCACGCTCTTGTCGCTCATCGAGTCGGAAGGCCGGACGCTCTACGAAGCAGAGGCCTCATGAGCATGCCCGAGTCCAACTACCGCGCCTGGCTCCGCAAGGCCGAGCACGACCTGCTCAACATCGAGAACAACCTCGCGGCCGAGCGAGTGCCGTGGGACACCGTCTGCTATCACGCTCAGCAGGCCGCCGAGAAGGTGCTCAAGGCGCTTCTCGTGTACCACCACGAGGCCCCGCCACGCACGCACGACCTCGTGGCGCTCCTCACCCGCTGCGTCCCGTTCGCGCCTGACCTCGCCGATCTCGAAGCCGATTGCCGCAACCTCACGGCCTTCGCCGTCGGCTCCCGGTACCCCGACGACCTCTTCGAGCCCACCGGAGATGATGCTCGCGCCATGACCAAGGCGGCTCGCCGTGTCCGCACCCGCATCCTCGGCCTTCTCCCCTGACCCCTATGGCCACCCTCGATCCGAAACGCACCAAACGGCACCTCGATGCCTTCGACTGGGACCCGCTCTTCCGCGAGGAGCTGGGCTGGCTGAAGTCCGACGGGCTCGCGGCGCTGGAGCTGGAAGTCGGCGGCGAGGTGTTCGGGTTTACGCCCGTGGCACACTTGGGCGGGGTGGTTGCCTTTGAGGTGGCATCCCCGGACGGGCGGATTCCCGGCACGCCTGTCCGGCGGATGGTTCACAAAGCCGTCGAGCCGAGCGCGCGCGAACACATCCTGCTCTTTACCGACGGGCGGCGCACACAGACCGTGTGGTCGTACCCGGTCTATGACGGCACGGCGCTCAAGACGGCGCGCAGCCACCACTTCGTCAAGGGCCAGCCGCCCGACCTGTTCATCTCGAAGCTGGCGGGTCTCTTCTTCGACATGGAGGAGTTGAGCGATTCCGGCGATGCCTCCCTCGTCGAGGTCACACGGCGCGTACGCTCGGCGCTCGACGTGGAGCAGGTCACGAAGAAATTCTACGCGGCGTTCAAGGGCGAGCAGGAGGCCCTCGCCGAGCGCCATATCACCGGAATCGACGCCGAGCGGACGCGGCGGCACTACGCGAGCGTGCTGCTCACGCGGCTGATGTTCGTCTACTTCCTCCAGAAGAAAGGTTTTCTGGATAGCGGCGACCGCGACTACCTCGGCTCGAAGCTCGCCGCGCACCAGGCGCACATCCGCGGCATCCTCGACCCGCCGAGCCTCTACCGCCGCTTTCTGCGTCCGCTCTTCTTCGAGGGCTTCGCCCTGCGGCCTGCCGAGCGCTCCGACGAGACGAACGCGCTCCTCGGCGACATCCGCTACCTCAACGGCGGCCTCTTCCTCGAACACCCCATCGAAGAAGACCACCCCGATCTCGACGTGGCCGACGCCGCGGTGGAGGGCATCCTCGGCGTCTTCGACCGCTTTACGTGGCACCTCGACGACACGCCCGGCGGACGGGCCGACGAGATCAACCCCGACGTGCTCGGCTACATCCTCGAGAAGTACGTCAACCAGAAAGCCTTCGGGGCCTACTACACCCCGCCCGAACTGACCGGCTACCTCTGCGACGCCACCCTCGACCGCCTCCTCGTCGAGCGCCTCAGCGACGACGCCGAGGCCAGCGCCACGCTCGATCTCCCGGCCCGCCGGTTCGATTCGCTCGCGGACCTGCTCACGAACCTCGACGACGACCTCGCGTGGCGGCTCCTCGGCGTGCTGAAAGAGGTGACCGTGCTCGACCCGGCGTGCGGCTCGGGGGCGTTCCTCGTGGCGGCGCTCAAGAAGCTGCTCACCGTCTACAAGGCGGTCCTCGGCCATGCTGAACTGAGCAAGGACGCCAACCTCAAGGGCTGGCTGGCCGAGGCCCACGCCCACCCCTCGACGGGCTACTTCCTCAAGAAGGAGGTCATCACGCGCAATCTCTACGGCGTGGACCTGATGCCGGAGGCGACCGAGATCGCCAAGCTCCGGCTCTTCCTCGCCCTCGTCGCCTCGGCCGAGCGGCCGGAGGACCTGGAGCCGCTCCCGAACATCGACTTCAACCTGCTCGACGGCAACAGCCTCGTCGGCCTGCTCGACGTGAGCGACGAGGCGCTCGTCGGCGCGGGCGACGCGAAGGTCGGGGCCATGTTCGCCGCGCAGGAGTTCCGCGACAGCCTCCGCGAGAAGGACCGCCTCGTGGACCTCTACCGCGGCACCGCCGAGACCGTGGACCGCGACGACGACTCGGGCACGCTCCTCCAGATCCGCGACCGGATCAACACGGTGCGCGCCGAGGGGCAGCGGACGCTCGATCAGGTCGCGGCCGAGCAGATGCACAACCTCGGCGTGAAGGTCAAGGAGGCGACGTGGGACGGCAAGAAGGCACGCTATGCGACGCGGCGGCTCGCCAAAGAGGACGTGGCCGCGCTCCGGCCCTTCCACTGGGCCTACGAGTTCTCGCGCATCCTCGCGCGCGGCGGCTTCGACGTGATCGTGACGAACCCGCCGTGGGACATCCTCAAGCCCAACGACAAGGAGTTCTTCGAGACCCGCTCCGACGCCGTCTCGAAGAACACGATGCGGATCGAGGATTTCACCACGCACCGCGCCGCGTTCCTCGCCGCGCACCCCGAGGTGCAGGCCGAGTACGAGGACTACCTGACGAGCTTCCCTCACCAGAGCGCCTACTTCCGGTCCGCACCCGAGTACGGGCATCAAGTGAGCGAGGTGAACGGGCGGAAGCAGTCGTCCGACCTCAACCTGTACAAGCTGTTTCTGGAGCGGTGCTTCCGGCTCCTCCACGACCGCGGGCATTGCGGCATCGTGATCCCGAGCGGCATCTACACCGACCTCGGCACGAAGGGCCTCCGGCAGATGCTCTTCGAGGAAACCTCGGTGACGGCGCTCTTCGGGTTTGAGAACCGGAAGCTGGTCTTCGAGGAGGTGGACAGCCGGTTCAAGTTCGTGATCCTGACCTTCGAGAAGGCGGGCACGACCGAGCGCTTCCCGGCGACCTTCATGCGGCACGACCCGGCGGAGTTGGCTCGCTTCCCCGACGAGGGCGCGGTGGAGGTCGAGGTCGAGGCCGTCAAGCGGCTGGCGGCCGAGTCGTGGGGGCTGATGGAGTTCGCCGTCCCGCTTGACGCGCAGATCGCCGAGAAGATGGCGCAGTTCCCCGCTCTGGGAGACGAGGTGGCGGGCGCGTGGCAGATCGGCCTGACGGCTGAGTTCCACATGACGAACCACGCAGGCCTGTTCGAGACGGAACCGGGGCCGGGGCGGCTGGCGCTGTGGGAGGGCAAGATGGTCCACCAGTTCGACGCCGACTTCGCTGCGTCGCGCTACTGGGTGGACGAGGCAGCGGGCCGCGAGGCGCTCACCAAGCGCGGGATGGAGGACGCCGGGCAGGACTACGACTACCAGGCCTACCGACTGGGCTTTCGGGACATCGCCGCAAGCACGAACGAGCGCACGCTGATCTCGGCCATCATCCCGCCACCAGCTTTTCACGGCAACAAGGTCCCTACGGTCAAGGTGTTCGACGAGGAGGGCGAGCGGCTGGTCTCGGACGCGACGCAACTCTACCTCTGCGCCGTCTGGAACAGCTTCACGCTGGACTGGCTGCTCCGCAAGCAGGTCACGACGACGATCAACTTCTTCTACGTTTACCAGCTTCCCGTCCCGCGTCTGCGCGAGGGGCACCCCGCCTTCGACCGGCTGGCGGAGCTGGCCGCCCGGCTCGTCTGCACCACGCCCGCCTTCGACGCGCTCGCTGCCACGATGGGCCTAGGCGATCACACCGCCGGAGTCACGGACGCCACCCACCGAGCGCGCCGCCCTCCGCGCCGAGATCGACGGCCGCGTGGCGCACCTCTACGGCCTCACCGAAGCCGAGTTCACGCACGTCCTCTTCCACGAAGGCATCACCGGCTTCCACCGCGTCCCGGACGGCGTCCGCGAGGCCGCGCTCGCCGCCTACCGCGCCCTCGCGTCCCACCCGGACACCGCCCTCGTCGCCCGCCAGATCGCCGACGGCGAGAGCGCCCTCGTCGAGTTCAAGGAGACCTTCGCCGTGGACAACCAAACCGGCGAGAAGCACAAGGGCGTGCTCCACTCGGCGCTCAAGACCGTCTGCGGCTTCCTCAACGCCTCCGGCGGCACCCTCCTGCTCGGCATTGCCGACGGCGGCACCGTGCGCGGCTTGGCGAAGGACTACGCCAAATGCCAGACCACGAATCAGAACGCCGACGGGTTGGAGAACAAGCTCCTCACCACCCTCCGCGACCGGCTCGACCCGCCGCCCTCGTTCGGCCACGTCCGCGTCACCTTCCACGAGATCGACGGCGCGGAGGTCTGCCGCGTCCTCGTCGCCCCGAGCGACCAGCCGACACGGCTCGACGGCGACTTCTTCGTCCGCTACGGCAACACGACGCGCGCGCTGACGGACGCCGAGGCCGAGCGGTGGCTGGCAAATCGGCAGCGCACCCTCGACTCCTGATCCATGCCCGAGACCGTCACCGAGATCACCGTCTTCGTCGCTTCGCCCGGCGACGTACCGACGGAGCGGAAGGCGCTCGACGCCGTCGTGGCCGAGATCAATCGGACGGTCGGATCGGCCGAGGGCTTTCGGCTGGCCGTCAAGAAGTGGGAGACCCGCGCGCGCCCGGCGGCGGGGCGGGCGCAGGCCGTCATCAACCAGCAGCTCGGCCCGTCCGACATCTTCGTCGGCATCATGTGGAAGCGGTTCGGTACCCCGACTGGCAAGGCCGGGTCCGGCACCGAAGAGGAGTTCGACGAGGCGTACGCGCAGTGGAAGCGGAAGCGGACGCACAAGCCGGAGATCATGTTCTACTTCCGCGAGTCCAGGTTCTACCCGAAGACCGCCGCCGAAACTCGGCAGTTCGCCGCCGTGCAAGCCTTCCGCGAGAAGGTGCAGGCCCGCGCGCTTACGTGGACCTATCCCAGCGCAGCCCGCTTCGCCGACACCGTCCGTCCCCACCTCGTGGAAGCCGCTCGCGCCGTGATGAATCGGACGTCGGGCAAGAAGACACCCGGACGCCGCGCTGCTGCGAAGCCGTCGAGCCCTCCACCATCGGGTAGCAAGAAGCAGAGCAAACCGGCGAAAAAGGTCAAACCGAAGCACCGCCTCCCGAAGGTTCGCCGCCGCCTCACGGATGCTGACCGGGACCGCTACCTCTCGCGCGGATTTACGAACATCAAGCGCTACTTCCGCGAGGGTGCCCAGGAGATCAACGCTCACGTCCGCGGCGTGCGGGCGTCAGTCCAGGAGTTGGAAGACGGCTCGCTGTTCGTCGAGGTCACGTCCGGCGGACAGGTGGTGAACCGCGCCCATGTAGCGAAACGAGACCGAGCTGGTTGGGACCGGGGCATCGCCTTCAGTCAGAGCCCTCATCTCGCCCCGAACTACTCGCACTATACGGCGGGTTGGAGCGAGTTCGCCCGTCTGGAGGAGGCCGACGGCACGCTCTCGTTTCGTCTTCCCCAGAGCCCGTACGGCTCCGGCCTCGATGCTTCGAATGGTTCGAAGCCGAAGCAGGTGTTCGAGCACTTCTGGAGCCTGTTCGTCGAACGGCTCGAACGATAGTCTCGATTCCCAGTCAGCCCACTACGTCCCACTTTGCCCGCCCCCGACGAGGCGACGGCCTGAACGCAGCGCGCCCGCTGAAGATGGCTTCGGCGGGCGCGGGGTGGAGCTAAGGAGATTCGAACTCCTGACCTCTGCAGTGCGATTGCAGCGCTCTACCAACTGAGCTATAGCCCCGGTGGAGCGTCCAATATACAACCCCCTCCGGCCCCTTCAAGTGGGCTCGGCAGTGCCTCGGCGTCCTAATCCGCTTTTCACTCAGCGTCCGCCAGCACGCACGCGAAGATCAGCGGGGCCACGATCGTTGCGTCGCTCTCGACGACGTACTTCGGCGTGGCGGGGCCGAGCTTGCCCCACGTGATCTTCTCGTTCGGCACGGCGCCGGAGTACGAGCCGAAGCTCGTCGTCGAGTCGGAGATCTGGCAGAAGTAGGCCCACAGCGGCGTCGGCCGTTCGAGATCCTGCTCCAGCATCGGGACGACGCAGATCGGGAAGTCGCCCGCGATCCCGCCGCCGATCTGGAAGAACCCGATGCCGCCAGAGCCTGCCCCGGACTCCGATCCGGGGGCGCTCGTCTCGGTGTACCAGTCGGCCAGCCACGTCATGTACTCGATCCCGGTCTTGACGGTGTGCGGACTCTTTACGTCGCCGAGAAGCACATGCGCGGCGAAGATGTTGCCGGTCGTCGAGTCTTCCCAGCCGGGGACGACGATGGGGAGGTTCTTCTGGGCGGCGGCGACGAGCCACGAGTCCTGCGGGTCGATCTGGTAATAGTGCTCCAGCTCGCCGGAGCGGATGATCCGGTAGAGGAACTCGTGCGGGAAGTAGCGCTCGCCGTCGGCCTCGGCCTGCATCCACTCTTCCAGGATGGCTTTTTCGAGGCGGCGGAACGCCTGATCCTCGGGGATGCAGGTGTCGGTGACGCGGTTCATCCCGCGCTCCAGCAGGGCCTGCTCGTCGGCGGGGCCGAGGTCGCGGTAGTGGGGGACGCGCTCGTAGTAGTCGTGGGCGACGAGGTTGAAGAGGTCCTCCTCCAGATTCGCCCCGGTGCAGGAGATGATGTGGACCTTGTCCTGCCGGATCATCTCGGCGAGGCTGAGCCCGAGCTCGGCCGTGCTCATCGCGCCGGCGAGCGAGACGAGCATCCGGCCGCCGCCGTCGAGGTGGGCGCGGTAGCCCTCGGCGGCATCGACGAGCGCGGCGGCGTTGAAGTGGCGGTAATGGTGCCGGACGAAGCGGGCGACGGCGGCGTAGTCGGTGGCGGTCTGGGTGTCGAGGGGCATCGGTCGAAGGGACGGGATGAGCGGGGCGGCGCGAACCGTACACGCCGCATGGTGTTCCATACAAGCGCGTCCGCAGTTTACGCCCCGCGCCCCGTTTTTCGGAACCGCTGGACCCGCGTTCCGTTTAGCGCGCCGTCTCTCACCTCCCCCGTTCTCGGTCCCTAACTCGCCGTTCTATTGAGCACTGACGCCCTCGTCACCCTGCCCGACACTGTGCCTGCCGCCGCCGAACCGGAGCCCTGGACCCCGGCCGATGCCGAGCGGCTCTACCACGTCCCCTCGTGGGGCGAGCACTACTTCCACGTCAACGAGCGCGGCCATGCCGCCGTCCGCCCCTGCTTCGGCAGCGACCTCTCCGTGGACATCCACGCCGTCGCCGAAGAGCTCGTGCGGCAGGGCGTCGAGTTCCCCGCCCTCATCCGGTTCCAGGACCTCCTCGCGACCCGCGTCACCGAGCTGAACGAGGCGTTCCGCTCGGCCATCGCCGAGGCGGAGTACGAGGGCCGTTACAACGGCGTCTACCCCATCAAGGTCAACCAGCTCCGCGAGGTCGTCGAGGACATCGTGGAGGCGGGCAAACCGTACGACTTCGGGCTGGAGTGTGGCTCGAAGGCCGAGCTCGTCGCCACGCTCTCGCACCTTGAAGACGACGAGACGTTGCTCATCTGCAACGGCTACAAGGACGCCGAGATGCTCCGGCTGATGCTGACGTTCCAGCGGCTCGGCAAGAACATCCTCCCCGTCGTCGAGAAGTACGCCGAGTTCGAGGCCATCGAGCGGCTGGCGGACGAGATGGGCGTCGAGCCTCGGTTCGGGCTCCGCGTCCGGCTCGCGGCGAGCGGCTCCGGCAAGTGGGCCGAGTCCGGCGGCGATAACTCGAAGTTCGGCGTCTCGACGCCGGACCTGCTGGAGATCGTCGACCGGCTCGAAGCGTCGGGGCGGACCGCGTCGCTCCACCTGCTCCACTTCCACCTCGGCAGCCAGATCGCCGACATCAACAACCTGAAGGCGGCCGTCCGAGAGATCGCCCGCGTCTACGCCTACCTCCGCAAGCGCGGCCTCCCCGTCCGCTACATCGACTGCGGCGGCGGGCTGGGAGTCAACTACGAGGCCGGTGCGCTCGGCGCCCACGGGGCCGTCGACTACTCCGTGCAGGAGTACGCCAACGCCATCGTCTTCGCCGTCAAGGAGATCTGCGACGCCGAGGACGTCCCGCCCCCGACGCTCGTGACCGAGAACGGTCGGGCGCTCACCGCCCACCACTCCGTCCTCATCGTCGAGGTCTTCGGCGTGACGACGAAGCCGGAGGCGGATATGGACTGGACGCCGGATAAAGAGGATCACGCCATCCTCCACGAGCTCTACCGCATCCGCGAGCTCGTCCGCGCGAACGGCCGCCCGCTTCGCCTCGCCGAGGTGCTCGAAGCCTACCACGACGCCGCCGAGCAGCGGCAGCAGGCCGACTCCCTCTTCTCGTTCGGCTACCTCGACCTCGCCGAGAAGGCCCGCGCCGAGCGGCTCTACTGGAGCGTCTGCCGCGCCATCAACGACCGCGTCCACCGCGCCAACCCCGAGTGGCTCCCGCCTGACCTCGACGCCCTCGACGACCACCTCGTCGACCAGTACCTCTGCGCCTTCTCCGTCTTCCAGTCCATCCTCGACCACTGGGCCATCGGGCAGCGCTTCCCGATCATGCCGATCCACCGGCTCGACGAGGAGCCTACGCGCCGCGCCACGCTCGTCGACCTCACGTGCGACTCCGACGGGAAGGTCAGCCACTTCGTCGCGCCCGACCACGACAAGCGGTTCCTCGAAGTCCACCCGCTCGAGAAAGGCAAGCGCTACCTCCTCGGCTTCTTCCTGATGGGGGCCTACCAGGACATCCTCGGCGACACGCACAACCTGTTCGGCGGCGTCACCGAGGCCCACGTCTACGCCGACGAGGAGGAGCCGGAAAACTTCTACGTCGAGACCGTGATTCCGGGGACGACGGTGCAGGAGATGCTGGGGCGTGTCCAGTACTTCCCGCAGGGGCTGGAGAAGCGGATGGAGCTCCTCCTCCGCAAGAAGTCGAAGGACGGCACGATCCGCCCCCGCGAGGCCACGGCCGTCCTCGACGCCTACCGCCGCATCCTCGGCACATACACCTACTACGACACGCAGTTCGAGTAGCGCCGCGACGCCTCCGTCACCGTAGATACACCCCAGCGGGGCGTCTCTACCTTTCACCCTGCGCCAACGCTGAAGCCATGCCCAACACCTCGACTCTGAAACTCGGCCTCGTTCAAATGGCGATGGGCGAGGATCCCGAGGCCAACATGGCGAAGGCCGTGGACGGCGTTCGCGAGGCGGCGTCTGGCGGGGCCGAGGTGATCTGCCTGCCCGAGCTGTTCCGCTCGCGCTACTTCTGCCAGACCGAGGACGCCGCCCGCTTCGCCCTCGCCGAGCCGATCCCCGGCCCCAGCACCGACACCCTCGCCGCGCTCTCCGCCGAGCTCGACGTGACGATCGTGGCGAGCCTGTTCGAGCGCCGCGCCGCCGGCCTCTACCACAACACCGCCGCCGTGCTCGACGGGTCACGCGGCTACGTCGGGATGTACCGCAAGATGCACATCCCCGACGACCCCCGCTTCTACGAGAAGTTCTACTTCACGCCCGGCGACCTCGGCTTCAAGAGCTTCGCCACCGAGCGCGGCGACCTCGGCGTGTTGATCTGCTGGGACCAGTGGTATCCCGAGGCCGCCCGGCTGACGGCGTTGCAGGGCGCGCAGGTCCTGTTCTATCCCACCGCCATCGGCTGGCAGCGCTACGAAAAGGAGAGCCACGGCGGCCCGCAGCGCGACGCGTGGATCACTTCCCAGCGCGCCCATGCCATCGCCAACGGCTGCTACGTCGTCTCGGTCAACCGGACCGGCTTCGAGCCCGCGCCCGACGCCGCCGACGCCGACGACGGCATCGAGTTCTGGGGGAGCAGCTTCGTCGTCGCGCCGGACGGGCAGATCGTCGCGCAGGCGGGGGCCGACGAGGAGACGGTGCTCGTCGTCGAGGCCGACCTCGGAGAGATCGAGGCGCTTCGCCACGGCTGGCCGTTCTTCCGCGACCGTCGGATCGACGCCTACGCCCCCCTCACCCGCCGCTTCCTCGACGCCGAGTGATCGGCCCGCGGGCGCGCTCTGTTTCACCGCTGTAGGGGCGGGTTTGAAACCCGCCCCTACCTGTTTCTCAACGTCATGCCTGAACCCCAGTCTTTCACCCCCGGTAGCGCCGCCGCCCGTGGCTACCGGATGCCGGCCGAGTGGGAGCCCCACGAAGGCACGTGGATCACGTGGCCCCACTTCGAGGGCACGTGGCCCGGTAAGCTCGACGCCGTCATCCCGACCTACGTCGAGATCGTCCGTGCGCTCCACATCGGCGAGACGGTCCACATCAATGTGCTTGACGAGCAACGGGAAGATGTTGTCCGAGCACTCCTCCGGCTCCAAGGGATCGAAGAGAACGTCCGTTTCCACCGCATCCCGACGGACAACGAGTGGGTCCGCGACTACGGCGCGATCTTCGTCGTGAACGGCGCAGGCGAGCGGATCGCGACGGACTGGCGGTTCAACAACTGGGGCGAGAAATACCCCGACTTCGCGCTCGACAACCGCGTCCCGGCGCGGATGGCGGAGATCGTCGGGGCGCCCGTCGAGGCGCACGACCTCATCCTCGAAGGCGGCTCCATCGAAGTCAACGGCGACGGCCTATTGCTGACGACGGAGGCGTGCCTGCTCCACCCGAACCGCAACCCCGGCACGTCCCGAGGCGAGATCGAACGGCGGCTCCGCGATGCGTTCGGCGTGCGCGAGATTCTCTGGCTCGGCGACGGCATCGTCGGCGACGACACCGACGGGCACATCGACGACCTGACCCGATTCGTCAACCCGAACACCGTCGTGACGGTCGTAGAAGACGACCCGGCGGACGTGAACTACGAACCGCTCCGCGAGAACCTAGACCGGCTCCGGGACGCGTCCCTCCGCGCCTTCAACCGCTTCGAGATCGTAACGCTCCCGATGCCTGCGGCGGTAGAGTGGGAGGGCGACCGGCTGCCGGCATCCTACGCCAACTTCTACATCGGCAACCGCGCCGTCCTCCTCCCGGCCTTCGCCGACCCGGCCGACGCCGTCGCACAGGAGACCCTGCAACGGTACTTCCCCAACCGCGCCGTGACGCCCATCGACTGCCGCGACCTCGTGTGGGGCCTCGGCGCGTTTCACTGCCTCACGCAGCAGATTCCGGCGGCTCGCTGAACGGAGTAGAGGATCGCAGCGAGTCGGAGCGGTAGGGGCTCACTATCGCACGATCAGCACTTGCTGCGTCCAGGACTCCGTGCCCACGCGGAGTCGGATGAGGTAGAGCCCGGCGGCGTGGTCGCCTTGCGGGACCTGCCACGTCGCCTCGTTGGGACCCGCGGCCCGCGCGGCATCCACAAGGGTAGCCACTTCCCGTCCCAGCATGTCGTAGATGCTGATGCGGACGGGGCCTGCCTCGGCGAGGTAGAACGGGACGGTCACCGTCGAGCGGCTTCCCGGCCCAGCGGGGTTCGGGTATACGTCGAGCAAGGTTGTTTCCTCTGGCGTCGCGGCCTCGGGATCCACGGCGACGGACTCGCAGGCGTCGCCCACGCCGTCGCCATCGCTGTCTGCCTGATCGGGGTTCTCCACGGTGGGACAGTTGTCGCATACGTCCCCGACGGTATCCCCGTCGCCGTCTTCCTGGTCCGGATTTTCCGCCGCCGAGCAGTTATCGCAGACATCACCGACCCCGTCGTCATCGTCGTCTTCCTGATTCGGATTCGGCATCGACGGGCAGTTGTCCTCGCCGTCCGCGATGCCGTCGTCGTCCCCGTCGAGGAGGGTGAAGCCCGCGTAGCGGACTTGGGCCTGCGAGTAATTGTAGAACCCGAACCGTCCGGATGGGAACGATTCCATCCCCGCGTCGGTCGCCGTCACGTTGAAAACGACCTCGTTCTCGAAGTCGCCTCCGTCGATCGAGACGGTAATCTGGTCTGGCGTGTAGAGAAGCGTGAAGTTGTAGACGGTGTTGTCGTCCCAGCCTCGCTCCGGGTCGTAGTCCGTGGCGACGATGTTGTAGCCGGGGGGCTCGTCGTCGTGCTGCCAGAAGGGGGAGGTCGCTTCCAAATTCGTCACGATCGTATCCACGCGCGCCAGGGTGAAGCCCGCAGCGGCAAAGACGCCGTTGAAGGTCTGGTCCGTCTGCTTCCAGTCGAGGAGGAAGAACGCGAAGTCCGTCGGCTCGTCGCTTTCGCTCTCGAGCGGGCTCTGGTAGCCGAAGACGAACCCGATGTAGTCGTCATCGCCCGTCGTCTCGACGCCGAACGAGCCCTCGATGGTCTGGTCGAAGAGGTCGCCCGGGCTGACGAAGAAGGTTGGCCCGAGTTGGTTGACGGTCTGGAGCACGCTCTCCCCGTCGGCGGCGACCTGCCAGTTTCCGAGGTCGGGGCCCTCGACCGTCCACGTGCTGAGGTCGACAGGCACCTGTGCGTAGGCGGCCGTGCTGAACATCATCGCAACGAGCGCGATAGCATACCGGGCGGATCGGACGGGAGCGGAATGGGAAGCAGCGACCATGGAAGCCTTGAGAAATAGCTAGAAGTAGGATCGGGCTGGCCGCCGGCGAGTCGCTCGCCGCGTCTTCCGTGGTTAGAGGGGCCGATCACCGATGAGATGGCGGAGCAGGCTGTTCGGCGGCGTGCTTCTTCTTATTGATAAGGATTTTCTCCCCGGCATGCAAGTGCCTGTTATCAAGTGATTCGGCTACATTGGTGCTACGGCGACGTGCTCTGCTGCAACGTTTCTGATTCCTCCGCAAACACCGATTCGCGCCGGTGCGCAACGACGGGAACGGAGCGGCCCGGCCGGAGGGTGACGCTCGGCTGGAGCGGGATCGGCTGCTCGTCGGCGAGGCGGAGCCGCCACCGCTGGGCGAGCGTGGCGAGGACGAGCGTGCCCTCCATCCACGCGAACTGCTCGCCGATGCAGCCGCGGCGGCCGGCGCTGAACGGGACGTATGCGAACTTGTGCCGCTGGATACCGGCCTCCGGCACGAAGCGGTCCGGGTCGAACTCCTCGGGGTGTGTCCAAAGCCTCGCATCGCGGTGGATGACGTAGGGGCTGATCGTCAGAATAGCGCCTTTGGGGATGCGGTGCCCACCGAGGATGGTATCGCGTGCGGCCTGGCGGCTGACGGCCCACGCGGGCGGGTACAGCCGCAGCGCCTCGCTGAACACCTGACGTGTATACGGGAGATTTGGCAGGTCGTCGAAGCCGGCGCGACGGCCGCCGAGGGCGGCGTCGACTTCGGCGTGGAGGCGGGCTTCAACGTTCGGGTGCCGGGCGAGGAGCACTGTGGTCCACGTGAGCGCGTTCGCCGTCGTCTCGTGGCCGGCGAGGAAGAGGGTCATCACCTCATCGCGGATCTCTTCATCGGTGAGGTGCTGCCCGGTGTCCTCGTCCTGCGCCTCCAGCAGCAGCGCGAGGAGGTCGGTGCGGGGCCGGCGCTCGGCGCGGCGGGAGGCGATGATGTCGTAGACGACACGGTCGAGGTCGGCGCGGGCGCGGCGGAGGCGGCGGCTCTCGGGGAGCGGCAGCTTCAGGAGGAGGTCGGCGAGCGGGTTCATCATCCGGCGACGGAACACCCGCATCGTCGTCTCCAGCGCCCGGTTGATCCGGACCACGGCGAAGCCAACGTGCGCGCCGAAGAGGGTCTCGGCGGCGATTCGGAGGGTGAGCTGCATCATCTGCCGGTCGAGCGCGAAGACCTCGGCGTCCTGCCACGAATCGGCCGTGCGCGCGGTGAGGTCCACCATCGTCTCGGCATAGCCCCGGAGGCGGTGGTGGTGGAACGCCGGGAGAACTAGCCTGCGATGCCTCCGGTGGACCGGGTCCTCGCTCGTCAGCAGGCCCTCGCCGAGCACGACCTTCGTCCGCCGCAGCACCGGGCTCTTGACGAAGGCATCGGTGGGCGTCGTGAGTAGCTCTTTAACCAGTTCCGGGTCGGTGACGAGGAAGAACGGGCGTAGCCCCATGTCGGCCTCGACGAGCGCGCCGCCCGTGGCCGCCATCCGCTCGAACGTGCCGAGCGGGTCGCGCTGGATCTCCAGCAGCGGTTGGCCGGGGAAGCGGGCCGGATACGTTGTGCGAGTGAAGAAGGCCATACGCTACGAAAGGGAGGTTCTAGCCTTATACGCAAGATACGGGCGGTTTCTCCCCATCAGCGGACAACGAGAAACAAAGCGGGCTTCGCTCGTCGACTATCGCCTTACCGCCGCGCTCAGATCGCGAGGGGAGGTCTGGTGCGATGGGGGCTCGCTCGCGACGACCTGACCTTCGATATTAATGCACGTAGTACCTTCTCGATTCCCTCTTCGCTCCAGCTACCCAACCGCATACCGCGATGGCCGACGCCCCCGCCTCCTACCCACCCCCCGCCGATTTCCAACGCCGCGCCCACGTCGGCTCGATGGAGGCGTACGAGCAGATGTACCGCCGCTCCATCGACGACAATGAGGCGTTCTGGGCTGAACAAGCCGAGCGGATCGATTGGTTCGAGCCCTTCGACACCGTCCGCGAGGTCTCCTTCGACCCGAACGACGTCCACATCCGCTGGTACGTCGGTGGCACGACGAACGCCTGCTACAACTGCGTGGACCGCCACGTCGAGGCCGGCCACGGTGACCGCGTGGCACTGATCTTCGAGCCCGACGAGCCCAGCGAGGAGGCCCGGCCCATCACGTACGCCGAGGTGCAGGACGCTGTCGCCCGCCTCGCAAACGTGCTCAAGGCGCACGGGGTGAAGAAGGGCGACCGCGTCACGCTCTACCTCCCGATGATCCCCGAGGCGGCCTACGCCATGCTCGCCTGCGCCCGCATCGGCGCGGTGCATTCCGTCGTCTTCGCCGGGTTCAGCCCGGACGCGCTCGCCTCCCGCATTCTCGACTGCGACTCCACGTTCGTCGTCACCGCGGACGAGGGCCGGCGCGGCGGCAAGCGCGTCGCGCTGAAGGAGAACGTCGACCGCGCGCTCGACCAGTGCCCCGACGTGCGGACCGTCCTCGTCGTCCAGAACACGGGGGCCGACGTCCACTGGAATGACGACGTGGACGTGTGGCTCCACGACGCGCTCGACGCCGTGAGCGCCCACTGCCCGTGCGAGGCGATGGACGCCGAGGCCCCGCTCTTCATCCTCTACACCTCTGGCTCGACGGGCAAGCCGAGGGCGTCGTCCACACCACGGCGGGCTACCTCGTCTACACCTCGCTCACGCACGAACTCGTCTTCGACTACCACGAGGGCGACGTGTACTGGTGCGCGGCCGATGTCGGCTGGGTTACGGGCCACTCGTACATCGTCTACGGCCCGCTCGCGAACGGGGCCACGCAGGTTCTCTTCGAAGGGATCCCGACCTACCCCGACGCGAGCCGGTACTGGGAGGTCATCGGCCGCCACGGCGTGAACCAGTTCTACACCGCGCCGACGGCGATCCGCGCGCTCATCGCCAAGGGCGATGCGTTCGTCGGGGGCACGGACCGCTCCAGCCTCCGCGTGCTCGGGACCGTCGGCGAGCCGATCAACCCGGAGGCGTGGCGGTGGTACTACGAGGTGGTCGGCGAAGAGGGCTGCCCGATCGTCGACACGTGGTGGCAGACGGAGACGGGCGGGATCATGATCACGGGCCTGCCGGGGGCGCTCGCGCAGAAGCCGGGGTCCGCCGGGCGCCCGCTCTTCGGCATCCAGCCCGAACTGCTCGACGCCGCGGGCGAGGTGATCGAAGGGGAAGGCGAGGGCCGACTCGTCATCACAGACTCGTGGCCGGGGCAGGCGCGGACGGTCTACAAGAACCACTGGCGCTTCGTCAACGCCTACTTCACGGCCTTCCCCGGCACCTACTTCACCGGCGACGGCTGCCGTCGCGACGCCGACGGCTACTACTGGATCACCGGCCGGATGGACGACGTGATCAACGTCTCGGGCCACCGGATGGGCACGGCCGAGGTGGAGAGCGCGCTCGTGGCGCACGAGGACGTGGCCGAGGCCGCCGTCGTCGGCTACCCGCACGAGATCAAAGGGCAGGGGATCTACGCCTACGTCACGCTCAACGTCGGCGTCGAGCCCACCGAGGCGTTGCGGGAGGACCTCGTCCAGCACGTCCGCGCGGCCATCGGTCCGTTCGCCAGGCCGGACCGGATCCAGTTCGCCCCGGCGCTGCCGAAGACGCGGAGCGGGAAGATCATGCGGCGCATCCTGCGCAAGATCGCCGAGAACGACCACGCCAACCTCGGCGACACCTCCACCCTCGCCGACCCCGCCGTCGTAGACGACCTCGTCGAGAACCGGCAGAACAGATGAGGCGCTCGGCGTGCTAGCGGGGCAGTCGATTGCGTCTAAGCAGTCGCCTACCTCTCCTTCTGCCCCCTCTCTGTCCTCCGGACATCTCTCCCCCGGTGGGGGCGAGAACGTGAATGCCACCGTCTCCGCTGCACGAACGGACTCCGTTTCAGCCTACGTCCCCTCGCCCCTTGGGGGCGAGGGACAGGGTGAGGGGACCACGAGCAAAAGTCCCTTTAGCGAGGCAGCAGCCGGCCGCTGAGCGTGAGCAGCTCGACCTCCGCCTGCTTCGCCTCGAAGGTGGCGGCGATGAGACGGCTCTGTGCATCCGTCAGCGCGCGCTGGACCTCGCGCAGCTCCAGCGACGTGCTCACGCCGAGCCGGAACCGCTCCAGCGCGACGGTCACGTTCTGCCGCGCCGCCTCGGCGTTCTCCTCTTCCAGCGCCACGAGGAGGAGGCTCCGCTCGTACACGGCGTACGTGCTCTCCAGCGCCGTCAGCAGCGCCGTGCGCGTCTGGTCGATGGCGACCTGCTGCCGGCGCTGGCGGAGGGTGGCGTTCGCCCCGCGCCGCCGCCGCTCGAACCCGTCGAACAGGTCGAACGTGGCCGTCAGGCCGTAGGTGAAGCCGCCGGCCTGGCCGGGCGTGAGCCCGATGGGGTCGTTGATCTGGTCGAAGACGTAGCCGGCCGTGAGGTCGACGCGCGGCCAGACTTCGCGGCGAACGGCGGTGCGCTCCTGCGCGGCGGCCTCTTCGGCAGCGACGGCGGCGCGGAGATCGGGCGCGCCGGTGAGCGCGTCGGCTTCGAGGGCAGCCAGCACGAGGGTCGTGTCCACCGTGACTGAGTCCGTCGCCCGGAAATCGGTGCCGGTGCGGTCGAGGAGGCGATTGAGGAGAGACTTCGACTGGGCGAGCACGTTCTGCTGGCGCAGGAGGATGGCGCGGTCGGCGTTGAGGTCCACGAGCGCACGGCGCACTTCTAGCTCCGAGGCCGCGCCCACATCACGGCGACCGGTCGCGATCCGCAGGCGCTCCTCGGAGAGGGCGACGGCCTCGCGCAGCACGAGCAGTTGATCCTGCTGGCGTGCGACGTCGAAATAGGTCACGTAGGCATCGGCGAGCACGCTCTCGGTGGTTGCCTCGGCGTCGAAGGCGCGCGCCGTCGCCAGGGCTTGCAGGCTCCGGTAGCGCGAGAACCGGGCGAGCCCCTCGAACACCGTCACATTCGCGCCCGCCGCGAGGTCGAGCGTGTAGGCGCTTCCGCCGAATGCACCGGTAGTGCTCCCGTTGGAGAACGAGTTCGCGCGACGCTGGCGGGCGGTGAGTCCGGCGGTCGGGAGGAAACCGGCGTTGCCGAGGGAGGCGTCGTTCTCGGCGATCTCTCGCTCCAACCGGGCGATGACGACGGTCGGATTCTGCTCCAGCACGCGCGCCGTCACCTCCGGCAGCGTGAGCAGCGGGAGCGTGTCCGGCGGCACGGCCGTCACGGCGAACGGCGCGGTCGGTGGGAAGGGACTGAGCGAGTCCGGCGGGACCTGCGCGGTCACGGTGCCCGCCCCGAGGAGCGCAACCGCGAGGGTGACACGACGCATCCAGTGCTTCATGCCGTCGCCGGGCGGGTTTCGGCGGGGAGGACGGGCGCGGTATCGGTCTGCCCGTCGCCGCCGTACTCGTCCGCGATGGCCGGAGGCAGTTCCTTCCGCGTGAGGGCCGGGTAGAGCGCCGGGATCACGTACAGCGTCAGCCCCGTCCCGATGAAAAGTCCACCGATGATCGCGATGCCCATCGGCATCCGGCTCTGCGCGCCTGCGCCGAGGGCGAGGGCGATGGGGAGCGTGCCGAGGATCGTCGACGCCGTCGTCATCAAAATCGGGCGGAAACGGGCGGCAGCGGAGTCCATCACCGCGTCGTGGATCGAGCGGCCGGCGGCGCGGCGCTGGTTGGCGAATTCGACGATGAGGATGGCGTTCTTCGTCACCAGCCCGATCAGCATCACGATCCCGATCTGGCTGAAGATGTTGAGCGACTGGCTGAAATACCACAGGAACAGGAGCGCGCCGGCGAGCGCGAGCGGCACCGTCAGCAGGATCGTGAACGGGTCGCGGAAGCTCTCGAACTGCGCGGCGAGGACGAGGTAGATCAGCAGGATCGCGAGGAGGAACACGAACAGCACGCTGCCCGAGCTCTCACGGAGGTCGCGGCTCTCGCCCGCGAGCGCCGTCGAGAACGAGGTCGGCAGCACATCGGCGGCGATGCCGTCCATTGCCTGCAGCCCTTGGGCGAGCGTGATGCCGGGCGCGAGCGCGGCGCTGACGGTGGCCGAGACGAAACGGTTGTAGCGGTAGAGCTGCGGCGGCGTGCTCTCCTCGCTTACCGTCACGAGCCCGTCGAGCGGGACCGGCTCGCCGGTGGCGGCGCGGACGTAGAGGTTCGTGAGGTCCACGGTCTCGTTGCGGTCGGCGCGTTCCACCTGCGAGATCACCTGATACTGCTGGCCGTTGCGGACGAAGTAGCCGAGGCGCGACTCCGAGAGCGCGAGCTGGAGCGTCTGCGCCACGTCGAGCACCGACACGCCGACCTTCTCGGCGCGGGCGCGGTCGATCTCCACCCGCAGCTCCGGCTTGCTGAACTTGAGGTCCACGTCGGCGAACGCGAACGCGGGGTTCTGCCGGGCGCGGTCCATGAACGTGGGGAGCACGTCTTCGAGCGCCTCGATGCTCGGAGCCTGAAGGACGTACTGCACCGGCAGCCCGCCGCGCCGCCCGACGGAGATCGTCGGTTCCTGCGAGACGTAGGCCCGCGCACCACCGAGGCCACCGACGGAGCGCGTGAGGCCGTCCACGACTTGCTGCTGCGAGCGCTCACGGTCGTCCGGCGGCACGAGCATCACGCGGGCGAAGGCCGAGTTCGTCGAGCGCCCGCCGAAGCCCGGCGAGGTCACCGTGATGAGCGCGTCCGTCTCCGGCGCGTCCGACTCGATCACGCCGATCAGCCGGTCCACGTAGGCGTCCATGTAGTCGAACGTCGCGCCCTCGGGGGCCGTGGCGAAGAGGCGGACGCTGCTGCGGTCTTCGAGCGGCGCGAGCTCCGTCGGGAGCGAGCGGTAGATCACCACGACGAGCAGCATGCTCGCCGCCATCGCGGCCGGCGCGGCCCACCGCCGCCCGACGAACCCTTCGAGCGAGCGGCGGTACCCGTCTGTCAACCACTCGAAGAACGGCTCGGTCTTGCGGTAGAACCACGGCTGGACGGCGCGTTTCTTCAGCAGCTTCGTCGCCAGCATCGGCGTGAGCGTGAGCGCGACGAACGACGAGATCACGACGGCGCCCATCAGCACGAGGCCGAACTCGCGGAAGAGCCGCCCCACGAGCCCGTCGAGGAACACGATGGGGAGCAGCACGGAGACGAGCGCGAGCGTCGTCGCGATGACGGCGAAGAAGATCTCCTTCGTCCCCGTGATGCCCGCCGGGATCGGCTCGTGGCCCTCCTCGATCTTGGTGTAGATGTTCTCCAGCACCACGATCGCGTCGTCCACCACGAGGCCGATGGCGAGGACGAGCGCGAGCAGGGTGAGGATGTTGACCGAGAACCCGAACAGGTACATCACCCCGAACGCGCCGATCAGCGAGATGGGGATGACGATGATGGGGACGATGGTGGAGCGCCAGTCGCGGAGGAAGAGGAAGATGACGAGGATCACGAGCCCGAGCGCGATGAAGATCGTCTGCCGCACCTCGGTGATCGACTCGCGGATCTGCTGGGTCGTGTCGAAGCCGATGCCGAGCTGGAGGTCCGGCGGCATGTCGCCTTTGATGTCTTCGAGCCGCTCGTAGAACGCGTCCGCGATGGCGATGTAGTTGGCGCCGGGGAGCGGGCGGAGCACGACGCCGACCATCGGGATGCCGTCGCGCTTGAGCACGGTCCGCTCGTTCTCCGCCCCGAGCTCGGCGCGGCCGATGTCGTGGAGCCGCACGAGCTGGTCGCCGGAGCGCTTGACGATGAGGGTCTCGAAATCCTCGACGGTGCGGAGCCGGCCCATCGTGCGGACCGTGAGCGCCACGTCGTCGCCCTCGATCTGCCCGCTCGGCAGCTCGACGTTCGAGGCGGTGAGCGCGCGCTGCACGTCGAGCGGGGTGAGCTGGTAGGCGGCGAGGCGGGCGGGGTCGAGCCAGAGCCGCATCGCGTAGCGCTTCTCGCCCCAGATGTCCACGCGCGCCACGCCCGAGATCGTCTGGAGCCGCTCCTTGAACAGGTGCTCCGCGATGTCCGTCAGCTCCAGCAGGCTGCGCTGGTCGCTGGAGACGTTGAGGAAGACGATGGGGTCGCCGTCGGCGTCGGCCTTCGCCACGCGCGGCGGGTCGGCGTCGGGCGGGAGGTTGCCGACGGCGCGGCTGACGCGGTCGCGCACGTCGTTCGCGGCCCGTTCGAGGTCGATGCCGAGGTCGAACTCGACGGTGATGTTGCTCGACCCGTCGGACGAAGACGAGGTGAGCGTACGGATGCCGTCGATCCCGTTGATCTGCTCTTCGAGCGGCTCGGTGATCTGCGCGTCCATCACGTCGGCGTTCGCCCCCCGGTAGCTCGTCGAGACCGAGATGATGGGCGGGTCGACGGCCGGGTACTCGCGCACGCCGAGTGAGGTGTAGCCGAGGATGCCGAAGAGGATGATGACGAGGGAGAACACCGTCGCCAGCACGGGCCGCCGGATGGAGAGGGCGTAGAGGCTCATGGCGTGCTCGTGACGGTGGCGGGGGGCGCGTTGGTGGCCTCCAGACTCGAATCGACGGACTGCACGCGGACGGCCTGCCCGGCGCGGATCGACTGGAGCCCGCTCGTGATGACACTATCACCCGGCGCGATGCCGTCGGTGATCTGCACGGCCTGCTCGGTGCGGACGCCGGTCTCGACGGTGCGGGGCGCGGCCTTTCCGTCCTCGACCACCCAGACGCGCTTGCCCCCCAGCTCGGAGATCACGGCGATGGCGGGGACCGGGAGCGCACCCTCGATCTCGTCCACGATCAGCTCCACGTCGGCGAAGGCACCGGGGAGGAGCACGCCCGAGGGGTTGTCCACGCGGGCGCGGATGAGCAGGCTGCGCGTGTCGAGGTTGACGCGCGGCTCGATGGCGTAGACCTCGCCGTCGAACCGGCCGGGCGCACCGGCCACGGAGAAGAGCACGGCGTCGCCGACGCGGACGCGGCCGGCGTAGCGCTCCGGGATCGAGAACTCCAGCTTCATCGGGCTGAGCGCTTGCAGCGAGGCGATCTCGGTCTGCGGGGTGACGTAGGCCCCCTCGCTCACGTACCGCAGGCCGATCACCCCGCCGAAGGGTGCCCGCACTTCGGTCTTGGCGATCTGCGCGTCGAGGAGGTCGACCTCGCTGCGCAGCACGTTCAGCTCGCCGAGCATGCCGTCGTACTCATCCTGGCTGACGCCGCCGATTTCGAGCAGCTTCCGCTGGCGGTCTTCGCGTGTAGCGGCGAGCTCGATCTGGGTACGGAGGCGCTCGCGCTGGGCGCGGAGCTCGGCGTCGTTGATCTTGAGGATGAGCTGGCCCCGGCCGACGCGGCTGCCTTCCTGAAAGTAGATCTTCGTGACGCGCCCGGAGGTCTCGGCCGAGAGGTCCACGGCCTCGTCCGCACGGAGGCTGCCGGTGGCGCGGATGCGGTCCCGCATCCGGGTGGGCACCGCGACGTAGGCCGTCACGGTGGCGGATTGGCCGCCGGCTCCGGGGGGCGGCCCCGCCGGCTCGGACGAGCGCAGCTTCGGCCATGCCAGCAGGGCCAGCACGACGAGCGCGATCGCAGCGAAGAGGAGGCGCTTCTGCCAGGGCTTCATGCCCGAGGTGGGCTCGTGGAGAGGAAATCGTTACAACGACGATTTGGAACGGGGGCTCCGCCCTTCATCGGAAATACTGCACAAAGTGTTAGCCCGCCCCGCGAATCGCACGGAGAGAATACTGCGCTGCGGCTCCGGCGAAGTGCTCTTCGATACGAGACGCACGCGGGCATGCACGGGGCGCACCTAAGGCGGTACCAGCCGCCGTGAAGCGGGTCACGGCAGCCGCGTGAGCACTGCGTCGAGCGGCTTCCGCTGCGTCTCGGGGACGACGGCCGGCACCCCGTACCACAGCAGCCCGACCACCGTCTCCCGCTCCGCGTCGAGGCCGAGGAGATCGTAGAACTGCGGTGTCCGGGTGACAGCACCCGTCGTCCACTTCACGCCGAGGCCGGCGCTCCACAGGTAGAGCTGGAAGTTGTGCACGGCGCAGCAGCACGCGGCGTAGTCCTCCCGCGCGCGGACCGGGTCGTCCGAGGTCCGGCACGTCACGACGAGCCAGCCGGGGACCGCGGCCCACCGCACGCGCTTCGCCTCACCCGCTGCCGTACCCTGAGCCTCAGTCACGACCTCAGCGTTGAGGGCTACGACGGCGGCGGCTGTCTCGGGGCCGAGCAGGAGGAAGCGCCAAGGCTCGGTGAGCCGGTGGTTCGGTGCCCAGCGCGCGAGGTCGAGGCCGCACAGGATCACGTCCTCCGGCGGCGGCTCCGGTGCGAAGAGGTGAATGGTGCGCCGGGAGCGGATGAGTTCAGTGACAGCGTCGGGGGTGGGGAGGGCGGGCTCGCCGGAGACCACCCGGCCGCGCTCCTCACGGTCGCGTTCGATGAAGTCGTTGTACTCAACGCTTGGGTGGACAGGACCTGTGTAGACGAGGAGACCGTCGCGCTCGACGATGCGGTCGGACTCGGATGCTCGCGTCTTCGACTTTGGCCGGGCGCTGCGACGGTGGTTGGGTTGGGTATCGGGCATGGGATCACGTTCGGGATGGGGGCGGGGTCGGCAAGATATAACGTGAGGGCGGTTTCAATCCCGGTCGGCCGAAGGCCGGCTGCTACCCGACGGGGACGCCGCATCCGCTAGCTGAACCGGATACAGGACTCGGACCACGCCCGCAGCTTCTGGAAGAGCCCGTGCCGGAGCGTGTCGTCCTCGACCGAGGCGACGAGGGCCGCCGCCTCTTCCCGTCGCCCGTCGGCGAGGGCGGCGTAGAACCGATTGTGCCGTTCGACATCGCGCTCCCCGATGCCCCGGTCGCGCAGGGTCTCGATGAGCCGGACGTAGACGGCTGCGGAGCCGCACGCGGTGATGGCCGCATCGGCTGCGGGGAGCTGTTTCGGCGGAACGTGTGGGCGCATCGCCATACGGTGTGAGACGGGGATGGAGTCGCGCCCGCGGGCGAGCGCGCTGGGATCGCCGATGACCAACGGAAACAACGAGCCGGAGTCACGCGGCCGAATCTCCGGGCACGCCGTCGTGCAGGCTTGCTGTATCGTGTTGGAAGCAGCACGTCGTTTCAATCCTCAGCCGCCCCGAAGGACGGCTGCTACTTGTGGCTGGGCTCCCCTGAGAATCTCTTCGCCGGGGTTTCAATCCTCAGCCGACCCGAAGGCCGGCTGCTACGTGCCCGGTCAAGCGTCGAGCCTCACCCCCGAGGAGTTTCAATCCTCAGCCGACCCGAAGGCCGGCTGCTACCCTCCGGCTGGACGCCGGCCATCGCGGCCTCGGGGGTTTCAATCCTCAGCCGACCCGAAGGCCGGCTGCTACGTGCCCGAGCGGGATCGGGGCCTCGCCCGCGTCCGCGTTTCAATCCTCAGCCGACCCGAAGGCCGGCTGCTACCTCGCGCTACCGCTGTTCCTCTTCGGCGTCGTCAAAGGGTTTCAATCCTCAGCCGACCCGAAGGCCGGCTGCTACACCAGCTCGCACGCGGTGGTGTGCTGGCCGCGCCTGTTTCAATCCTCAGCCGACCCGAAGGCCGGCTGCTAC
>JBBSMX010000015.1:0-50826 GCA_038232935.1 Rhodothermales bacterium | reverse complement strand
CGGGTGGCCTGGTCGAGTACATTGCTGGTCATCGGGTTGGCGGGGTTGCTGGTGCGAGGGGAGTGGTCAACTCCACCCTACGCACGACGCAGCGACTTGCCAACCCGTTCTCTACTTCAACCCGCGACTGACGTTTACTCACGGCTACGGTTCATCCCCGCGCGAACGGGGAGAGGGCATCCCTTCTGATACTTAGATTTTGTTCTTTCGGTTCATCCCCGCGCGAACGGGGAGAGGAACAGGCTCGCTTTTTAAAGAAAATCAAGAAGCGGTTCATCCCCGCGCGAACGGGGAGAGGTACCGCGAACGCAGAATTGGGCGCGGCTACCACGGTTCATCCCCGCGCGAACGGGGAGAGGTCTATCGCCGTGCTCCGTTATTGCTGCTCTGCCGGTTCATCCCCGCGCGAACGGGGAGAGGGGCTACGACCCCACGGGCGGCGCCGGGTTCGGCGGTTCATCCCCGCGCGAACGGGGAGAGGTTCTCCTGCTCCGTCAGCTCCTTCGCCGTCCGCGGTTCATCCCCGCGCGAACGGGGAGAGGGTTTGCTTCCGCTCTCGCCGCTCGGCCAGCACCGGTTCATCCCCGCGCGAACGGGGAGAGGCTCATAATCGCGGCCCGGTGGCAGAACTCGGTCGGTTCATCCCCGCGCGAACGGGGAGAGGTCTTTGTTACTGGTTCAGCGCATGCCGCGAGTCGGTTCATCCCCGCGCGAACGGGGAGAGGGAGAAGTCTTTGCCGTCGCTGCTGATGGCTCCCGGTTCATCCCCGCGCGAACGGGGAGAGGGATTAATCACCCCGGGCGTGAGGTCGGACGCGCGGTTCATCCCCGCGCGAACGGGGAGAGGTCGAATGCGGCAGGCTTGGAAACCTGAGACTGCGGTTCATCCCCGCGCGAACGGGGAGAGGGGCGCGGTCGATGAGCTTCCCGGTATCCGTGACGGTTCATCCCCGCGCGAACGGGGAGAGGGCTCTCGCCGGTTTGTTCGTGCTGCCGATGATCGGTTCATCCCCGCGCGAACGGGGAGAGGAGGAGTATCCCCATCGATGAGATCCCGGATCTCGGTTCATCCCCGCGCGAACGGGGAGAGGCTCAGCGACGAGAGCGAACGAGGTTCGGGGAGCGGTTCATCCCCGCGCGAACGGGGAGAGGTCGAGCACGTCGGCGTGCTCGGGCAGGAGCACCGGTTCATCCCCGCGCGAACGGGGAGAGGTCCGGCGTCAGCGGCAGCTCCAGCGCCTCCCCCGGTTCATCCCCGCGCGAACGGGGAGAGGCCGTCGCCCGCGCCGAGCACGCCGTCGTCCGGCGGTTCATCCCCGCGCGAACGGGGAGAGGATCGTCTCCGACCTCGCCGATCCGGGGCAGTACGGTTCATCCCCGCGCGAACGGGGAGAGGTTCCGCCAGCTCCGCCGCTTCGCGCCGACCCGCGGTTCATCCCCGCGCGAACGGGGAGAGGAGCGCCGACTTCCGCACGGCCGACATCGGCAACGGTTCATCCCCGCGCGAACGGGGAGAGGACGAGGGCGTAGAGCGAGGCGTCGGGCCACGTCGGTTCATCCCCGCGCGAACGGGGAGAGGACGATGCAAGCCGGCTCGCTCGGCGAGGTCGTCGGTTCATCCCCGCGCGAACGGGGAGAGGTCTACAAACTAGCGGTTCATCACAGAATGTCAAAGAGCGGAAATGTCCGAGGGTACGCGCTCGAATATGCGAAGTGGACGCGCTTTGTCTGGGTTCACGTGCTCGGCGGCTTTCCTTACTGCCCGCCATGTCACTGACCCCTAAGGTAACCGTTCAGAAACCCATGCCTGAAGACCTGCGCGCCCTACCCCGACTCAAAGACTCGATTCCGTACCTCTACCTCGAACGCGGGCGACTGACGCAGACCAAGAACGGCGTCGTCTACGAAAACAAGCTCGGCCGGTACGCCGTGCCCGTCGCCCAACTCTGCGCGCTCCTCGTAGGGCCGGGGCTCAGCGTGACGCACCGCGCCGTCGTCACCACGACGCGGGCGGGCTGCTCGCTCCTCTGGGTGGGCGAGGAAGGCGTGCGCTTCTACGCGGGCGGCCACGGCGAGACGCGGAAGGCCTACGCCCTCCAGAAACAGGCCGAAGCCGCCGCCGCCCCCGAGCGGCGCATGCGCGTCGTCGAGCGGATGTACGAGCTCCGGTTCGACGACGCGCTCCCGCCGGGTCTCACTATCGAGCAGGTGCGCGGCTACGAGGGAGCACGCGTGCGGCGGACCTACGCCGAGGCCGCCCGGCGCTACGGCATCGCGTGGCAGGGGCGGCAGTACGACCGCTTCGAGTGGGGCAACAGCGATGGCGCTAACCGCGCCCTCTCGACGGCGAACGCCTGCCTCAACGGCGTCTGCCACGCCGCTGTCGTCAGTGCCGGCTACAGCCCCGGCCTCGGCTTCATCCACCAGGGCAAGCAGCTCGCGTTCGTCTACGACGTAGCGGACCTCTACAAGACGGCGCTGACAGTCCCCGTCGCCTTCAGCACGGCGGCCGATGCGAAGGCAGCGCGTGAGCATGGCGAGCCGTTCGCGCTCGAAAAGGAGGTGCGCCACCGTTGCCGACAGGCGTTTCGCAATCTCCGACTGCTCCACCGGATCGTCCCCGACATTCAGGCCGTGCTCGACCTCGATCCGAGTGCTCCGCTCCCCGAACGGTTCGATCCCGACGACGACTACGCCCACCCGACGGCGTGGTGGGAACCCCCGCCCGAGGCCCGGCTCTCCGCAGGGGACGGAGCCTACGGAGAGCGCCCCGACCACGATGACCTCGACCCCGGCGACCCGACCGCCGACTGGATGCCGGACGGTCCCGCTGCGGATTAGAGCGCTACAGCTCGAACGATACAGTATAGACGATGACAGTGTTTATTCTGGGGCGCGCCGCACCCGGCATTCGGGGTGAACTGACGAAGTGGATGACGGAGGTGTCTGCCGGCGTGTTCGTGGGGAGGCTGCGGATGCGCGTGCGCGAGCGGCTTTGGGATACGGTCGCCGCGCGTGCCGTCGAAGACGATGCCTCGGCCCTCGTCATCTGGCGCACGAACACACCGCAGGGCTACGAAATGAGGACCTCGAACCAGCGCGGACGTTATGCGGAAGCAGTCGATGGTGTCTGGTTGGTACGCCTCCCCGGACCGTCGGCACGAACCAGGACGGAAGGGCTGGACCTGCCCTGACGCCTCGGTTCGCCTCGTGGCTCCCTTCCGCCCTCTTGCACGAGCCCCCCACACGACATGACCGATTACGACGCGACCGCTTCGCCCACGCTCTCCCGCACCGCAGCCGATCTGCACCGACTGCTGGACCGAGGCAACCGGCTCACCAAACAGGAGGCCGCCCGACGCCTCGGCCGTCACGAGCGGAGCATCACCCGACTGGTCGATGAGCTGCGGCAGGCCGGCGTACCGGTCCGCGAGGAGAAGGACCCACGCAACCGACGCGCCAAGCGGTTCTACCTCGCCGAGGAGCACCAGCGGCGCGGCCTCGTCCTTGACGCGCTCGACGAGCACGCTCTCTTCGCCCTCTCCGTCGCGGCTGAAGCGGCCGGGGCCGCGCTCGCAGGTACGCCTCTCGAAGCTCCGCTCCGCCGCGGGTTCCACGCGCTCCTCGCGGCCGTCAGCGACCTCCCCGATGAGGAGGGCGAGCCGGCTGGCCCCTTCACCTTCGAACCCGACGCCGTCCCGACGTCCTGGTATTTCGGAGCGCTGGCCGCCGAGCCGCCCGACCCTGACATCTACGCTGCGCTGAACCGCGCCATCGGCTCGTGCCAGGCCGTCCGCATCGACTACACGGATGGAGAGGGGGAGCGCACCTATGGCCGGGAGCTGGAGCCACTCGCGCTCGCGCCCATCGGCGGCGTGTGGCGTCTCGTCGCCCACTGCAAGCTCCGGGGCGCGCTCCGCGAGTTCAACCTCGTCCGCATCGCCCATCTCAAGCCCGTGTCTCGCTACTTCGCCCGTCCCGATGGATTCAGCCTGCGTGCTCATTTCGCCGGTCGCTTCGGGGCGCTCGAAGGCGGAGAGCCGGTCGAGGTGATCTTGCGCGTCGCGCCTGAACGGGCGACCTACTTCCGCTCCCGCCGCTACCACCCGAGCCAGCAGATCGAAGAGCGGGGCGGTGGCGCACTCGGCGTGACCTACCGCGTCCCCGGCGGGAAGGCGCTCGACGAGGTGCGCGCGTGGGTCCGGAGCTGGGGTCCGTACGTCCTCGTCGAGGCTCCTGCCGATCTCGCCGAGCAGATTGCCGCGGACGCCGCCGATACCGCTCGGGCCTACGAGGATAGGCCGTAAGTTGTCGATATGGAAACGACGCTCCCCGACTCGATACCGCCGCACGTACGCGCCGCCCTCGCTGAGGTGAAGGCCCGGCTCATAGAGTTATACGAAGACCGCCTCGACCGGGTCATCCTCTACGGCTCGTATGCCCGTGGCGACGCCCGCCCCGACTCCGACGTGGACCTCCTCGTCGTCCTCCACGGCGAGGTCGAGCCCTGCACCGAAGGCAGGCAGATCAGCGCTGTCCGACTCGCCCTTTCGATCCGGCATGGCGTCGACGTCTCGATGCAGCCGTACAGCCTCACCGAGGCCGCCGACCTGAACCGTCCTCTCATGCACAGCGTCGCCGACGAAGGGGTAGCGCTATGACGGAGCTGCAAACAGCCTTCGTTGAGAAGGGACTCCGCGCATTGGCGTCCGCCCGGCTCATGCTGGATGATGGCGATACGGAGGCCGCCGCCAACCGCGCGTATTACGCCTGCTTCAACTTGGCTTGCGCCGCCCTCCTCGGCGTAGGCGAGCAGCCGAAGACGCACAGCGGCGTGCACAACTGCTTCGCCCTCCGGTTCGTTGCTACGGGCCGCGTCCCGGAGGACATCGCCCGGACCCTGCCCCACGCCGCCCAACTCCGTGAGCGAGCCGACTACGACGCCCTCGCCGTCACCGACACGCACGCCGCCGCTGACCTGCTGGCTGAGCCGAACGCTTCGTCGCCGCGGTGCGGGAGGTGGTAGAGAACTGAGCAGCGCAGATCAGTAGCCGAGGTTCGCCATGCATTCCGCGCATCGGATGATGCTGCTGAGCGCGTGACGCTCACACCAGCGACCGCAGCCCTCGCAGCGAATGAGGGACGCGACCTCCCTCGCTTGCTTGAGTTCTGTCCACCGCGCGATGGCGAGGAGCAGATCGCTCAGACTCCGCGGATGGGGTCCGAGGGCGAGCCGAGACAGGAGAGGGGCGGTAGGGTGAATCCGTTCAATGGACACGAAGTGCCCAGCGTCGTCGAGTGTTATCTTCCAGAGCATGTTCTTCCAGCGAGAGTTGGAGGGACGATCAGCCCCGGACGGGCGCGCTTTGGTTGCCAGACCAGCGCCCGCCGGGGTTCTGTGTTTGAGCAAACTAGCGAGCGTGCAGGCAAATGTCAACCCCTCTCTCTTGACTCTCACCCCGAAGCTTAGTTACTATACGATCGTCCCCGTATAAACGGGGGTGAACCGCTTCGTGGAGATAGCTCGGTTTCTCTGGAAGCTCTCTCCCCACATCACGTGGGGACGATCAACCGGACGCAGAATGTCACAGTTTGCCCCTGTGCCTCCGTACCCTCGTGATATGACCTCTTCCAAGCCTGATTGGCGACTCTTCTGGGCGAAGACGGACCGCGGCGGCTATCTCGGCCGCGGCGACCGCTGGACGCACCCGCTGTGGGCGCATCTCCTCGACGTGGCGTGCGTGGCCGAGGCGCTCTTCGAGCGGCTACCCGCCCCCGTGCGGGCGAGTCTTGCCCGGCAGCTTGGCGTGACGGAGGAGCAGGCTAAGACAATCTCGTCGCTCGTCATCGGCCTCCATGACGTGGGCAAGGCGATTCCGTCGTTTCAGACACAGGGCGGCGAAACTACCGCGAAGGCTCGGGAAGAGATGAAGGCGGCCGGACTCTCGTTCGACCGAGACGACGAGCGGCGACATCATGGGCATGCCTCGATCCCGATTCTGCTGGGTTGGGTGGCATCGCTGCCCAACAGCGACTCGGCCCGGCCTCTGCTCCGCTCGCTTGCCGCGTTCGTTGGCTTCCACCACGGACGACTTCTTGCGAAACAGGGCGCTCCGTCCAAGCCGGGATGGGAGTCGGGTTCCAGACTCGGCGATACGGCGTGGAAGCGGGAGCAGCAGGCGCTCATCGTAGCCGTCGCCGAGGCGTGGATGCGGGCACACGGCGGCTGGCCCACGCTCGCGGGCATGCCCGACGCGCAGCGCGACGGCTTCGCCTACCCGCCCGGTCTCCTCGCCGTGGCGGGCTGGACCACGCTCGCCGACTGGATCGGCTCGATGAACGAGCATATGCCGCCCGACGCAGCGAGCTACGACAACCTCGCGGCGTATATCCCCGTGAGTCGTCGGGCAGCACGGAAGGCGCTCGCCGAGACGAAGCTCGACGACCGTGTTGCGCTCCGTGCTGCCTCCGGGGACGAGGGTTTTCGCGCCTGCTTCCCTGAGATGTTCGACGACAACCCGCACTCTGAGCCGCGCGCGCTCCAACGGACCACGGCCGGCCTCGACCTCCCGGATGGCCCGGCGCTCGTGATCATCGAGGCCCCGACGGGCGAGGGGAAGAGCGAGGCAGCATTCCACCTCGCTGCTCGCCTCCAGGCCCGCCGCGCCGATGGCGGGCGTGGCGTCTACCTCGCCCTCCCGACGCAGGCGACCTCGAACGGCCTCTTCCCCCGCTTTCTCCGATTCCTCGAACAGGCGACGGGCGGCGCGGCGAACGTCCAGCTCGTCCACGGCGCAAGCGGGCTCAACGCCGACCTCAACCGTCTCCTCCAACCGCAGGATCGCGACGAGGCCGCTGGCTCCTCGGCCTACGCCGCCCGCTGGTTTCTGCCGAGCAAACGCGGCCTGCTCGCCCCCTACGGCGTCGGCACCGTGGACCAGGCGCTCCTCGGTGCCCTCGTCTCCCGGCACTTCTTCCTCCGCCTCTACGGGCTCGCCGGCAAGTGCGTCGTCTTCGACGAGGTCCACGCCTACGATACCTACATGGCCGCGCTCTTCGAGCGGCTCCTCCGCTGGCTCCGCGCGCTCGACTGCGACGTGGTCGTGCTCTCGGCGACGCTGCCCGCCACGATGCGCCGCCGGTTCCTGAAGGCGTGGGGGACGAAGCCGCCGGAGGACGAGGCCGGAGTCTATCCCGCTGTGACCGTCGCTGAGGCGGGGGCCGCTCGCCTCTACGGTCCCTTCGCCACGATGCAGGCCGAGCGCACCGAGCGGGCGGGTCCGACCGAAGTCGCGTTCGCCGGCGGCGACGAGCACGCCGTCGCGCGCCGCGTGGCTGATTTCGTGCGGCAGGGCGCGACGGTCGGAGTGATCGTCAACCTCGTGGACCGCGCGCAGCGCATCTTCCGGCTGCTCACCGACGCCGGACTCGATGCCGACCTCGAACTCCTCCATGCCCGCTTCCCGTTCGCCGAGCGACAGGCCCGCGAGCACCGCGTCGTGGGGAGCGGGGAGACACCGGGGCGCTTTGGCAAGCGACGGCGCGAGGCGTTCGGCGACCGGCCGGCCGTGCTCGTCGCCACCCAGGTCGCCGAGCAGAGCCTCGACCTCGACGTGGACGTGCTACTCACAGACCTCGCGCCCGTTGACCTCCTGCTTCAACGGGCCGGGCGGATGCACCGCCACGACCTCCCGCGCCCTGCCGGGTTCGAGTGCCCGCGCCTCCTCATCCTCTGCCCGAATGCCGATGCCGACGACCTCCCGAACCTCGCCCCGCTTGGCGGGCCGCGCAAAGAGGGGGACCTGAAGACCGACCTCCGCGCCGTCTACCTCAGCCTCCCGCTCTTCAAGACCTATCGCCTCCTCCGCGACCGCCGCGCGTGGCGGCTCCCACACGATTACCGCCCGCTCGTCGAAGCCGTCTACGGTCCCGACACCGACGCCCCTCCGCCCGACCTCTCCGAGACCGACCGTGTCCGCTGGGCCGGAGCCGTGCGAGACCGGGACGCGCTGGAGAAGAACCAGACCACGCATGCCCGCGACGCCCGCATTGCCGCGCCCGAGCGTCTCCGCGAACTCGTCAGCTCCGGCGAGACTGCCGACCGCTCGGCCTACGACGAGCACGCCGACGTGCCGGCGCGCGACTTCCGGCCCGTCACCCGGCTCGGCCGCGACACCGTCGAGGTGGTCTGCCTCGTGAAGCGGGACGGGCGTGTGACGCTCGACGGGGCCGCTCCGCTGCCCGATACCCCCGCCGAAGGCTTCGGCCTCGGCATCGAAGACGTGCGGAAGCTGCTCCGCCGCGGCGTCCGGCTGGGCCGCGCCGGGATCGTCCGGGCACTCCGCACCGACGAGGCGGCCGGGGTAGACCCGGAGACGGCGGTGCGGTGGGGAAGACTAACCACGAGAACCCCCGCGCTCGCGTATCATTACCCCCTCGTCTTCGAGCACGGCCGCTGCACGGTCGGCGGGACGACGCTCGCGCTCGACCCCGACCTCGGAATCGTCTACGACCCCGACCGCCTCTTCGACCGATGACCTACGACCTCACGACCGAACCGTGGATTCCCGTGCGCTGGACGCAGGGCGAGGACGGCCCGCCCACCGTCGGGCTGCGCGATGCGCTCGCCGAGGCGCACCGGATCGCCGAGGTTGCCGCGCCGAGTCCGCTCGAAACGGTGGCGATCTACCGGCTGCTCCAGGCCCTCTTCGTCCGGCTCTACGTCCACCCCGAAGTCGCCGATGACGACGAGGGCTGGACCGATACGGCGTGGGACGACGCGTGGGACGCCAAGCGATTCGACGCCGAGTGCATCGCCGCCTACTTTGACCGCTGGCAGAACAAGCGCGAGCGCTTCGACCTCTTCCACCCCGAGCGCCCGTTCTACGGCCACCCCGATCCCGCGACTCCGAACACCGGCCCGCTCTCTTGGCTGACCCCGACGCGGGCGAAAGGCAACAACGAGACGCTCTTCGATCACACGCTCGACACGGCGAACGCGACGCTCTCTCCAGCCGAGGCCACCCGCGCTCTCCTCGCGGCGCACGTTTACAGCCTCGGTGGACTCGCCGGCCCCGGTCGGCCGAGCTATCAGGAAGGCCCCCTCGTCTCCGGCCTCGTGTTCTGGATTCGGGGGGAGAACCTCTTCGAAGCGCTCCTGCTGAACACGCCGTCCGACATCGACGCGCGCCTCGAATCCCCCGAGCGCGACGCGCCCGCGTGGGAGCGCCCACTTCCCGGCGACGACGACCGGCCCGAGACCGGCTACCTCGACTACCTCACCTGGCAGTCCCGTCACGTCCGGCTCGTCGCCGAGGAGCGCGACGGCGCAGCAATGGTGACGGACGTACACCTGCGGAGCGGGCCGAAGTGGGTGTCGGCGGCGCACGACCCGCTCATGGCCCGTCGCGTCTCGCGGAAGGAGGAGGTCTACCCGTTCAAGCTGCAACCGGGCGTCGCGCTCTGGCGGCGCGCGCCGGTGTGGCTCGGCCTCAAGCTCGAAAGCGCGAAGACTGGCTATCCGCCGCGCACATTCGCGGCGCTCGCAGGCCGGCGGGGGTTCGAGAGCCGCGCCGAGACCGTGGACGTGTTCGGCCTCGCCAACAACAAGGCGAAGATGGAGCTGATCCGCCACGAGCGGATGTCGCTCTTCCCGGCCGTCCTCCGGCTGCTGCCGTTGCAGGAGACCGTGAACGAGGCTGTGCAGCGTGCCGACCGACAGATGCAGTCGCTCCGCCGGGCGCTCCGCCGGTTTGCCGCGACGCTCGCACCGGGCAAGCCCGAGGACATCCGCATGAAGGCCGACGGGCTGCAAGCCGAGGAGCGGTTCTGGACGTGGCTCGAAACCGGCTTCCTCTTCCACCACGAGCACGAACCGGGCTTCGAGGATTGGCTCACCGGCCTCGCCGCACTTCCGAGCGCCGGCGAGGTCCGCGACGAAAGGCTCTCCGACGCCACACGCGACGACCTCCGTCTGCACCTCGCGGCGTGGACCCGCACGCTCCACCGCGCCGCGATGCGCGCCTACGACGAGGCCACGCGCGACTTCGTCACCTCGTCGCGCCGGCTCGAAGCCGTCGCCCGAGGCCGCAACGCCCTCCGGCCCGTCGCCGCTTACAAAGACCTCCTCCGCGAAACCGACACCGCCGATGCCTGAATCCGTTTCCGTTTCTACGCCAGAGCATACCGACGAGCGCGATCCCGTCCGGGCGTTCGTCGGGCACCTCCACGGGCTGTACAAGCGAGCGCCCGACGATGGCACCGCGAGGGCGGCCCTCGCCGAACTCAGGCGCTCCGACGCGAATCCCGCCGGGCGCTACGGTGCGCTCCGCATCGTCGGCCACCGCGTCCCCGACGACGCACGCGGCGACGCACTCGACGCCTATCTCCTCGCCGCCGAGCTTTTCGGCATCTACGCGGCAGGCGGCTCGGCGATGCCCGAGGCTGGGCGGATGAAAGAAGGGCGGCGTTCGCTCGGTGCCTCGGCCCGGCGCGTCAACGGCCGCCGGATGAGCGGACAGGGCGATGCCGTGGACGAGAACGAGGGCATCACCCGGCGCTTTCAGGCGCTCCTCGCCCTCCCGCTCGAAGACGTGCCCGACGAGCTGCGCCGCTTCCTCCGCCTGCTTCGCTCGAAGGAGGCCCCGGTGGACTTCTTCCAGCTCCTCCGCGACCTCCTCGCGTGGGACCACCCCGACCGCTTCGTGCAGCAGCGATGGGCGCGGGACTACTGGCCCTCGTCCCTCGACACCGCCGACGACTCCACTCCCGAAACCGACTGACGCCATGAAAATCGAGCTCCACCTCCTCCAGTCCGTCCCGCCCGCCAACCTCAACCGCGACGACACCGGCGCGCCGAAAGACGCCGAGTTCGGCGGGCACCGCCGCGCCCGGCTCTCGTCGCAGAGCCTCAAGCGCGCGATCCGCACATCCGACGTGTTCGAACGCCTCGTCAGTGAGCGAACGGGGGTTCGTACCAGGCGTTTGGCTACCCGCGTAGCGAAGAGCTTAGTAGGCACTCATAGTGTGGATGAACCTGTCGCTCGTGCCTTAGCAGAAGGCGTGGCCGAGGCTCTCACGAACAAGAAGTTTGAATCAAAGAAGGCGCTCGATGCGAAGGGTCAGACCAGCGTGCTGTACTACGGAACCTACCCTGAGTTCGACGATCTCGCGGAACGGCTCGCGGAAGCAGCTTCGAATGTGGAAGCTGAGACGGGTGAGGTGGCAGATGCCAATGCGGAACTGGAAGCACTCGGAGATCGGGACGATGAGAATGCGAAAGCATTCGATGCGGCCGAAAAGACTCTGCGTAAAGCACGCACCGCTCTCGGCAAGAAGCTCTTGAAGTCTGTCGTCACTCCCTTCGTCAAAGCTCATAAAGATGTTACCTCCGCACCGGACGTAGCACTCTTCGGGCGGTTCTTGGCCGAGGAGCCGCAGCTCAACCTCGAAGCCGCCTGTCAGGTCGCCCACGCCCTTTCCGTGGACCGCGTCGCCCCGCAGTTCGACTACTTCACGGCCGTCGATGACCTCAAGAGCACGGCCGAGGCCGACGACGCCGGGGCGGCAATGATCGGGACGACGGGCTTCAACGCGGCCTGCTACTACCGCTACGCCGTGATCGACGCCGACGCGCTCGCCGAGAACCTCGGCGGCGACCGTGAGGCGGCACGCGACACCGTCCGCGCCTTCCTCACTGCTGCCGTGACCGCACTCCCGAGCGGGAAGCAGAACAGCTTCGCCGCCCAGGTCCGCCCCGAGCTCGTGATGGCCGTCGTCCGCCACGACCGGATGCCGCTCTCGCTCGTCAACGCCTTCGCCGATCCGGTCCGCACAAACGGCCGGAGTATGGCGTACCACGCTGCTGAGAAGCTGGCTGAGCATTGGGTGGAGATGGAGGCGATGTACGCCGGACTTCTCCCGGACGAACAGGCTCCGGCCGTGTTCGTGAGCACGCCGCACCGCGACGCCCTCCCCGCCGACGGGCCGCACTCGCTCGACACGGCCTGGTGCGAGAGCGTCCGCGCCGTGATCGACGGTGTTATCGAGACGATGGAGGTGGCCGATGCCTGAGCCGGTCCACACGCTCCTCCTCCGCCTTGACGGGCCGATGCAGGCGTGGGGCACCGATAGCAAGTTCGGCATCCGCGAGACCCGCACGACTCCAACGAAGAGCGGTGTGCTCGGTGTTGCTGCCGCTGCCCTCGGCCGCCCCCGCGAGGCTGACATTTCTGACCTCGCCGCGCTCCGCTTCGGCGTGCGCGTGGACCGGGCCGGCCGCCTGCGCCGCGACTTTCACACGGCGGGCCGCGAGGGGTTCTACCGCGCTAGCGGAAAGGTCGAGCGCGGCGACGTCATCGTCTCGGACCGCTACTACCTCGCCGACGCCTGCTTCACGGCTGGGCTGGAAGCGAGCGATGCAGACGGGCATGATTTGTTGGGATACATCCGCGACGCACTCCTGCGTCCGAAGTGGCCGCTCTTCCTCGGGCGGAAGGCGTTCCCGCCCGCACATCCTCTCGTGCTGGTAGAGTCCATCGTCCCGTTCCCCCTTGTGGTTGCGTTACAGCGAGCCCGCCTACCTCTCAATGAGCGGCACGATACGCCCCGCGACGGCCGCTACCGCTTCGTGCTTGACGCCGACGCGGCGCTTCCCGAAACCACCGACGGAGTCCGGGAGGACCTCGTCGCGGCTGACGATCCGCTCGACTTCGGGACTCGTCGGTTCAAGCCCCGGCCTGTCGTGTCCTTGTATGTCCCCCTGATCGACGCTTGAACATGTTTCTGACCCGACTTCTACTGAACCCGGCGAACTCCGACGCCCGGCGAGACCTCGCCACGCCCTACGAACTCCACCGGACACTCAAGCGTGCCTTTTCCGACGGAGAGCCGGACGCAAACCGTCTCCTCTTCCGCATCGAACCGGCAGAAGATGCGCGTGGCGACAGCATTCCTATCCTCGTGCAGACCTCAGCCACGCAGCCGGACTGGGCCTTCGTCGAAGCGATGGGCGACTACGCGCTCCGCATCGATGGCCCTAAGCCCTTCGGCCTCGACCTCCGAGAGGGGCAGCAGCTCCGCTTCCGGTTTGTCGCCAATCCGACGGTGCGTAAGACGCCACCGGGGAAGAAGAATGGTCGTCGCGTTCCGCTAATTCACGCCGGCCCCAACGCCGCTGGACATCCGACCTACTTCGAATGGTTGGATCGCCAAGCTGAGCGATGTGGTTTCAAGGTAATCGACGTACAAGACGCGCCGTTCCGCCTCGCCGCGAGCCGCCGGAAGAAAGGCGACTATCAGAAGCAGGATATTCCCCTCTTCGGCGTCCGCTTCGACGGGGTGCTGACTGTCACGGACCCGAACGCGCTGGTGGAGGCCGTTCGAAGCGGCATCGGGCCGGCGAAGGCATTCGGGTTCGGTTTGCTGTCCGTAGCTCCGTCCACACCAAGATGAGCTACACCTATCGATAGACAACAATGCACGCCCGTCTATCTAAAGCCCGTAGATACCAGAATAAGGACTTTGTTGTACCTGTGCATGCAAAAGCCTCGGTAAAACAATAGTTTACCGAGCATTTCTGTGGGCTCTACTGGATTCGAACCAGTGACCTCATCGATGTCAACGATGCGCTCTAACCAACTGAGCTAAGAGCCCGCGCTTTGGGGGTAGCTATTTCGCCGAGCGAGCGTCGAATATACCGTCCTCCGAGAATGCGAGTCAAGAAGATGCGACCCCTTGCACAGGCGACCCGCGTGAATCTTCCATGCACGCACTCCGGAGCGGATCGGCGCGTCTTCTTATTACGAATCGGACCTCCGCCGGGTACCTTGACCCGAAGTATTGTACCATTCAGGCTTAGGTAGGAGCCCGTCAGCGAGGGGCGTACATATCATCCCTAGCCACAATCTGGGCGTTTATTAGTCTGCTACCCATCCAAGTATAGGGGGCCGGAGTTATTCTTTTGGAATGGCATATGCTTTGGGTAACGCCGATGGAATCCGTACCCACCTGGCGACCAAGATGGCATGCCCATCGTGCCCAAGCCTGTCTGTTTGACGAACCGCTCTTCGATGGAATTAACGTTCGCGCTCCGTTCGCCCGGCAGGGTGGTAGGGCGTTCACCTGAACAGTCAATGATGAAAGAGGCCCTCGTCAAGGCGATGGAGGCAGCGCGCGATCCCTCGGGTACGCTGACCATCATCCCGTGGCGATTCTATCTCCTCGGTGCCGAGACCATCTCGGCGGTGGCGTGGCTCTACGCCCGTCTGCTTGAGGAAGAGGTCGGAGCCGACGGCGCGCGTGCCGCCTACGAGCAGTGGCGGGCCGTACCCGGATGGATCGTCGTAACGTGTACCCGGTTCGATGACGAGCAGCGGATGGAGCGCGCGGTGGAGGACTGCCTCACGTCCGTACAACGGTGCTCGCTCTCGCTCTGGAGCGACAACGTTCCGACGAACTGGGTGACGGATGTGGTGACGGAGTCGCCGGATCTCTACGACCTCGTTCAGGTGGACTCCGAGCGCGAACTGGTCCTCGGGATCCTGTGGTACGGCCACCCCGAACGTCCCTCCAGCGGCCTCAGCAGCGACGAGGTGCACGAACGGCCCTAAAGGGAACCCGGCCGAGTGTGAACGGTGGGCTTTAGCTCCTGCCGTCCACCGCTGTCACCGCCCGTGCGCCTTCACCACGAACACCCCTGGGATGTCACCCCGAGCGAGGCCGTCGCCATCCAGCGCGAACTCGCCGAACACGTCCGATTCGAGCCACTGTCGGCAGACATCGAGACCGTGGCAGGCGTAGACGTGAGCGTGCGGGAGGACCGCGTTCGGACGGCGCTCGTTGTGCTGCGGCTGTCCGATCTGGAGGTGGTAGATCAAGCGACGTGGGAAGGGCCGGTCGCGTTTCCCTACGTCCCCGGCCTGCTCTCCTTCCGCGAGATGCCCGCCATCCTCCCCGCGCTCGAACGGCTGACGGGGGAGCCCGATGTGTTCGTGCTCGACGCGCAGGGGTACGCTCACCCGCGCCGCTTCGGCCTCGCGTGCCACCTCGGCGTGCTCCTCGACAAACCCTCCATCGGCGTGGCGAAGACGCGGCTCGTGGGGCGCTACGACGAGCCGGGGCCGGAGAAGGGCGAGCGCTCGCCGCTCGTCCACCGCGGCGAAACGATCGGCAGCGTCGTGCGGACGCGGACGAACGTCAATCCTGTGTTCGTCTCCGTCGGTCACCGCGCTACGCTCGAAGACGCCGTCGGCCTCACGCTCCGCTGCGCCACGCGCTACAAGCTCCCGATGCCGACGCACCTCGCCCACCGGTTGAGCAAGCACGGTGCGCTCTAGAAGTTCAGCCGCATGCGGACGTTGACGGTGCGGGGGGTGAGCCGCGTCGGGATGCGCTGCCAGATGCCGGTCGCGTCGGCGACGTAGGAGTACGCGATCGTGTTCGTCATGTCGAAGACGTTGAGCACCTCGCCGGTCAGTTCCAGTCGGACGGGATTGCCGGTGGGGCTGCGCTGGGCGAGGATGGCCTCCTTCGTGACGCCCATGTCCACGCGGCGGTACTCGGGGTAGCGAGCCGAATTCCGGTCGCCGGGTACGCGGAGCGTCACGCCGCCGATGATCTGGCCGGGGGCGGGCGGCGTGTACGGCGTGCCCGTCCCGAAGAGCGCCCGGAGGTGGACCTTCCAGGACGTGCTGTTCGGGATGTAGTCCTGCACGAAGAGGGCCACGTTGTGCCGCCGGTCCGTCGGGCGCGGCACCGAGCCGTTGACGCCGGGCGTCGGCGCGAGAAACTCCTCGCTCGTCTTGAGGAAGCCGTAGTTCAGCCAGCTCTCCAGCCCCGGCACGAACTCGCCCCGTAGCTGGAGGTCGAAGCCGAAGGCGTAGCCCTCGGCGTCGTTCTCGCCGGAATAGACCGTACGGACGTTGTCCACGTTGTACGTGATGAGGTCGTCGAGCTTTTTGTAGTATGCCTCGGCGCGGCCGTAGAAGCGGATACGCGGGAAGAACCGCTCCATGCCCGCGATGAACTGGACGGCCCGTTGGCTTTTGATGTCGCGGTTGAGCGTGCCAAGGATGATGTTGCCGTTGGTGGAGGTGCTGTCGTAGATCGGCTCGCCGCGCAGCTCACGGTAGGTCGGGGCTTGGTGGTAGACGCCAGCGGCGGCGGTGATGGTGGTGAACTCGTCATAGACGTAGCGCGCCGAGAGGCGGGGACTGACGGTCCACTCGTCGTTGAACGAGAAGTAGTCCCCGCGCACACCGCCGGTGACGACGAGCCGGCCGGACTGCGGGAGGAGGTCTACGGCGTCCTGCGCGTAGAGCGCGGCCTGCGTTTCGCCGAATGCTGCTGTGTCGCTGAGGCTGTCGAGCGCGACCTGGATCGGGTTGCCGTTCGTGGCGCGTCCGGCGACGTAGCTGACCTCGAAGAGCCGGTCGTCGAAGTCGAGGCGGCGGGCGGTCCAGCCGGCCTCGGCGGCGTGGCGGCCGAGCGAGAGGCGGTAGCGCCCTCCGCCGGAGAGCGTCGTGACGCGGACGTTGTTGTCGGTGGTGTCCTGCTGGCTCGCGGCCCCGGTCTGGATCTGATTCGTCGGATCGTCGGGGTCCAACAACGCGTTCGCGATGCGGAAGAGGCCGACCGCGCCTTTAATGTCGACCTGCTCGTACTCCTCGACATCGAAGTACGAGACGTCGTGTTCGACGCGGAAGGCCGACGAGACCCGGTTGAGCAGGCGGACGCCGCCGAAGGTGAGGTCATATCCGTCCTCTTCCAGCCCGGTGAACCCGAACGAGACGCTGCGGAGGTCCTGGAACGTGCCGAAGAACGTCCGCCGCCGCGTCGGCTGGAGCCGGAAGCGGTTGCCGAGCAGGAGGCCGAGACCCTGGATCTCGTGGCCCTCGGCGATCCGGTACGTCACCGTCGTCTGCACGTCGTTGAACTCGGGGTCGTACTCGCCCTTGAGTTCCTGCGAGCCGAAGAAGCCCTGGGCGCGGGCCGCCCGCCCGGCGACCGCGATGCCGAGCTTGCCGCCGAGGGTGCCCACTTTCACGCTGCCACCGGCGTCGAGCGTCGAGACGTAGCCCGACCCCTCGACGCTGTTTTTGCCATCGTCGCCCGGCCGGATGTAGGCTACGTCGAGCGCTGACGAGAGCTTGCCGCCGTAGCGCGCCGGGAAGCCGCCGGCGTAGAGCGTGAGCCGGTCGGTCATGTCGAGGTTGACGATGCCGAGGCCTTCCTGCTCGCCCTGCTTCGTGCGAAACGGCGTGTAGACCTCGAAGCCGTCGATGAAGTAGAGGTTCTCGTTGTAGCCGCCGCCGCGCACGCTGTACTGGTACGAGGTCTCGTTGTTGCTCGTCACGCCCGGCAGCACTTTGATCGCCCGGAGCCCGTCGTTGAGAGGGGAGGGAATATTCTGGGCCGTCCTCGGGTCGATGGTGTACACGCCCGCGTCTCCGGCCACGGCCGAGCCCTCGACCTCGACTCCACCCAACTCGATGTCGGTCTCGGCGAGGGCCACGTCGAGCCGCGTCGTCTGGTCTTTGCGGACGGTCACAGAGTCCGTCCGCGCCTGAAAGCCGATGGCCGTGATGCGGAGCGCGTACCGCCCCGTGGGGAGCCGCAGCGCGAAATCGCCATTGGTCTCGGCAGCGGTTCCAAACTCCGTTCCGGCGACGAGGACGGTCGCGCCGGGGATCGGCGATCCGCCTGTCTTTTGGGTGACGCGGCCTTCGATCCGGCCCCAGTTCTGAGCGAAAGCGCCGGGGGCGACGAGGAGCACGAGGCCGAGGGCGAAGAGGATGCGCATGGTGCGAGTACCGTCGAGTGCGAACACGGGTGCACTGGAGCTAGTGAGCAGGAACAGACGGTATCGAAGGCGCAGCGGCGTCGGGGTCGGGGGGCGGATCGGGACGGGAATATAAGGGCAGGGCCTGCCTGGCTCGAACGCGCTCCGCCAGAATGCAACGGGGGGACGTGGTTCTACCCCACGAGTCCGAGCACCTGCACGATCACGGACAACTCGACCGCCGGCACGATGAGGCCGAAGAGCGCGCCCGCCACGACCTGCCCGAGCGTGTGCGCCTCCACGCGGACGCGTGCCCACATCAACAGGGGCAGCAGCACCAGCAGCGGGGCCACCGTCACCGCCGTCAGCACGAGCTCCGTCGCCTGCGGCAGGTCCCGCCACACCGTCATCGAGACGAACAGCAGGATCGACACGAACCCGGCGAGGCTCGTCATGTGGATCGAGATCTTCCAGCGCAGGTTGATCAGCACGAGAAGCGCTGTGTTGATCGGGTAGAGGAGCGCGAGGGCGACGAGGAACGATACCGCCGTCGTTCCCGCGAGGGCCATCACCACCATGCCGACGGCGTACGAAGTGATGCCGACGAGGAACGGCTTGAGCCGGCTCTCCCGCTGCCGGACCTCCAGCGTCTCGGCCTCGCCCCGGCGGATCATCCGGAGCACGTACGCGAGCGGGATCAGGCAGAAGAACACGAGCGAGACGCCCACGATGAGCGCGATCTCCACGCCCGGCGCGTCGAAGTGCCACAGGATCAGCCCGAACCCGACCGGCGGGAGGACGAGCGGGTTGAACACGTACGAGAGGACGTTCGCGAAGTGGTACCCCACGTCGACGGGCCGCCGAGGCGCGGTCGAGCGTGCTGCTGTTGCTCTGCCGGTGTGCATGGGGTGAGCGGACGGAATGGAGAGAAAGAAGGGAAGGGAGGGAATGGAGGGACAGACAAAGCGAGTCGGGAATCGGTAGCATCCCTCCATCCCATTCCCTCAGTACGGCCCCTCAGTACGACCGGGCGAAGAGGACGCGGCCTTCGGACGGCGCGCCGGTGAGCATGTCTTTGCCAGTCTCGTCGTCGCGCTCGAAGGGGACCACGCGGATCGTAGCCTTGGTCTCCTCCTTGATACGGGCTTCGGTCTCGGCGGTGCCGTCCCAGTGGGCGAGCACGAAGCCGCCCTCCTCGATGGCGTCCTTGAACGCATCGTACGAGTCGGCCTTCGTGGTCGTGCTGGCGCGGAAGCTCGCGGCGCGCTCAAAGAGGCCGCGTTGGATCTCCGAGAGCAGGTCCGTCACCGTGGAGCCGAGCGCGTCGAGCGAGACGAAGTGCTTCCCGTCCTGGTCGCGGCGGGAGAGCTCGACCTGGTTGTTCTGCACGTCGCGCGGGCCGATGGCGAGGCGGAGGGGGACGCCCTGCACCTCGTACTCGTGGAACTTCCACCCCGGCCGGTGCTCCTCGCGCGCATCGACCTTGACGCGGACGCCAGCCACCTGCAACTCGCGCTCGATCTTCTCCACGGTCTCCAGCACGACCCGTTTGTCGTCCTCCTTGTTCGCCCGGTAGATCGGGACGACGACGACCTGCGTCGGGGCGAGACGGGGCGGGAGGACGAGGCCCTGGTCGTCCCCGTGCGTCATCACGAGGCCGCCGACGAGGCGCGTCGAGACGCCCCAGCTCGTGGCCCAGACGTACTCCTGCTCGTTCTCCTTATTCGTGAACATGCAGTCGAACGCCTTCGCGAAGTTCTGCCCGAGGAAGTGAGAGGTGCCCGCCTGCAACGCCTTCCCGTCCTGCATCAGCGCCTCAATCGCGAACGTGTCCACGGCACCGGGGAACCGCTCGCTCTCGGTCTTCGCGCCTTTGATCACCGGCATCGCCATCCAGTCCTCGGCGAACGTGGCGTAGACGTCGAGCATCCTGCGCGCCTCCTCCATCGCCTCCTGCTCGGTCGCGTGCGCGGTGTGGCCCTCCTGCCAGAGGAACTCCGAGGTGCGGAGGAAGAGCCGCGTCCGCATCTCCCAGCGCACCACGTTCGCCCACTGGTTGATCAGGATCGGGAGGTCGCGCCATGACTGGATCCACCGGCTGTACGCATCCCATATGATCGTCTCGCTCGTCGGGCGGACGATGAGCGGCTCGTCCAGCTTCGCGTCCGGGTCCACGATCAGCTCGCCGTTCTCGTCGGTCTTCAGCCGGTAGTGGGTGACGATCGCGCACTCCTTCGCGAAGCCCTCGACGTGCTGGGCCTCCTTCGCGAGGAAGCTCTGCGGGATGAAGAGGGGGAAGTAGGCGTTCTGGTGGCCCGTCGCCTTGAACATGCCGTCGAGGGCGCGCTGCATGTTCTCCCACAGCGCGTAGCCGTTGGGCGGGATGATCATCGAGCCGCGCACGGGCGAGTACTCGGCGAGCCTGGCTGCACGGACGACGTCGACGTACCACTGGGAATAGTCTTCTTGCTGGGGCGTGATGGCGTCTGCCATAGAGAACAGTGGTGGGGAGGAAGAAAGTCGGAAGGGTCGGGCACCGCTCGTGCTGAGCCCGGCGGCTCCGGGGCGTCGGCTTCGGCGTGCTTGTTGCGGAGCTTTCCGGAGGGGGCGTGTTACTTCGCTCCGCACCGTGGCGGCATCTCTCGTGGAAGCGGTCGAATATACCCCGCCCCGCGCACGGCTCGCAACGCTCGGTGCCCCTGTCGGGACCTTCAGGCGGGGTCGTCCGTACATCGCACGGGCGGTCGGAGTACATGTGCGACCGCTTCGTCTTCTACACTTTGCCTCTGCCGTCATGAACGCGCTCCCTCGCTCTCTCGCCGCGCTCGTGCTCATCGCGAGCTGCTTCGGGCTCTCCAGCTGCTACACCCAACTCGCCGCCGACGGCGCGCGCACTTCCCGCGCTGACGGCTACCGCATTCCGGCCGACCGTGCCGCGACCGACGAGCAGCCCGCTGCCGCGCCGACGTGGAACGACCACGCGCGTGTCGGTCTCGGTCAGGAGCCTGTGGAGGGCTATCCCGAGGAAGGCTACGAAGAGGAGTACGCCGAGGACGACGGCTACTACGCCGAGGGGACGTACGAAGGCGATCCCGCCGCCGGGGGCTATTACGACGATGTGGAGGTCACGCGCTACCGCTACGACGACACGGACTACGCCGAGTATTACGACTACGGGTACGACGATTACTACTACGGCGACCCCGTCCCGTACTACTACGTCAGCTACGCCCCCTTCTACCGCTCGCCTCGCTGGCACTGGCACTACCTCTATTCGCCGTTCTATCCCGCCCCGGCCTGGGCCTACCGCTACGACCCCTACTTCGACCTCCGCTACCGCTCAGGCTGGAGCTTCGGGATCAGCTTCTCGTTCGGCTCGCCGTACTACTACGGCGGCTACTACGACCCGTACTTCTACGACCCCTTCTACGGCGGCTACTACGGCTACGGCTACAGCCCGGTCTTCTACGGCGGCTATCACAACGGGTACCACCAGGGCTATAACGATGGCTATTACGCCGGTGGGTATCACGGTGGTGGATACTACGGCGGTGGACACAACGGCGGGGGTATCCACAACGGAGGACCGCGCGGCAGCATCCGCTCCGCCCTCGGCACGAGCCGCCGCAACCGTTTGAACTCCCTGGCTACTTTCGCTCAGGATCGGCCCGACCGTCTCATGCTGGACTCGCCGCTCGGTATCGGGAGCGTGCGGGCGCTGGCGAGCAATGCGCAGCAACACGTGCTCGCGCACCAAGCCATCCGCACGCCGGTTCGTGAAGAGGGTAACGTGCGCGTGCAGACCGCGCAGCCGGACCGCATCAAACCGGACCGGACCACCTTCGCTACCTCGCCGACACCGGCCACACCGCCGACGCGCGTGCAGCCCGACCGCACGACCAGCGTCTCGCCTCCCACCCGCGTGACCCCCTCGACGCACGTGACGCCCTCGACGCGCATTGCTCCCTCGACCCGGACCACGCCTTCGACCCGCGTGACGCCCTCGACGCGCGTCACGCCCCCGACCCGCGTGACGCCCTCGACCCGCGTAACTCCGTCGCCCCGCGTGCGGCCCGACCGCTCGCCTCGTGTCTCACCGCAGCCCGCTCCGTCTCCCCGGACGCGCACGGAGCGTCCGGCTCCCCGCCCGGAGACGCGGCAACCCGCTCGCCGGCCCGCCCCGCCGCGCTCCGAGCCGTCCCGACGCTCCGACGACGACAACGCGCGCCCGGCTCCTCGGCCGGCTCCGCGTCCTCAGCCCAGCTCCCGCCCGGCTCCGAGCCGGTCCGGTGGCAACGACAGCCCCGCCGCCCGGCCTTCGAGCCCGCCCCCGTCGCGGGGCAGCAGCGCCGGGTCGAGCCGGTCCGGCGGCTCCTCCAGCCGTTCCAGTGGAGGGAGCTCCCGCCGCGGCGGTAACTGACGGATCTGTCAACATCTGCTTTGAACGGGCTCCACGCCCGCAGAGGAGGCCCGTGCGCCCCGTACGGGCCTTTTCTACGTCCGGCCCTCGCCGCTGTGGACGCAGCCTGCTGCGTCGCTACCCCTGATCCAAACGCACACCCGATCCTATGAACGCGCGCATTCTCTTCGTACTCACGTTGCTGGGAGGACTCGGCGCTCTGCCCGTCCGTGCCCAGACGGGCGAGGACATTCTCCGCTACAGCCAGCGCTTCCCCGCCGTCGACACGCGGATGACCGGGATGGCCGGGGCCGCTGTCGGCGGCGTCGGGGACTGGGGCGCGGCGTACGCGAACCCAGCCGGGCTTGGGCTCGTCCGGCGCTCGCACGTCGTCGGGGCCTTCAGCGCAGGCTCGATCCAGAGCGATGCCCGCTATTTCGGCGACGTGGCGGAGGCGACGACGACGCAGACCGCGGTCGGCAGCGTGGCCTATGTCGCTGCCCTCCCGACGCTGCGCGGTTCGCTCGTCCTCGGCGTCGGGTACAACCAGACGCAGGGGTTCGACCGCGAGCTCGCCTTCGCCGGGCTCAACGAGAATGCCGTCTTCGACGGCGGGGTCGGGCTCCGGCAGTTCGGCAACGTGTTCGAGGACGGGCTGAGCGGCGAACTGTCGCTCGTCGGTGCCGTCGAGGTCGCGCCGGACGTGCTGGCGGGGCTCTCGGTCAACCTCGTCACCGGGTCGTACCAGTTCCAGCAGGTGCTCGACGAGCAGGACCGTGACGGGAATCCAGTCTTCCTGACAGAGGACTTCCTCGAAGCCGATCTGCGGGGCGTGAACGTCCGCGCCGGAGTTACGGCTGAAGTCGCGCCCGGCTTCCGGCTCGGACTCGCTACCGAGAGCCCGACCTATTACCGGATCGAGGAGCGATCTGACCTCTTCGACGCGGGGTTCTTCGATTACTCGATCACGACGCCGTGGCGGATCTCCGGCGGCCTCGCCTACGAGATGGCCGGCTTCCTCCTCACCGCCGACCTCGAGTTCCTCGACTGGTCGCAGGCTCGCCTCCGCCCCACCGCCGATTTCCGCCCGCCCTTCACGGAGACGGACCGCAACCTCGACATTCGCCAGACCTACCGCGAGGTGTTCAACACCCGGTTCGGCGCGGAGTACGACCTCGGCCCGTGGGCTGTCCGCGCCGGTGCCGCGTTCCAGCCCGACCCGCTGCGCGACGAGCTAGACCTGCGTGGCCTCTCGGTCGACCGCCTGCGCTCGACGTACACCATCGGCTTCAGCCTGAAGACGCTGGACCGCATCGCCCTCGACGTGGCGTACGCTTACACCGGGTTCGACGATGTGCTCGTGCCCTACAGTGTGGTCGAAGGAGGGGTGGTTCTGGACGAGCCGGTCGTCACCGAAGACGTCGCGTACAACCGCTTTCTCGTCGGCGTCCGCGTGGAGCTGTGAAAAGGGTAAAGGGTGAGGGGTAAAGAACTGCTGAGCCAAGTAGTTCTCGCTCAGTGGATGGGTTTGCAGGCGTTTACCCCTCGCCCTTTTAACGCGCTTCCGCAGCCACGGGCGGCGTACTCCAACTCGGCCGCGTCGTCGGCGTGGGACGGAGCACGGGGAGCTGGCCGAGCGCGCTGTGCAGCAGAGCGAGGCCCGTCAGTGTGAGCACCGCGCTGGGTACCGACGCGAAGGCGACGACCTGCAGCAGGAGGCCGAGCAAGGCTGCCGGGATGGCGAGCAGCAGCGGCACGAACCGCTCGGCCATCGAGAAGCGGTCCGGGCGCCGCGAGAACGGAGGGCGGCGGTGTGAGAGCGCTTGGATGCGGGTGGCGAGGGCGCAGAGCGCGAGCCAGACCCCGGCGTGGAGCGCCGCGTGGCCGAGCGGCATTGACAGGCTGAGCAGGAGCCCGAGGCCGAGGTGAAGCGGGAGCAGCACGCGAAACAGGAGCGCCGACTGCGCCCCGACTTGCAACACCCGCCCGCTCCGCATCGGGAGTATGTCGAAGAGCCACGCCGCGTTCTCGTGCGCCGAGAACTGGACCGACTGCACGAGGGTCTGCACGCTGAAGAGCAACACGACGAGGATCGAGAGATGCATCTGCACCGCCTGATTCACGAGCACGTTCTGCGCCCCGTAGACGAACAGGTCGCCGAGCCCGCCCGACCACCAGCCGAAGGCGGCGAAGACGAAGGCCAACAGAGCCGCTGGCCACACCCGCCCGCGCACGAGCCGGTCGCCACGGAGGGCGGCCACGGTGAAGCCGAAGGCGGCCCGGGCCTCGGGTGCGAGGACGATGAGTCGCTCCAGCCGGTTTGGCGCGAGGGCGGCAGCGCGTGGGCCTGACTGCGCCTGCTCGCCGTCGGCGGTGCGCTGGAGGAGCACGAAATAGCGGCGGGGGAAGACGAGGCCGAAGCAGGCGGCCAGCCCGAGTCCGAGCGCAGCGAGCCAGAGCGTCGCGCCGTTGACGCCGTCGGCGAGCCAGAGCCCGTTGAGGACCCAGCGCGGCGGCCACCACAGCGCGTCGGACGTGAGCTGCGGCTGCGTCCCGACCCACTGGTACCCGAGCACGAGCACGCCGACGAGGAGGGCGCGCACCGTCGCCAGCACTGGCTTGAGCACGCGGTGATGGAGTGCCAGCGTCAGCCCCCAGATCACCGCGAGCGCCGCCAGCGTTACGCCGAGCATGCCGCCGACGAGCAGCCCGCCCACCGCGAACGCCTCCGCTATGCCGCTCGCGGTCCCGACGAGCCCGGCCAGCGGCAGTGCCGTCGACACGCTCATGATGGCGACGAGGATGCCGACGTTGAGCAGCCGCGCCACATAGTGCGTCGTCTCCGAAGCCGGGAGCGTGAGCGCCCACGCGTGGTCGGCCGGTCGCCCCATCAGGTCGTCGTACGTGCCCACGACGGCGAAGGCGGCCAGCACGTACGCGAACGAGAGCCCGACGAACAGCACCGTCTCCGTGCTCGCGGCGACGTCCTGCAACGAGAGGGCGAGGATGAACGACGAGAGCCCGTAGGACACCACCGTCAGCAGCGCACGCGACGTACGCAGCACACCCGTCTTCGGGTGCCGGAGGTCCAGCCTAAGCTGGGCACCGACGAGCGCGCGGACCTGGTTCCAGTTGATCGTCACGGGGCAGAGGGTAGAGACGCAGCGTGCTGCGTCCGTACGTGAGGCGAGATTAGTTCGGTGGCTGTTGCTGGCGTCGTCGTTCCTGCATGAGCGTGCGGAAGGCGTTCGCTGCGTTGTTGTGCTCGCGGAGCGTTCGGCTGAACGTGTGTGTCCCATCTCCCTTCGCCACGAAATAGAGGAAGTCGTGGTCATCGGCGTCGAGGACGGCGCGGATGGAGGACTCGGACGGGTTGTTGATTGGGCCGGGTGGGAGGCCGTCGATGAGATAGGTGTTGTACGGGTCTCGGAACGTGTAGTCCTCGAAAATCAGGCGGCGCATCCGGCCGCCGTCACTCCGCATGAGGGCGTACTGCACGGTCGGGTCGGCTTGCAAGCGCATTCGGCCGGTGCGTGTCCGGCCGAGCAGCCGGTTGAGGTAGACCCCGGCGATGCGGGGCCGCTCCTCGGGTTGCCGCGCTTCCCACTCCACGATCGAGGCGAGCGTGAGCACGTCGTCTTTGGAGAGGCCGAGCGCATCGGCTTTCCGCTGCATATCGTCCGTCCAGAACCGGTCCCACTCCTGCTTCAGCCGGCGGATGGCACCGTGCGCATCCGTCGTCCAATAGATGTCGAACGAGTTGGGACGCATGTATCCGAAGAGGGCGGTGGTGTCCGTGCCGAGCTCTTGGGCGAAGGCGGGGTCGCGCAGCGCCTCGCGGAACGCCGTCGAGTCGAGGTCGAGGTCACGGCGGAGGACGGCGGCGAGGACGTCGGGCCGCGTGCCGGGCGGCACCGCGACGCGGATCGGGTCCTGCCGGCCCTTTCGGATTTTGTCGAGGACGTCGTAGTTGTTCGCGCCATCCTCGAAGCGGTAGTAGCCGGGCTTGAGCTGGCGGCCCCAGCCGGTGAGGGTCGCGGCCCACGTGAACGAGGTCCGCGAGCCGAGCAGCCCTGCGCGCTCCAGCGAGTCGGTGACGGCCTCGAACGAGGCACCGCGCGGCAGCTTGGCTCCGCGATATCCGTCGTAATCCGGCGTGTTCGGCATAAACAGGAGCCAGTAGACCGCGAGGGCACCGAGCAGTCCGAGGACGAGCGCGGCAAGGAGAAGGCGTTTGAGTAACTTCATATCACAAACCCTGCCAGCGTGCCGGCAGGGCTATTGGGCGTCCCCGTCGGGGCGGGAAGAGTGGTCGTGAAGCCCTCGTTCGAGGGCACGGGTTTCGTCGATGATGCGTTCGTAGAGGCGGCGAACGGCGGTGGGAGGGAGCGGGCCGGTACTGGCGCGGAGCACGTTCTGCAACACGTCCTCCTCCCGGCTCGGCACGTACACCGGAAGCCCCAGCGCTTGTTTGATTTGGCCGATGCGGGCGGCGTAGACCGCTCGCTCGTTGAGCAGGTGGATCACCGCCTCGTCGACCGCGTCGATCCGCTCCCGCCACGGGCCGAGGTCGGCCTCGGTGGGTGCCTCGGTCGGCTCCGGCCAGGGCGCGTCGAGCCGGCGAAGCACGACGTTCCATAACGGCGGGTTTAAACGGGGCGACTCCTCGCTCATGTTTCAGGGTGAGACGGGAAGGTGAGAGTGCGTTTATGAAGTCGAACACGGGCTGCAAGCGGCTGCGCAGACCACGCTCATCGTTGCGCTGCATCGCCGGAGCACGGCTCCGGCTGCTTCGCGCGCCTCAATCGATGGTCTACTCGCTCGCTTTCGCCTTGATTCGCCTCTTCATAAACGCACTCTTAGACGGAGAGACTAGGCGAGGCGGAGAGCGTGAGCGGACTTTCGACGCCAGCCGCCCACTTGAACTGCCCCGTCACGGCGATCATCGCGGCATTGTCCACCGAGTACACCGGCTTCGGAATGAAGAGGTCGAATCCGTCAGCCTCGGCTGCCGCGCCGGCGTCGCGGCGAAGCTGACTGTTGGCCGAGACGCCGCCGACAATCGCGACGGCGCGGACGCCCGTCGCCCGCACGGCATCGCGGATCGCGCCCACGAGCACGTCCACCACCGCCGTCTGAAAGGACGCGGCGATGTCCGGTAGGTGGTCGGCGAGCAACTGCGCCCGCTCCGCATCGGAGAAGCGGTTGAGGTAATAGAGCACCGAGGTCTTGATCCCGCTGAACGAGAAGTCGTAGTCGCCGAGCCGCGTCCGCGGAAAGTACTGAAACGCCGCGTCGCCATCGCGCGCGAGCCGGTCGATGGCGGGGCCGCCGGGGTAGCCCAGCCCGAGCATCTTCGCCACCTTGTCGAACGCCTCGCCGGCCGCGTCGTCACGGGTCGAGCCGAGGATCTCGTGCCGGAAGCCCTCGCGGACGAGCGTGAGCTGGGTGTGGCCGCCGGAGACCGTCAGGCAGAGGTACGGGAATGGTGGCCCCGGCGGCTCGACGAACACGGAATAGATGTGCCCTTCGAGGTGGTTGACGCCGACGAGTGGGATGCCGAGCCCCAGCGCGAGCGCCTTCGCAAACGAGAGCCCGACCAGTAGCGAGCCCGCCAGCCCCGGCCCGTACGTCACCGCGACGGCGTCGAGGTCCGTCTTCGCTACGCCCGCTTCGTGCAGCGCCGCGTCCACGACGGGTACGATCAGCCGCTGGTGCGCCCGGCTCGCCAGTTCTGGCACCACGCCGCCGAACCCCTCATGCACCCGCTGGCTCGACACCACGTTCGACCGCAACGCGCCCCCGACGACGACCGCCGCCGCCGTGTCGTCGCACGACGATTCGATACCGAGGAGGATAGGGGGTGAATCGGGCATGATGGCGGGAGAGTGCGGGGCGGCGGAAGATAGCGCCGCTCGCTTGCGTGGGCGCGGCGACGTTCGTACCTACTGGTAGTAACGTCCATAGATCAGAGGTCGTGTCATGCGCATCGTTACCGCTCTTCTCCTCGTGCTGCTCGCGCCCGCCGCGCTCGCGCAGCCCTGCGATCCCGCCCAGAACGACAGCGCCTGCCCCGACACGACGACGTGGCAGCGCTACTTCCCGCTCGACGTCGGCAACATCTGGCAGTACCGCGAGAGCTTCTATGAGGAGCCCGTCACCCACTGGAGTTGGACGATTACGGGCGAGACCGAAGTAGACAGTCAGACCTACATCACGCTCGAACGCTGCAACGAGGCCGCCGACGGCTCCGCCACCTGCGCCGATCCCGTCTTGCTTCGCTACGACGACGCGAATGATATGATCGTGCGCCGCGACGGTAACGGAGAGGTGTGGTGGAACGAACTGCCGTGCGGGATGGAGGCGGACTTCAACGGGGAATACGAGTGTACCGGCGCGGGCACGGAGGGAGAGACGTTCGTCGTACCCTTTGGGAGCTATGGGGCATCCGTCCCCGTCCCACCCGATGTGGTGAGCGACGACACGCAGAAGCAGTTCAACTGGCTGATCCGACAAGACTGGGAGATGTTCGCCGGGCTCGGCGTCACGAAGTTCTACTACGAGTTGCAGGGCGAGCCGACGCGGCTGGTCTACGCGAACGTCGGAGGCCAGCAAGTCGGCACCCCCGCCTTCGCCTCATGCGACCCGGCTGACGTCGATTCTGACATCGCCTGCCCCGACACTACGGACTGGCACCGCTATTTGCCGCTCGCGGTCGGAAACGAGTGGCAGTACCGCGAGGCGGTAGACATCGACGAGATCATCTACTGGGGGCGGAAGGTCATTGGAGAGGTTGAGGTCGAGGGACAAAGCTACTTCCAACTGGAAACGTGCGAAGAGGGCGTGGATGGAACGGTGACGTGCGGCGATCCCGCCCTAGTCCGCTACAGCGGCGAGTACGAACGGGTCGTCGCGTATGCCGAAGACGGCGACGTGTGGTGGGGCGGCGTACCCTGCGACCTGAGCCTCCCGTTTAACGGGTATCCCGCCAACGAAGCAGGTTTCTACGGGTGCGAAGGGCTGCCCTTTGACGTGGTATACACGGCGGCGTTCGGAGCGTACGATGCTTCTTGGTCGATCCCACCCGATGCGATCTCGGGCGATACGCGGAAGTACATCGGCACGCCCATTTTTACAGGCACGGTTTTGTACGCTGGCCTCGGACCCGTCGAGTACCATGACGAACTGCACCCCGAGTTCACGCGGCTCGTCTATGCCCGGATCGGTGGGGAAGAGGTCGGCACGCCGGCCTTTGCCTTCCCGACGAGTGGCGAGCCGGACGCGGCGCAGCCCACCGCGTCCACGTTCACCGAGGTCTTTCCGAACCCGGCGCGCGGGGCCGTGCAGGCGCAGTACACCCTCGGCTCTCCGCAGGCCGTGACGCTGGAACTGATCGACCTGCTCGGGCGGCGCATCCGGTCCACCGCGATGGGGCCGCAGGCGGCGGGCGAGCACGACGTACGAATCGACACGGGGGGGCTACGGCCGGGGCTCTACGTGCTCCGGCTCCGCGGCGACGCCGGGGCCGAGGCGGCACGGCGGATCGTGGTGGTGCGGTGAACCTGTCGGAGGGGTTTCGCGTCAAGGGGAGGGGCTCGCTTCTCCTCCCACCACGCACCCCTCTCGATGAAACCCTACCACCGTTTTCTGATCGGCGGTGCCGGCGGGTCCTCGGCCGTCGCCGATGCGGGCCTCCTCGTACTCCGGTTGATGGCCGGTCTCGCCCTCGCGTTTGCCCACGGCATCGGGAAGATTCCACCCACGGAGCAGTTCGTCGGTGGGGTGGAAGCGATGGGCTTTCCGCTGCCGTGGCTGTTCGCGTGGGCGGCGGGGCTGGCCGAGTTCGTCGGCGGGCTGTGCCTCGCGGTGGGTCTGCTCACCCGGCCGGCGTCCCTTTTCATCTCCTTCACGATGGCCGTGGCGTTCTTCGTTCAGCAGGCCGACGACCCGTTCGCTACGAAAGAGAAGGCGCTCCTTTACGGCGTCGTCGCGCTCCTCTTTTTGCTCACGGGTTCAGGCCGTTTCAGCTTGGACGCCTTCCTGTGGGGCCGGTCCTCGAGGCGAAGCGTCAGCCGCTATAGCCGGTAGCGGTGTTAGCACAGCGTCACACGGTCGGCGACACGGACGTGGCAGATGACGGGCGGGCCGTATCGTCAGAGGAAATAGGGAACGTGCAGATCCCGCGCTGTGAGGGGCCATTCTGAGGCCAATCGTGAATTTCGATAGAGCGAGAACCCTGAGCGGACCCGATGGAGCAGGGCAGAGGTTACAGCCTTCACACATCTGTTTCACCCTACCCCTCTCCCGTCATGTCACGCACGCAGAACCTCCTCCTCCCCCTCGTGCTCGTCCTGCTCTGTAGCGCACCATGCACGCAGGCCCAGGTCGAAGCCGACACCACCACGATGCGGTCCCAAACCGAACGAATGCAGGATCGGACGGCCGACACGCCGCCGATGAACGACGCGCAGCTGCGTGAGTCCAACACCATGATGCAGCGCCAGATGGACCGGCTCGACCGCGACCTCCGCGACCTCGAACGGCAGGCCGGTGCCGCACGCGACGCTGACCAGCGCACGGCACTCGAAGGCCAGATCGAGCAACTCCGGCAGCAGCAGCGCACGCTCCGCACGCAGAACGACGAACTCGGCAGCGCGAGCGCGACGGCTTACGAGATGCAGCGGCAGGGCGTCATGAAGAGCTACAACGACCTCGACGTGGCCACCCAGCAGGCCCGCCTCGAAGCCGCTTCGACGCCTCAGTCGTACCGCACGCTCGCTAGCGAGAGCATCGACCGGTTCGACGAGAACCTCGCGATGCTCAACGAGCGGCTGGATCAGATGCCCGAGCAAGACCGCGCTCGGTACGCTTACCAGCTCATCCAACTCCGCAACGACCGCGATAAGCTCGCCCGTCAGAGCCGCACGATGCGCCGGGCCAACCGCGATGAGTTCGACACCATGCGCGGCAGTTTTACTACCGACCTCTCGAAACTAAACGCCGACCTACGCCAGACCATGGATCAGGTCGGCACGATCATGATGGCGGGTGACCGTATGGGCCGGGTGCGTGGCGATCAGAGGCACGGCGGCGGGCAGGTGAACGACCAAACGCAGAACGGTCAGATGCAGAAGGACCCGATGCGGGACGGCCAGATGCGCGATGATCGGATGCAGAACAAGGAGCCGATGCCCCGCGACAGTACAGAGATGCATCCCCGAAATCCTATGCACCGCGACAGTACGGAGATGCGTCACCAGAATCCGATGCGCCGTGACAGTACGGGGATGCGCGACCATGATCCGATGCACCGCGACACGACCGGCATGCACCGTCCCACGGGTGGTAACCACTAACCAGCACGCTTCTTCAGCAGCATCGAGCGGCCCGCGAGGATAGGTCTTGTGGGCCGTTCTGTGTTCCGGCGCGCGGTGCCCTCAGTCCAGCGTCACGCCCAACTTGGCGAGGGCGGCTTCGCGGCGGGCCTGCTCGGCCTTCTCCTCCAGCACCGTCGGCGGCGCGGCGCGGACGTGGCAGACGTCCGGCGGGAGCGGGCACCGCTCGCAGGTGAGGTTCACGTCGAGACTCGGGACAGCCGGATCGTTCCAGAACCGGACGGCCCGCTTGAACGACTCATCGGCGAGGAAGCCGAGGGAGACGACGGTGTTCGTCGCTTCGGTGAGCGCGAGCGGACGGGCGAGGGCGATCTCGAAAAACGTCGCGCCGTCGTTCAGAAAGTGGGAGCGCTGGACCCGCACGACTGGTCCGTCGCCGTCGCCCGTCGCCTGCTGCGCGTCGAGGGCTTTGAGTGCGCCGATAGAGGGCCAGCGGCGGCAGTAGTGCTCGTCGCGGCGGATGCCGTGGGGGACGGGCACGTGGCTCATGTTGAGCACCTTCGTGAGCGCGTAGCGGTCCGTGCCGCGCCGGTTGCTGAACCGCATGAAGTAGATCTCGCGCAGCCCGAGGTCGGCGGGGATGAGCTGGGTGAGCCGGTAGAAAAACATCTCCGGCGTGGCGTGGTAGCGCTCGAACGCCGCGAGGAAGGCGGCCTCGTCCCACGTCGGAGTTTTGAAGAACGCCTTGAGGTCGCGCACGAGCGCCGCCCGGCTGATGAGGAGCGCGCCCGCGAAGTACGACGCCTCGAAGTTGCCGAGCACCTGCTCGAACGACGTCACCTTCAGCCACGACGACGTCTCCGGCCGGTCCTCGACGCCGAGCACCTGAAAGCCTATCTCGCGCGCGAACACGAAGGCTTGCTGCGAGGGGAGGAGGAGGTCGTTGATGAGCAGCTTCGGCCTGCCGTGCTCACCACCGTTGGCGACGAAGACCGAGCGGAAGCCGTGGAGGTCCGGCAGCGTCGGCAGCGTCTCCGTGTCGATGGCGTACCCGTGTTCCTCTTCCAGCACGGCCCGAAGGGTCTCGGCGACGACCGGCCCATCGGTATCCCAGCCCTTCGCGGTGCGATAGTCCGCCGCGCGCCGTTCGAGGTTGGGAAAATGGTTCTCATGGAGCTGTTGGTAGCTCCGCAGTGCGGCGAAGAGGAAGTGCTCGACGCGCACGTCGTAGTTGCGCGAGACCTCCGCGAAGGTGCGGATGAGTGCGCCGGCTTTGTCGGGCATGCTCGCCATCAGGCTCACGAGGTCTTCCGTCCCCACGCCGAACAACCGGAACGGAAACTCCTGCACGAACGGCGATGCGATGGCCTGCTTGAGCGGGTCGAGCGCCTCGCCCACCTGCTGCGAGACGAGGTCCTCGAACGATACGTCGAGCACCCGCGCGAGGTCGATCAGCTTGTCAGGCTTCGGGTACTTCTTGCCCTTCTCTATTTCGGAGAGGTACGAGATCGAGACGCCGGCTGCCTGAGCCACCTCTTTCAGCGACGTGCCCTGCTCCTGCCGGAGGCTCTTGAGCTTGAGCCCGAGAATGAGGCGGAGGTTGTCAACGCTGGTTTCCATACGGATGCGGGAAAGAAAAGCGAAGCGTTAGCGGGCGGCCGTGTGCTCTGGAATGAGGGACAACGTAACGAATCCGTTGGTAGAAACCCACGGCGGTCGGTTCGGTAAAATATGCTGTCAGCGAAATTTCGCTTGACATGACATTTCGCAGTTTATATCCTTTCCGCCACGTCCCGCGCATTCCCTCTCCGATTATGACTACCGAAACCATCTCTTCCGTCCAGTGGAAATCGCTCGCCGCCGGCGTCGAGATGAATGCTGCTGCGCACACGCCGCAGGCTGAGCGCGTGCTCTCTTCGGAAGCGCTTCCGGTCATCGCCGCGCTCCACCGAGCGCTCGAAGCAGAGCGGCAGGAGCTGCTCGCCGCGCGCCGTGACCGGCAGGCCGCGTGGGACGCCGGCGACCTCCCCGGTTTCCTCCCGCGCAGCGAGCACCCCGATGCCCACGGCGAATGGCAGGTCGGCACGCTCCCCGACGATCTGCTGATGCGCCGCGTCGAGATTACCGGGCCGGTCTCGGATCCGAAGATGGTCATCAACATGCTCTCCCGCACCGACGACGGCCACCGCGCCGACGCCGCGATGCTCGACTTCGAGGACTCGATGAAGCCCTCGTGGGGGAACGTGATGCAGGGCGCCGAGAACGTCGCCGCTGCCGCTGCCGGCACGCTCGAACACGCCAAGCGTGATCGCAACGGCGAGGTCGTGAAGACGTACGCGCTCGATCCGGACGACATGCCGCTGATGATGGTGCGCGTGCGTGGCCTACACCTCGACGAGAGCAACCTCCGCGTGGACGGTACCCCAGTTGCGGGCGGTCTGCTCGACTTCGCCCTCAGCATGGTCCACTCGGCCAAGACACTGATGGGGCAGGGGAAGACGCCGACCTACTACGTCCCGAAGTGCGAGCACTACCGCGAAGCGCGCTGGTGGAACCGCCTCTTCGAACGCACGCAGGAACACCTCGATATCCCCGTCGGCACGGTCAAGGCGACCTTCCTCATCGAGACGCTTCCGGCGGCGTTTCAGATGGAGGAGATCCTCTACGAGTTCCGCGCCCACGCGGCCGGGTTGAACGGCGGGCGCTGGGATAAGATTTTCTCCGACATCAAAGTGCTCAAGGAGCACGAGGACCGTGTGATGGCGGATCGCGGCAGCATCGGGATGAGCCGGCCATGGATGGAGCAGTATGTCAAGCACCTCATCGCCGTCTGCCACCGCCACAGCGCGTTCGGGATGGGCGGGATGTCCGCCTTTACGCCCGGCAGTACGCCCGAACTGCGCGAGGAGCAGACCGCGAAGGTCGTCGCCGACAAAGAGTTCGAGGCGCGGATCGGCCACGACGGCTGCTGGGTCTCGCACCCCTACTTCATCGAGCATGCGATGAAACCATTTGTGGAAAAGCTCGACGGCAAGCGGAATCAGCTCGATGTGATGCCGAACCTCCCGGATCAGCCGGACCTCCTCCCGCAAGGCTCCGGGCCGCGGACGATGGAGGGGCTGCACAAGAATGTCAACGTCGGCATCGGCTACATGAAGGGGTGGAACCAGGACATCGGCTGCGTGGCGTGGGACGGGCTGATGGAGGACCTCGCGACGCTCGAGATCTCCCGCGCGCAGACGTGGCAGTGGCTCCACCAGAACGTCGTGCTCGACGATGGCACCGAAGTCACCCGCGACCTCGTCCACCGCGTCTTCGCCGCGGAACTAGAAACCATTCTCGACGACCTCCGCAAGGCCTACGCCGACGCGCCCGAAGAAACCCTCAACAAAGAGATCGAGCGCTACCGGCAGGCGGCCGAGGATGCAGCCGCTGTCTTCACCGAAGAGGAGATGCGGCCGTTCCTCGCCTGCGCCTCCAACCTCGTCGGCGACCTCGACCAACAACGCCGCCTCAAAGCAACCGGCTGCTGCTCCTGATCCCGCCCGACCGATTACCCCAACCGACCTCCGACCTCGACCTTTATGCAAATCGACATGAACGCCAACGGACACGCTGCCCACGACCTCGAACATCAATGGAAGAATGACGAGCGGTGGGCGCATGTCGAGCGCCGCTATTCGGCCGAGGACGTGATGCGGCTCCGCAACTCGTTCCCGATCCAGCACACGCTCGCCGAGCGCGGGGCGAACCGGCTGTGGTACCTGCTGCACTCGGAGGACTACGTCAACGCCCTCGGGGCGCTCACCGGCAACCAGGCGATGCAGCAGGTCAAGGCCGGGCTGAAAGCGATCTACCTCTCCGGCTGGCAGGTCGCCGCCGACGCCAACCTCGCGGGGCAGATGTACCCCGACCAGAGCCTCTATCCGGCCGACTCCGTCCCCGGCGTCGTGAAGCGGATCAACAACGCGCTCCTCCGCGCCGACCAGATCGCCAACGCCGAGGGGCAGGGCGACGACACGTACTGGATGGCCCCGATCGTTGCCGACGCCGAGGCCGGGTTCGGCGGAACGCTCAACGCGTTCGAGCTGATGAAAGCGATGATCGAGGCCGGCGCGGCCGGTGTCCACTTCGAGGACCAGCTCGCGAGCGAGAAGAAGTGCGGCCACCTCGGCGGCAAAGTGCTCGTCCCGACGAGTCAGTTCGTCCAGACGCTCACCGCTGCGCGCCTCGCCGCCGACGTGATGGGCGTCCCCACGGTCCTCATCGCCCGCACCGACGCCGACAGCGCGACGCTCATCACGAGCGATGTGGACGAGCGCGACCGCCCGTTCATCGCCGACGGCGAGCGCACGCCCGAGGGCTTCTACCGCGTCAAGTGCGGCATCGACGCGGCGATTGCGCGCGGCCTCGCCTACGCGCCCTACGCCGACCTCCTCTGGATGGAGACGGGCAAGCCCGACCTCGACGAGGCACGTCAGTTCGCCGAGGCCATCCACGCCGAGTTCCCCGGCCAGATGCTCGCGTACAACTGCTCGCCGAGCTTCAACTGGGAGGCCCACCTCGACAAGGACACGATTGCCACGTTCCAGCAGGAGCTTGGGAAGATGGGCTTCAAATTCCAGTTCATCACGCTCGCCGGCTTCCACGCCCTCAACTACTCCATGTTCGAGCTTGCGAAGGGCTATAAGGAGCGGGGGATGGCGGCCTACTCCGAGCTTCAGCAGGCCGAGTTCGGAGCCGAGTCCGAAGGCTACACGGCGACCAAGCACCAGCGCGAGGTCGGCACCGGCTACTTCGACGCAGTGCGCGACGTGATCTCTGGCGGCGAAGCCTCGACGGGCGCGATGGCCGGCTCGACCGAGACCGAGCAGTTCCACTAAGCCGTCGTATCCTGTCCACTCGTTCCAACCGTAGGGGCGCAGCATGCTGCGCCCCTACACCATTTGCCCCTCTCGCCATGACCTACGATTCCTTCGATCCGCCCCGACGCACCCTCATGGGTCCCGGCCCGTCCGAGGTCGCCCCGCGCGTGCTCGCCGCCCTCTCCCGCCCCACCATCGGCCATCTCGACCCGCGCTTCATCGACGCGATGGACGAGGTGAAAGCCCTCTTGCAATACGCCTTCCAAACCGAGAACGCGCTCACGATGCCGGTGTCCGGGCCGGGCACGGCAGGGATGGAAAGCTGTGTCGTCAACCTCATCGAGCCGGGGACGAAAGCCGTCGTGTGCCAGAACGGCGTGTTCGGCGGGCGGCTGAAGGCGATGACGGAGCGGGCCGGTGGCGAGGTCGTGTTAGTGGAAGATGAGTGGGGGCGGGCGGTGTCGCCGGAGAAAGTCGAGGTGGCGCTGAAAGAAAACCCTGACGCCGAAGTGCTGATGTTCGTCCACGCCGAGACGAGCACGGGCGTACTCTCCGACGCGGAGACGCTGGCGGGGCTCGGGCGCGAGCACGGTTGCCTCATAATCGCGGACACCGTCACCTCGCTCGGCGGCTCGCCGCTGGAGGTGGATGAGTGGGGACTCGACGCGGTCTACTCCGGTACGCAGAAGTGCCTCTCGTGCGTGCCCGGCCTCTCGCCTGTCACCTTCTCCGAGCGCGCTATCGAGCGGGTGCAGAGCCGGACAACGCCGGTGCAGAGCTGGTTCATGGATATCTCGCTCGTGGTCAACTACTGGGGCGAGGGACGGAAGAGGGCTTACCACCACACCGCGCCGATCAACAGTATCTACGGCCTGCACGAAGCGCTTCTCATGCTGCACGAAGAGGGATTAGAAGCAGCGTGGGCGCGGCACCGCCGGATGCACGAGGTGCTCAAGGCCGGCCTCGAAGCGCTCGGCCTCGACTACGTGGTGCCGGAGGACAAGCAGACGCCGCAGCTCAACATGGTTCGCGTGCCGGACGGCGTGGACGAGGCGGACGTGCGCCGCCGTCTGCTGACCGAGCACGACCTCGAAATCGGGGCCGGGCTCGGAGCTCTCGCCGGGAAAGTGTGGCGGATCGGGCTGATGGGCTACGGCTGCCGCCCGGAGAACGTGCGGACGTGTGTCGGCGCGCTCGAAGCCGTGCTCGGCCGGAGCGGGGGGCTCAAGGCCGTCGAGCGGGCACTGAGCGAGGATGTGACCGCGTGAGGGCAGACGATATGCCCCGAGCGAGCACCGGGCGTACCAGAACAAAGGGGTAGCGCGTTCGTTATTGACAAACCTGAGCGCCGGCTCTATCATGCTCCCGAACCCGACCCTCCGCACGCCGATGCGTCATACCTGGACCATCCTCCTCCTCGCTGCCGTCCTCTACCTGGCCGCGCCCGCGCATGCACAGCTCCGCGCGAATCTGCCGCAGGGCGACGCCCCCGTCGCCGTCTACGAGAACCAGCAAGGCTTCTCGCTCGGGTCGTTGATCAACCCCGACCACTTCAAGATCAGCAACTCGTACGAGATGTCGTTCTCGAGCTTCGGCGGCCAGAGCCTCGGCCTCGGCGTGCTGACGACGAGCCTGCGCTACCAGCCGACGGACAAGCTCGCGGCGCGGGTGGACGTGGGCGTGGCGCACTCGCCCTTCGGGTCGGACGGCGTGCAGCAGAGCCTCGGCTTTTCGCAAGACTCGCCCGCGAAGGTCTACCTCCAGAACGCGCAGATCGCCTACAGGCCGACGGAGAACTCGGTGATCCAACTCCAGATTCAGCAGAGCCCGTTCGGCAGCTACGCGAGTCCCTACGGCTACTACAGCCCGTACGGCTACGGCGGCGGCTCGCAGTTCCGGGCGAACTTCGGCGCAGCGGACTTCAACGACCTCTTCTGGCGTTCGGGATCGCGCTAATGCTCGCTCGCACTCCCCTGTTTCGGCGCGGCACGTTCTCGGTGAGGGCGTGCCGCGTGTGTTGTATCGAGCGCGCCATGCCGAGTGCTTATGAGTGACGCGCGCAGCCGGTTGGGCAGTTTCCTGCTGAACGTCGGGCTCGTCGCCGCGGGCGTGCTCGCGCTCGTGCTCGTCTACGCTCTCGCCACGCGCTTCTTCACCCCGGAGACGAGTCCCATCCGCGCGGCGAACCCCGCACGTCTCCTTGGAGACATCGTGCAGGTCGAGGTGCTCAACGGGTGCGGCGAACCAGGTGTGGCCGGCCGCGTCACGCAGTTTCTTCGCCGGCATGACTTCGATGTCGTCGGCAGCGGCAACTACGCCGATTTCGAGCAGCCGCACTCGCTCGTGATCGACCGTGTCGGCAACCGGGAGGCGGCGCTCGGCGTGGCCGCGATCCTCGGCATCGATGAGGCGTATGTCAGAGAGGAGCCCGGTGAGGGCTACTACCTCGACGCCTCCGTCGTCATCGGGCGCGACTACCGGAGCCTTCGGGCCTTCGATGACGACGCCTAGCGTTGTACATCCCTCTGACCCTCCATTCCATTGATCCATCACTTTATCCACAATTGCTCATGACTACGACCTCTTCCGCATCCCGCCCGAAGCAACGCAGCACTCACCTCCCAGCCCGTGAGCTGGCCGCCCTCATTGTCGAGGCGATGCAGAGCAAGAAAGCCGCGGATGTCACCGTCATCGATGTCCGCAAGGTGTCCGGCGTGACGGACTACTTCGTTATCGCCACCGGCGGGTCCGACATCCAGGTGCGTGCCATCGCCGAAGGGGTGCGCGAGGACGTGAAGGAGCAGGCCGGGGAACGCCCGTGGAAGCGCGAGGGGACGCAACACAACCAGTGGGTCGTGCTCGACTATGTGGACGTGGTCGTGCACGTCTTCGACCGGGAGCGGCGCGAGTACTACGACCTCGAACGGCTCTGGGGCGATGCCCCCGTCGAGCACGTCGCGGACGATGCCGATACGGTGGCGCTTCTTCAGCCGGAGAAACCGTGATGAGCACGAGATACGCGCTCGTACTCGCGCTCGGCTTCGGGCTGTTGGCCGTTGGGCTCGGCGCGTGCGGGGGCTCGGCCGAGGCGACGGAGGATAATCCGTTCGGTCGCCGTGTCGAAGAGGGAGAGGGAGGGGAAACCCTCCTCATCGTGCCGCCGGACTCGGCGCAGGAGTTCTTCTATTACCCGGCCTATTTCAGCGATGTCGAAGTGAGGACGGGGGCGGTCACGGCCAACCGTCGGCCGGTGGAACTGCTCCTTCGAGGGGCGCTGCCGGACGGCTGCACGGCCCTGCACAACATCGAGCAGGAGCGCGTCGGTAACATCATCACGGTGACATTCGAGATGCGGAGGCCGAAGGGGGCCGTCTGCACCCAGGTCGTCCGTCCGTATCGGTTCTACTACACGTTCACTGAGCCACTGCCGCCGGGCGATTACACCCTCAAGCTGAACGGGACGGTGAAGCCGTTTACCGTGCAGCCCCCCCGCGAAGGCGAGGTCGGAGGATAGCGGCTTGGTGGAAGACCACTCGGCCCGCCTGTTCATGGTTGCCGGGGCGCTCTCGGCAGCCCTCGCCGTGGGGGCCGGCGCGTTCGGCGCGCATGCCCTCGGCGATACGGTCTCCCCTGCCCGGCTGGCGACGTTCGAGACAGCGGTGCGGTACGAGATGGTCCACGCGCTCGCGCTCCTCCTAGTCGGTGTGCTGGTGGAGCGCTGGTCTGACGCTCGGCTGCGCTGGGCCGGATGGCTGTTCCTCGCCGGGACCGTGCTGTTCTCGGGCAGCCTCTACCTGCTCGTCCTCACAGATACACCGTGGCTTGGGGCCGTCACCCCGCTCGGCGGCGTCGCGTTCATCGCCGGATGGCTTCTGCTGGCGTGGGCCGCTTTAAAAGGGTGAGGGGTAAAGTGAGAAAGGCTGAGCTTACGCTCTTCACCCTTTTCACTTTACCCCTCACCCTTTATCGTTTCGCTACGCCTCGTCTTCGTCGAAGAGGAGCATGAAGCTCGGGCTCAGGTTGTGCTCTTTCGCGAGGGTGAGCAGGGCGTCGGCCGTGTCGTCGGGGGTCTCATACGTGCCGTACTCGTTGCCGTCCACGGCGAGCGCGTAGTCTATCTCCCCGTCCTCGTCGGCGTCGAGCTCTTCCCACTCGACGGCTTCCTCGATGAGGAACGTGTCCCGCTCGGGGTCGAAGGAGGCGAGGTAGAGCTCGCGCTGTTTGGCCTTGTCGATGAGGCTGACGTTGCCGAGGGCGACGTATTCCTCGTCGTAAAAGAGTGCTTCGATGAGAAGCTGACGGGCGAATTGTTCGATGCTAAAAGCCATGGGGAATGCGGAGTGGGTGAGGAACTACGATGAAAGTAGGGCAGGCGGACTGCCGGAAAAGCAAAACGGATGGGGGCGCAGAGATTTTACACGCCCACGGAGAGAGTGGCTACGCCGAACGTGTCGAGAAAGTTGTGGGCATCGCTGCCTGAATAGGAGGTCGTCGCCAGGCCGAACCGTGCGGCGAGGTGGTCGAGGAGACGCCCTGTCGCCTCAGCCTCGTCTATCGGGTGGCCGAGCTCCACCGCCAGCGAGGTCACGCCGCGATCCGCGATGCCGCAGGGCACGATGTGGTCGAAGTACGAGAGGTCTGTGTTGAGGTTGAGCGCGAGGCCGTGCATCGTGACCCACCGGCTGCAGCGGATGCCGAGGGCACAGACCTTCCGCTCGGGACGTGCGTCCGGCCCGATCCAGACGCCGGTCCGTCCGGCCACGCGGCCGGCTTCCAGCCCGTAGTCCGAGCAGGTGAGGATGACGGCCTCTTCCAGCTCGCGGAGGTAACGGTGGATATCCGTGAAAAGGCGGTCGAGGTCGAGGATGGGGTAGACGACGAGTTGGCCGGGGCCGTGGTACGTGATATCTCCGCCTCGGTCCACGTGCACGAACGTCGCCTCGCGGCGCGCGAGTGTAGCGTCGTCGGCCAGCAGGTTCGCGCGGTCCCCGCTCTTGCCGAGGGTGAACACGTGCGGGTGCTCGACGACGAGGAGGACGTGGGGCAGCGTCTCGGCCGGCTTACTCCGCTTGGCCGCGATGAGTCGTTCCTGCCCGCCGCGCTGGAGCGCCCACGCCGCTTCGTAGTCGACGCGGCCGAGGTGGCAGACGATGGCGGGCGAGGCGCTCACTGCATTCGCTGATTTGGGGTTCGAGGTTTGGAGTTCGAGGTTAAGCACGCTACAAACTGCGAACCGATAACCGTCGCTTGTTGTCGTTTGCGGTCGAGGACCTAAAACCCCAAACCTAAAACCACTCAGTTCGAGAACGACACGCGGAAAGTGAACCCGCCGTTAATCGTCGTGGTGGAGGGGTTGATGCTGCCCTCGCTGTCGAACTTCTGATAGCGGACGAAGGCCGTAGCCGTGACCTGGTTGGAGAGGGTGTAGGAAAGCTGCGGCTCCACCGACGTGCGGGTCGTGACCTCGCCCTGCGGGTTGAGGAATGTCTCCCCGATCACGCCCGAGATGGCCTGCACGAGGTCGCTGCGGAGCTCGAAGCGGCGGGCCGTATTGTTCGCGCGTGATACGATGAGGCTGAAGCGGAGGTTGTTGTTGAGCCGGCGTCGGCTGAGGAAGGGGAGGGGGATGCGGAAGCCCGTCTTGTTGAAGCTCAGCCGGACCGAGACCTCCTGCGTCTGGAGCTCGTTCACCGACGCCTGCGACGGCGTGAGCGCGTAGCTCTCGCTGGAGATGAAGTTGACGTCGGCCTGGACGCCTCCCTTGAACCCGAGGTTGACCCCGATGAGGGGCTGGAAGCGCTCGCTGACCCGGACGGAGGTGGCTTCGAGCGACGGTGTGTCCGAGATGAACCGGATCCCCCCCCCGGCGTCGGCGGGCAGCGTCAGGGTCGCCTCGTTCGGGGTGCCCGCGAGCAAGTTCGACTGGAAGCCAACGTCGTACGTCGCCGAATACCCGTGGCGCAGGGTGGCCGACTGCGCGAGCGCGCGGATGATGGGCCAGTTCGAGATCCCCGTGTACGTGATGGTCCAGTTCGGCACCGGCAGGGCGGTGAATCCCCCCCGGCCGACCGAGCCGAGCCCGGTCAGGAACGCGCTCCGGAAGTCCTCCACGACGGCGTTTTTCGAGAGGAAGTCGCCCGAGACGACGTTGTCTCCCGGAATCGTGTCGCCCGCGACGTTGCGGTCGTAGCGGTCGCGGTGGAGCTGGAAGAAGGCGTCGTAGGAGCCGCCGAGGGCGAGGACCGTCGCGTTCCCCCGTCCGTTCTCCACCACGGACGGGTCGTCGCGGGTTTCGCGCGTGAAGCTGAAGGTCTGATCGTTGCTCAGCCCGAGGTCCCAGGTGAGGTCCACGCGCAGGGCCTGGCTGAACTCGAGCGAGGTCCGCGCGCCGAGCTGGTGGTTGTCGCGGAGGACATCCTGCACCTCGATGGTGCCGAGCTCTTCGTTTCCGAAGTAGCGGTCGGCCTCGCTGGCCCCGATGCGGCGGGAGAAGCCCAGCCGGTAGCCGAGGGACGGGCCGTCCCCCGTGATCCCGTCGAGCAGGCTGTAGCCGGGGTTGAGGATGCCCTGCGAGGAGCCGCCGAAGGAGCCGTTGTAGGTGAGGGTGAAATCGCGCGGCCCGGTGAGGGTGAGGAACCCGCGGCGCAGCAGGTCGAGGGGGTTCGGAATCGGGAGGGGCGGGCTCGGCCGGTCGAGGGTGTCGGCTGCGGCCTGCGCGGCCTCGACGGCGGCGTGCAGTTCGTCCAGCCGCTGGCTCGTGAAGGCAGCAGCGGCCGAGTCCGCCACGACCGAGTCCGCCTCGGCTTCGAGCTCAGCGTCACTGAGCTCCTGCTGTGTCCGGGCCACGCGCTCCTGCGCGGCGCGGTAGCGCTGGAGCCGCTGGTCGAATTCCTGTCGCTTCTGCTGGCGTGCCTGCTGCGCCTCGTCCTGGCTCTCGCGCAGCCGGCGGTACGGCCCGATCTTCCCAAAGAGCTCGCCGAACCGGAGGCTGAGGCCGCCCCGCACCGATGCCTGGTTGGCTAATGCCGCGACCGTCGTGTCGCTCTCGGCGCGGTCACGGGCGTCCTGGCCGGGGATCGGCGTGTAGCGCCACGTGAAGTTGCTGGAGTAGGTCACCGGCTGGAGCCGGAACCAGTTCAGCGCCTGCACCCGCTCGAAGGGGGACTGGATCGTCGCCGTCGTGCCCTGGTTGTAGTCGTCGGTGAGGATGCTGCGCTCGCCGGTGATCACGTCGCCGAGGACCTGCTGGGCCGGGATGATGTCGAGCCGGGACGACGAGTAGTTCCGGACGAGCGCGTTCACCTCGTCCGGGTCCGTGATGCCGAAGTCCGCGAAACCAGGGCCGACGAGGTTGCCGTCGGCATCGACCGCGAAGATCTCCTCGAACGTGAGGCCGGGGTACTCCTGGAACCGATTCACGTCCGTCTGGCTCTGAATGAGCGTCGAGATGAACTCGTCGGCGCCGGCACTGTTGAGGCTCTGGCTCACGTCAGAGCGGTAGCCGAGGGCGAGGAACTGGAACGGGTTGTACTGCACCTCGACGTTGCGGCGGTGGGTGAACGCGTGCTGCTGGCGGATCGGGTAGATGAAGTCCGGCCGCGCGGCCTCGACGGCGGCGCGCACCGAGTCCACGCGAAGTCCACGACGCGGGCGGTCTTGGTTCTCGTTGACGGAGCGGCTGGCGTTGGCGGAGAAGCGGAGGCTCTGCGGGAGCACGTTCAACCGGAGCCCGCCGAGGAGGCCTACGATGGGCGCGTCGCCGAGGAACCAGAAGGGCCGTACCGTCTTCGGACGGGGGACGGCGAGGCGGTAGGAGAACGCGCCGTCCCACTGGTCCGTGTCGTTGAACTGCCGCGAGGGGCTACGCTGCTGGCGGAGGGTGTTCGAATACGTGAGAGCGATGCCGTCGAGCGTGTACTTCAACCACGACGAGCGCGAGCCGGACTTCGAGATCGGCACACGGATCACGCGCGAGAAGCTCGCCGTCTCGGCCGCGGCTTTCACCTCAGCGATCTCCACGGCCTTCTCCTCGGGCGTGAAGCGGTCGCTCTCCTCGATCTGCGCGATCTCCTGCGCCACGGTGATGTCGCCGCGGCTCGGGGAGAAGCGCGGCGCCGAGACGTCCTGCTGCACCGCGAAGTTGACGGGGATCCGCCAGCCGTAGCGCTCGGGGATCAGCTTGTGCGCGTTCACGTTCGTGGTGAAGCTGTAGCCCCAGCTATCGTCGAACGTCCGGTTGCCCAGCCCGCTGGCGAGCTCGCCGAAGCCGTCGGTCTGCTGGTTGTAGCGGGCATTGATGTCGAGGAAGTCAGCTAGCCGGACCGTCGTCCGCGCGTACCCGCTCCAGCCCTTCGCCTCGTCGAAGCCGCTGACGCGCAGCTCGTTGTACCACACCACCACGTTTCGAGGCTGGCCCGTGCCGTCGCGCGCGTTCCGGACGCCGAGGACGATGTTGGACACGTCTTTGATGGAGGGGTTGCCCTTGATGCGGAGCGTAGCCCCCGGCGGCGCGAAGTCCAGCGGGATGGACCGGGCGACGTAGACGGAGTCCAGCGGGATCGGGGCGTTGGCGGCGCCGGTGGCGAGGTCGCGCTCGAGCTTCAGCTTGTTGAGCGCGTCGAACTCGATGTTGATCGAGTTGAGGTCGATGAACCGGGTGCCCTCGGGCGTGGATACGGGCACGTTCGTCTGCCAGAGGCTGTCGGCCCCGCTCGGGACGTCCTCGATCTTCGTGACGCCGGGGGGGAGCTCGTACGGGTAGACCGGCTGCTCGATCTCGTAGTAATCGTTGTCCTCGTTCGAGCCGAGCCGGACGAAGACGCGCATGGAGTCCCGGCGCTCGAACCCCTCACCGTGGACGAACATCCGGAGGTTGGCGTACTTCGTGAGGTCGAGCTGGCGGGTGTACGGCTTGTAGATCGCGCGCTCCTGCCCGTCGCCGAGGTTCTCGACGCGGAAGAGGAGGGCCTGCTCGCGAGACTGGATCGGCTGCGACGACGTGGGGTCCCGCGTGAACGAGCGGACCGTCCCATTCGGGATGGCGTACTGGTTCGGGTTCTCCTCGTTGTTGATCGTGGCGACGAACGGCTGCGGCAGGCCGGGGTTCGGCCCGATCACGGTCCCGGACTCCCCTCGCACCTGCTCCGACTTCAGCCACTGGCTCCCCACGAGGTCGAGCGTGGCGAAGCGGAGCGTGGCCGGGCCGGTGTGCCCGTCGGTCCACACGCGGACCGACTCGATCTGGTTGAAGTTCTGCACGCCGCCGATGGCCGTCTTCTGGTCGGAGCGGACGGGGATGCGGATGAGATACCACTTCCGAGCGCCCTGAATCGTCTCATTGAGGATGGTGGTGACGTAGAACGGGTTGCACCCCACGGTCTGGCCCTCGGCGCAGGGCTGCGCGAGGAGGGTCGTGTCGAGGGGGATCTCGTAGCGGAAGAAGCGCTCGGCCAGGTCGAGCGAGAGGTTGAGGTTGAGGTCCTCGGAGTCGGGGAAGCGGGAGTTGCCGGGGACGCCGCTCCCGGCGATCTGCCGCTGCGCTTCGAGGGAGTTGAGTTCGGTGCCGGGGAAGAACTGGCTGAACCGCTCTTGGAGCGTCGCTCCGCCGGGCCAGAGCGTCCCGTTGTTGAAGTAGGCGTCGTCCTGGAACGAGCGGAAGTCGTCCCCGGAGGGGTCGAGCTGGGCGAGGGCGAGCACGGGGCTGTCGGCGGCGAGCGTCAGGGACAGGCTGTCGAGGAAGGGGGCGAACTTCTCCGCCTCGGTAGGGATGCCCTGGTCGCTGTAGGGCGTCCCGTTGGCGGCGGCGGCGGCGGCGGCGATCTGCGAGGGGAGCCCGTCGAGCCCCAGGTCCTCGGTGCGCCGCGTCTCGTTGTTGACGTTGACGATGCCGTCGGGCTGGCCGCCGGAGTAACGCCCGTAAGCGTCAGCGTTGTTGCTTCCGAGCAGGCCGTCCTCGTTGTTGTACTGGCGGTTCGGGATGACGTCCTCGCTCGTCTGCCCGAGCTCCACGTAGAGCCGCGCGTCGGGGTCGATGGGCTGGTCCCCGTTGCGGCCTCCGTACGGGGAGAAGATGAACTCGACGAACTCGATGTTATTCCGGGCCTCGAAGTCCGTGTAGCCCTCGGGCAGGCGCTGGGTCATCCCGCCCCACACGTCCTTCGGGTTCTCGGCGAAGCGCCTGCCGAGGGCGGCGTTGTAGTTGTACGGCCCGCGCCGCGACGGGTCCATGTAGAGGTCGAAGGTGGTGAGGGTCGGCGGGGTGCCGGGTTCGAGCTGGCGCTCGGGGAACACTTCGTTGATGAGGACGCGCGAGGTGGCGGGGTTGCCTGCGAGCGGGCGGATCTCGTCGCTCTCGTACGTCGCCGTCAGCACGGAGTACCACGTGAAGAGGCCGCGCCAGTTGGTGCGGAGCAGGGACGAGGTGACGAACTCTTCGCCGGGCAGCTCGGAGAGGTAGGTCCGGGCGTCGTCCGGGCCGGCACCGGGCGAGGCCGTCGTGCCCTCCGGGGCTGCCGCGACCAGCCACGCGCCTGGCTGGAGCAGGCTGAAGCTGTTCTCCGTCCCCTCGAAGTCGTCGATGTACGCGATCGAGCCACCCAGCTCGTCGTCTTTAAAGTCGCGGCCGAGTTCGCGGAGGTCGCTTTGGGACTGATCGAAGGCGAAGGTCTCGGGGTGGCCCGGGTTGAGCTGGGCGAACTCGCCCTTGAACTCGAACGCGCTGGGGGCTCGCGTCTGGATGAGGGGGAGGGCGTCCACGAGCCGGGTCATCCAGCGCGGCTCGGCCGCGTAGCGCGCGTCGAGGCCCCAGATCGAGTTGGCGATGGGCTCCTCGCCGAGCCGGAACTTGTCGATGAGCGGCTTCTCGGAGAGCTGCATCCACGTCGCCCCGACGCCGAAGCGGTCCGAGAACTCGTAGTCCGCCCGCACGCCGAGGAGGGTCTTCTTCTGAATGGCGACGAACTGGTTGCGCTCGAACGAGATGCGGACGTTGCGGCCGGGCGTGAGGTAGGCCGGGTTTGTGATCGTGACCGTTCCCGTGGTGTAGTCGACGGTGTAATCCGAGCCCTGGGTGAGCTCGATGTTGCCGCTGCGGACCTGGACCGAGTTCTCGACGATGCCGAAGCCGCCGAGCTCGTAGAACTCCTGCACGGAGCCGCGGAATTCGCCGGTGATGTTGTAGACGTTCTTGTCCGTCTGGCGGGCGGCGACCTCCTGCTTGGCGTTGTAGAGGGTGTCGAAGACGAACTTGTCGAGGGCTTCCTGCTGCGTGAGGCTCTGGAAGTTCACCGTCGTCGTCTGGCCGAACTCGGTGAAGCGCTGCTCGAGGACGCGGCGGAGGTGCTCGCCAAAGGGCTGACGGTAGGGGAAGATGACGCGGCCGTTGCCGGGGTCAACGGTGTAGCCCCCCAGGAAATCGAAGAGGTCGTCCGGGGTGCGGTTGCCGTCCTGGTCCACGCGGTCGAGGCCGAGGGTGCGGAGGAGCGTCTGCTGCTGGCCGACGTCGACGCCGGGGAGCGTGCGCTGGGCCGTCTGACCGCCGGCGGCGTAGAGGATCTGGAGGTTGAAGTCCTGCGCGTTGAAGCTGCTGCCGCCGACGCGGTAGATGTTGCGCATCGTGAGGTCCCACGTGGCGTTGTCCGGCAGCGGGTTCGGACCGCGCAGCAGCTTCAGGATGATGGGGGGGCTATCGGGACCGCTCCCGCTGCCCCGGCCGAAGTCCCCGATCTCGACGAAGGTCCCGTCGGTGCGCTTGTAGCGGTAGGCGACGGCGATGGCCTCGGTGTTGTTGAGCGAGCGCTTGAGCGAGAGCGAGCCGAAGCGCTTATCGAAGGTGTAGTCCTGCCCGTCGCGGAGCTTCCGGTAGTCCGTCTCGAAGAAGTCGACGGTGCGGAGCCCGAACTCCGCGGCCACGTCGACTTCCTGCGTGCGGAGGCGGTCGAGCTCCTCCTCGGAGTACTGGTCGGCCTGGGGGCTCAGCACCTCGAAGGCATCCCTGTCCGAGAAGTCGCCGAAGGTGGCGAGGTAGAGCTCGCCGCCGGGCGGGCTGTCCGGGGTCCCTTGCAGCACGGCCTCCGGCTCGCCGAGGTCGGCGAGGGCGAGTGCGTGGATGGTGGGGTCGTCGGAGCCGGTGTTGTTGGCGTTCGACTGCTCGAAGAGGTAGACCTCGATATCGGAGACCTCGCTAAAGCCGGGGCCGAGGACGAGGTTGGGCGGTCTCGCGTGGGCGGCGTCCCAGCGGTTGTGGAAGTAGTAGCCGAGGTAGAAGTTGGTGTTGTCCTCGTACTCCGTGGGCCGCTTCGTGAACGTCGTCGTCTGGCTCCCGCCCTCGATCACGATCTCGTCGCTCTCGGCGTCCTGCTGGCTCGCCACGACGGTCACGCCGAGCCCGCCGACCTGGAACTGGCTCTTGATCCCAAAGAGGCGCTGGCCGCCGCGAACGAGCTCGCTCGGCGTCTGGAGGAACACGTTGCCGGCCTCGACGCTCTGGAGGATCTCGTCCTCGTACCCGGTGTAGGTGAGCTTGACCTGGTTCTGGAAGTCGAAGTCGTTCTGGGTGTCGTAGTTGACGTTGATCTGGAGCTTGTCCCCGATAGTGCCGGTGATGCCGAGGCCGAGCTCCTGCCCGAAGTCGGGGTCCACGCGCCCGCCTTGGCCCGTGGCGGCCTGCTGCTGCTCGTTCTGTCGGTAGGCGAACCCGACATCCACGTTCGCTTGCCCGTTGACGCGGAGATCGACCTCGTTGGAGCCGAAGATGCCGGCGAAGGCGCTGTTGCGGCCGCCGGGAACCTCGATGTTGAGGAGGCCGAGGCCGGCCCCGCCGCGCTGCTGCTGGCGGGCTCGCTGGGTCACGAGGTCGCGGTAGTTCTCGTCGAGTCCGGAGCGGAGGCGCTGCTCGCGGTAGGCCCCCAGCCCCAGCCGGACCGGCACGCGGACGTCCCTCTCGCCGACCCGCTCGGTGATGGTGTACGCCGCCTCCGTGGAGTCGAGCTCGACGCGGCGTTGCCAGTAGTTGCCGAGGGGCGGCGTGAGCGGAGACGCGCGGCGCGGCCCCAGCGCCGCGTTGTAGCGGTCGCGGCGGAACGGTGGGAGCAGCCGTCCGGCGCGGCCGGTGTCGGGCAGCACTTCCGTCGTGTCGGTGAGGGCCGAGAGCGTGTCGACATCCAGCGTATCGACCCCGAGCGTGTCGAGATCCAGCGTGTCCACGTCGAGCGTGTCGATCCCGAGCACGTCGATGTCGAGGCTATCGGTGGTGTCGCGGGCGACGGTGAAGACAGGCCGGCCGCGCGCGGCGCTGGTGCGGGCCACCGGGCTGGTCAGCGCAGCACGCCGGATCAGCGCCGCGCGCTCCGGACCGGCCGACGCCTCCGAAGCGTCGAAAGCAGCGAGCAGCCACAGGCACACCAACAGCAGCCCGCCGACGAGGGGCAGCAGTAGGGATCGGCCCTCCGGCAGGCGGGTCGGACGGAGCATACGCACGCGCGGGTTCTACTGGCATCAGCGGCCCCGGACCGACACGGCCGGTTCGGGGCGGGGACGTTCAAATCGTGGAGTAGCAGATGCGCGTCTAAGCGTACACGGTGGGTGATCGGGGTAAGGAGCGGCGGATCTGATGCCGGGGCGGAAAGTAATGCCGTTGCGCGCTGACTTCAAGGGTAAGAAAGGGTCCCGCTCCCCCTCACGCGACGCCGACCGTTAACTTCTCGCGTTCTGAACGCGCGCCCCGATGGCGATAGTACGCCGTCGCTCGCCCCTCAGAGGTAACACCCCTCACCCTTCTACCCAGTAGCTATGTTCTCCGCAGCCCGCTTCCGCACCGCCGCGCTGCTCGTCGTCGCCGGCCTCTCACTCACTGCGTGCACGGCCCCAGCTACGGATTCGATGGTTCGAACGCCGTCGGCTCCGGAGGCCGCCGAGGCCATCCGCGCCGTGCTTGATGCACAGGTGGCCGCGTGGAATCGGGGCTCGGTCCGGGCGTTTATGGACGGGTATGCCCGAACCGACTCGCTCCGGTTCGCCTCCGGTGGGAACGTCCGCACCGGCTGGCAGACCACGCTCGAAGGCTATGAGCGCAGCTACCCCGACGCCGCGGCGATGGGCACCCTCCGCTTCGACAGCCTCGACGTACGGGTGCTCTCGCCGCAGTGGGCTGAGGTGTTCGGCCGATGGCGACTCGAACGGGCGGACGACGCCCCGAACGGACTCTTCACCCTCCTCTTCGAAAAGCGCGCCGAAGGCTGGCGCATCGTCCACGACCACACTTCGTCGAACGATTGATTGGGAGATTGGGAGATTGAGTGATGTTGAAGACTCAGAGACTGTTTGGTAGCATCCGAAACGTTGTCCCCGCCCCCCATCGGGGGGCTGTCGCGCAGCGACTGGGGGGGTAGCAAGCCTGAGGACCCCCTCCGACCGCTTCGCGGCCACCTCCCCAAGGGGAGGAGTTTCCTT